>JASLBL010000089.1 GCA_030146615.1 Actinomycetes bacterium
GGACATGCCACCAACCTGCTGGAGAGCACCGACCTGATGGGCTATGGCTGGCCCGACCTGGGCGACCCGGTGCTGTCGCAGTGCGACCTCGACGCGCTCGCGTTCATCTTCGCCTGGGCCCTGGAAGGCGTCGAGCCCTACCCGCCCGCCGAGGGACCCTACGACTGCGGACTCGACTGACCGATTGGGCGGCGGCGCGGCGGCAGCCCCTCGCGCCGCCGCCCCCGCCCCGCTCCCGCCGGGTCACGTTGACACACCCGCCTGCTGGCGTCGACGATCCGGCCGTGAGCAGCGACTTCGACGAGTTCGACCTCGACCTGCGCCTGGACGGGGCCCCGGCCGCCGGGGGGCGGGTCGCGGCGCTGCTGCGCGACACTGAGGCCCAGTGCCCGGACACCGACCTCCAGTGCGTCGACACCGACCTGGAGTGCGACACCGACCTGGAGTGCGAGGACACCAGGGGCGACTGCGCCCCCACCGGCCTGGACTGCGCCGACACCCACATCGACTGCATCGACACCGACGTCGACTGCGACACCGACCTGGAGTGCGTCGGCAACACCAACGTCGGCTGCCCCGGCGACACGATCGTCGGCTGCCCCGGCGACACCGACATGGGCTGCCCCGGCGACACCAACGTCGGCTGCCCGCGGCCGACCGACGCCGCCACCAACTGCTGTGTCGAGACCGACGACACCTGCGCCTCCTGCTGGAGCGACTGCCACCTCTGCGGCTGAGCCGCCGCCGGGCCTACCATGGCCGGGCCCGCCGCCGACGCAGGGACCAGCCCGATGACCGACCAAGCCCTCCGCCAGCTCCTGCTCGACACCAAGGTGATCGCCGTGGTCGGCCTCTCGGCCAACCCCGACCGCCCCTCCAACCAGGTCGCCTGGTACCTCCACCACCAGGGCTATCGCCTGTTCGGGGTCAACCCGGCCTGCCCCGAGCCGCAGGTCCACGGGATCCCCATGGTGGCGTTCCTGGACGAGGTCCCCGAGCCGATCGATATCGTCGACGTGTTCCGCCGCCCCGAGCACACCCCCGACGTGGCCCGAGCCGCCGTCGCCGCCGGCGCCCGCGCCCTCTGGCTCCAGCTCGGCATCCGCAGCCCTGAGGCCCGCGCCATCGCCGAAGGCGCCGGCCTCGCCTACGTCCAGGACCGCTGCCTCAAGGTCGACCACGCCCGCCTGCTGGGTCGGTCGCCGGGTCGCCAGGCCGCCGGTTGAGCTGACGGTTGGGGGTGTGTGGCGCTTGGGCTATGGCCGCTCGGTGAAGAGCAGCACGTTGAAGATGGCGAACTTCCCGAGCCAGAGGAGCCCGAACGCCAGCAGCGAGGAGGCCATCACGATCGCTGTGGTCACCGCGTGCGAGGCGGCCGCATGGTGGGCCATGGTGCTCCCGAAGTCGGCCGCCCAGGTGGAGAAGGCCAGGCCGAGGAAGGCGAGCACCCAGAACGGAACGACCTCCCGCAGGAGATGGAAGCGGCCACGGCGTCCCCAACGCCCAGCTCCGGTTCAGGTGGAAGGATGGAACCGCGGCCACCGCGCAGGCGACAACGTTGGCCAGCTGGGCCGTCCAGTGCAGCACGCCGAAGGCGACCGCGAGCACGGACTGGGACACCGCGACCGAGAGCAGGGACACCAGGCTGTAGCGCACCACTCTCCGCCGGCCTAGGCCGGCCACCCAAGGCCAGCGCGACGTCGAGGCCTGACCGTCGCGGGCTCTTGGCACCGATGTCAACGGCTGGTTGACGGTGGCGCGGGGGTCGGGCACGGGAGCTCCTCTGGATCCTGATACGAAGGTGGGCGACCAAGATGCCAGAGGGTGAACTCGATGCGGCCCCCACCTCAGGACAGCTGGCTGGGTGGAACTAAGGTTCGGTGGTGGTCGTCGGGGTCGTGGTCGTCGTCGGGGTCGTGGTCGTCGTCGGGGTCGTGGTCGTCGTCGCGGTCGTGGGTGGCCTTGGTCTGGAGGTCGTCGGCGCGATGGTGGATGGAGCGCTCGGCGGCGGGGGGCTTGGGTCCTTCGACGAGGTCGGGGTTGGCGCCCCGCTCGACGAGGCCGTCGACGTGGAGATCCGGGCCGGGCTATCGGTGGCCACGACGATCCCGCTCCCTTCGTCGGCGGCCGGGTTGGCGCTGGTCTCGGTGGTTGTCGGGCCGACCACGCCGACGCCCGGATCGGCCGTGTACGGAACGGCCCCGACTGCGCCAACCGTGGTACTCGAAGGAGAGGTGAGGTCGGCGCCGGTCAACTCGTCGCAGCCTGGTCCGCAGGGGTCACTCTGGTTGACCAGCGCGAACGCGCCCATGAAGAGCAGGGCGGCCATGATCGCGATGATCGACATGCGGACCAGCCGGCGTTCCCGCCAACTTCGCATCAGCCGGGGGACGGCTTGTCCGATGGTGCTGCGTCCCGTGTTAGGACCGGGCCCGGTCTTGCGATTCTGGGCCCCGTGGGGCAGGAGGAGCCGAAGGCCCGCGGCCACCTCCGGGACCGGTCGGGGTGATGCTGACGCGGCCAAAGCGACCGCCAACTCACGCATGGAGAACGGGCGGGTCAGAAGCATCCGGCTGCGGTCGGGGGGCAGGTGGTGGCTGTTGTCTCGTTGGTCGAGGAGCACGATCAGCGGACCACGGTAGTGGCGGCGGACCTCCTCACAGACCGTGCGCCGGTCCTCGGCCGGAACGTCCACCACGACCACATCGGCCGGTGGCCCATCCTTGGCCAGCTCCAGCGGCGTGCTGATCACGTTGACGGCGCGTTCCTCACCGAGGAGAGCGAGCAACTCAACGCCCAGCTTCACACCTCTGTACAAGAGGGTGACGCGTTGTCGGACCTTTGGTGCTGGCATTCCTATCTCTCGGCTGTTGGGGACGTCGGGAGCGACTGGAGTGGTCCGCTCTTCGGGTCAGCGAGCGGAGCGCATTCCAGTGGCGATGATGCGAACGCCCCGTGCAGGGGGAGGAAAGCGTTCGCACTGGCGTCCTGGCGTCAAGCCAGGTACCAGATAAAGCGCTTGTCACCCAGTAGGCGTTACATGCGCACATCGGTGCTTCCAGCCCAAACGCGTCGATGTGCGAGTCCAGCACCGTTATGGCGAGATCGCGAGCCTGGCGACGGCGCCTTCGGTGTGCTCGTAGTACGCGACCATGAGCTCGTGGTCGGTGATCAGGCGGGAGGCCGTGTAGGTGGTTGGCGGTTGGTCCTTCCACTGGTCAACGACCAGGGTGCCCTCCAGGTACACCCGCACTCCGTCATCGGCGGTGGCGGTCAAGAGGTGGGTGCGGCGGTGAAGTTCTGGGTCTTCACCCAGCGGACCGAGAAGTTGTCGGTGCCGATACCGACCCCGGTAGGACCACCCAGTCCCCAGTCGTGGTCGACTGCCGCCTCGCAGCGTTCACCCGTCGCCGTGCCCGACAGCGACTGGTTGGCGAAGTAGCTGGCCTTCCACTGGCTGGACGTGCAGCCGGTCGGGGCCTGCTGGTAGGTGGCGGGTCGGAGGTAAGAGTGGTGGGGGTGACCACGTCGGGTTGGACCCGGGAGGTGAGGCCGACGATCTGTGGGCCGAGCCGCGCGGTGGCGGTGCCTGTCAGCCCGCCGCTGCCGGTCGCGGTCAGCCGTAGCTCGATCCAGGCCGGATCTCGTGGTCAGCGACCAGGACAGCCTGGTCCCCGCCAGCGTGCTGCCGTGCGGGTCGGTGGCATGGCCGGAGAAGTCGATCGTGTCACCGGCCGTCCAGGTGCGCGTCGTCGTCGGCGTGTCGATGATCGCCGCTGGTGGCGAGTTGCCCGACGTGATCGTCACCGATGCCGGATCGCTGACCAGCCCCCGGCAGGGGAGCCGTGGCCTGGACTGTGCTGCACTCGGTCAGCAGGTTCGTGGTGAGCATGACGCGGCCCAGGGCGAGCCAGGCGGCGCCGTAGTAGGTGGGCGCCTGGCGGTCCAAGGCCTCGGCATGCTCCAGCAGCTGACGTGCCAGCCTCTGCTCGCCGGTCCTCAGGGCGACGGCGCTCGCCGCGACGTCCGCGAGGGGATGGCCGTGGTCGACAAGCGCTACTCCCTTGAGGTCGTACGCTGCGGCGACGCGTCCGGGTTCCAGGGGCATCAGCCGGCCTGCGGCGACCGCAAGACGGTGGCTCGTCTCGCTGCAGTCAGTGGCCAGGCGCACCAGGAGCCGAGGGGCGTCGAAGCCGTAGCGTGGCTGCCCCTCGTCGGCGCCCGGTGACGCGATCGGGTGCAGGGCGCCATCACTGTCAAGCTGCGCCCAGTCAGGCGGAAGGGAAGGCGGGTCACCGGTGAGCCGGCCCACCAGCTGGTGGCTCGACCGCAGGAGCATCCCCCACCTCGGATCGCCTGTGGCCTCACTCAGGAGGGCATACGAACTCGGCGCGAAGTAGCTCGGATTGATGGCGTAGGGGCTGGTGCGCGCCCACGGGCCAGCCACGAGCACGAGGGACCCTCCGGGAAGGAGAACGGTCTCCTTCGCCAGGATCGAGCGGGCGATGCGTCGACCTTCGTCGAGGTAGGACGGTTGTCCGAACTGCCGCGCGGCCAGGACGAGGGCATAGGCGGCGTCCAGGTCCGCGTCGCTGGCCGAGTTTGGGTCAGGCACCCGGCCCTCATGCCATCGCCAGGCGAGCAAGGCATCGCTGCGCTGCAGGTGGGTCTTGGCCCAACTCCACGCGCGGTCGAACCGGAGCTGGTCGCCGATCGCCACCGACACCAGCATTGCGTATGCCTGCCCCTCACTCACCGTGTCGCCGCCCTGGTCGCGCCGGACGACACGGCCGTCCTGCTCCATATAGCGGTCGAGAAAGCGGTCGGCCGCGGCCCTGGCCAAGTCCTCGGCGCTTGGCGGGCGAGGCCCCAGGACGCGAGGCAGGATCGGCGCGACCGCCGCCGCGACGAGCGCGGTCGCGCCCACCACGAGCGCCCAACGGCGCCCCCGTGGAGCCGTCACGACGAGGTCACGCGGCCGACCTCCCGCCTTGTTGGTGGGCGTCGGCCTGGCCGGCGAATCCTCCTGACCGCCGGAGCGCAGGGCCCGCCCCGCTCAAGAGCACGCACATGTGCAGCGCGGCGAACGCCACGTTGTTGAGGGTGGCCGGGCTCCGGTCGCGCAACAGGCCGATCCATGCGCTGGTGCCGAGGACACAGATGGCGATCAAGGCCGGCAGCACAGCTCTGATGTGGCGTCCCGCCCGCCCACGTTTCGGTGTCACGACGAAGCGTCCAGGACGTCGGAGCAATGCCTTGAGGCTGGCATGGATGTGGAGCCAGAAGGTGGCGGCGGTGAGCGCGAAGGCTGCGAACGTGTACATGCCCGCCCCCGCCAGCACCACAGTGAGCAAGGAGGCGGTGAAGTAGGGGGCGAAGTGCAGCAGGAACTGATCGGCGGACGCGCTCGCTAGGGGCTGGGCGCCGGTCAGGATGCGGATGACCGGGAGCAGCATGTAGACGAGCACGCTCCAGCCAGACAGAAAGAACATCGCCGACAGCACGTACTGGGCGCGCAGTCGCCACGGCAGCTTGGCGCGGAGCGCCGCCGGCAGGGCCGACAGACAGCCCCGGGCCCATCGGTGCTGCTGGCTGACGTAGGCGGCCATGTCTTCCGGTCCCAAGCCCTGGGCGAGCACCTCGGACACGTACCGGCTCCGCCAGCCAAGGGCATGGAGGCGGATCGAGAGCTCGAAGTCCTCGGTGAGTGAGTTCTCTGGGAAGCCCCCGACGCGCTCGAGGGCCGAGCGCCGGAACAGCACGTTCGTCCCGCAGCAGAACATCGCCCCGAGACGGTCCTTGCCGCGGGCGATGGCGCCGAAGAACAGGGCCTGCTGGGCCCAGGCGGCAGCCGGGAGCCCTCCCTGGATGGCGTTGGCGTAGTACTGCGGTGTCTGCACGAACGCCACGCGCGAATCCGCAATGAGGTAACCGAGGGTGGCCTCAAGAAAGCCCGGGTCGGGCACGTGATCACAGTCGAACACGGCGACGAAGGGGGCACTGGTGAGCCGGAGGGCGTTGTTCAGGTTGCCGGCCTTGGCGCCGGTGTGCGACAGGCGCCGGACATAGGTGGCTCGGTAGCGGGCCGCGAGCGCCTCCATCTGGGGGCTGTCGCCATCGTCGAGGAGGGCGACATGGACCCGTGCTCCCCGCAGCCGTACTGCCGCAGCGATGGTGGGCTCCACCACGTCGACCGGCTCCCCATAGACGGGCACGAGGACATCGACGTCGGCCAGGTAGGCCGGACGGACGGCACCGCGCCGGGATCGCTCGTCGGCACAGGTCCACCAGAAGCCCGCGGCCTGGACCAGGTTGAACAGCTCGGCAACGATCAGCATGCCGTAGAGGGCACGGTTGCCGACGCGCTGCGGCGCCAGGAGCCAGCTGAAGTACCAGAGGGACAACGGCACGTTGATGATCAGCAGCAGCCAGACCCGAGTACCGGTCGGGCGAGCGAGCCGTGCCGACTCGCGCCGGACGTCCAGCAGCCGTGGATCGGTCGACGGATTCACTGGAACATCCACACCTGCACGTTGGGTCTCTGGAATTCGTCGCCGGGTCGACGTTGCTCGGATAGCTGATGCAGTGCGTCCCCGACCCGGGCGGCCGAGCTGGGATCGTCGAGGAAGCTCCCGACGACGAAGACGCGGTGCCCTCGCCGCGGCAAGGGGAGCCCGGCGCTGAGCGGCCTTGCGTGGAGGTCGGCGGCGTAATAGTCCACGACCGGTCCGATGAACAGCGGCTCGTAGACGACCACATCTCCCGGTCGTGCCTGAGCCGAGACCCGCGCCAGCGCTCCTCTGAAGTCATAGAGGCGAGGGTTGGCGCCGTTGAGCTGCTGGTCGGCGAGCCCGACGGCCAGCGTGACAACCACCAGCGCCACAATGATCCTCCGTGGCCCGGGGTTCTCTGTGCTGCTGGCAAGACGGGCCATCAGCAGCAGCCCGACGGGCACCGCGCCGACGAAGTAGCGGAGCTCGAAGAGGTTGCGCTGCACCTCGCCGACCCCGAAGAGGATCAGCGCCGGGACGGCTGCGACCGACAACAGCAGCATCGACATTCCGGAGTAGCCGCGGCCCAGGAGCACCAGCATCAGCAGCATGCCGAGCGGCC
>JASLBL010000090.1 GCA_030146615.1 Actinomycetes bacterium
GCCCGGGCCGGGCGCCGGCGTCCAGGGCCCCGCGGTCGCCGGCCCGCCTCGGCACCCAGGCGAACCGCCCGCCCAGGGTCGAGGCCAGCCGGGCCGCCGCGGCCAGCCCGCCGGTGGCCCCGCCCCGCCACCCGGCGAGCACGATGAGGTCGCCGGGGGCTACCGCTCCGCTACGTGAGCCCCCGTCGTCCAATGCCTCCTTCAGCAGGCCGCCGGCCTCCCCCTCGCCCCGGCCGAGGCGCTCGAGGGCCTCGGCCTGGCCGCCGGGCGTGGTCGCGACCACGGTGGCGAACTCGGCCAGCCGTCCCGGCCGCGACCCGACCGCGACCACCGGCACGCCCCGGCGCAGGGCGGCCTTGCGCAGCCGCAGCCAGAGGATGGGCGACTCCTCGTGCGGGTCGAGGTCGACCACCACCACCGCCCTGGCCGCCTCCAGGTCGTTGTAGGTGGGCATGCCGTCGTCGGGGCCGCGCCCGGCGACCTGGGCGACGGCGGCCGCGCCGGCCTCGTCCTCGGGCCAGGACCGGGCATCGACGTTGTTGGTGCCGAGGGCCACCCGGGCCAGCTTCTGGAGGGCGTAGGCGTCCTGGTCGGTGAGGTGGCCGCCGACCAGGACCCCGACCCCCTTGGCCCTGGCGGCGCGGATCCCGTCGGCGGCCCGGCGCAGCGCCTCCGACCAGGAGGCGGTCCGCAGCTTGCCGTCCTCGGAGAGGTGGGGGATCAGCACCCGCTGGGGCGACTGGGCGTAGGCGAAGCCGTAGCGGCCCCGGTCGCAGTTCCAGGCCTCGTTGACCTCGTCGTTGTCGCGGGCCAGCTGGCGGGTGACCATGCCCCGGCGGGCGTCGATGCGCAGGTTGCAGCCGGCCGCGCAGTGGTTGCAGACCCCGTCGGTCGAGGTCAGGTCGAACGGCCGGGCCTGGAACCGGTACGACGGCGCGGTCAGCGCCCCCACCGGGCAGATCTGGACGACGTTGCCGCTGTAGTAGCTCTCGTACGGCTCGTCCTCGTAGATCGCCACCTGTTCCAGCGCCCCCCGCTCGAACAGCTCGATGAACGGGTCGCCGGCGATCTCGCTCGAGAAGCGGGTGCAGCGGGCGCAGAGCACGCAGCGCTCCCGGTCCAGCAGCACCGTCTCGGAGATCTTGATCGGCTTCTCGTAGCGGCGCTTGGTCTCGACGAACCGGGTCTCGCCGGGCCCATGGGCCAAGGTCTGGTCCTGGAGCGGGCACTCGCCGCCCTTGTCGCACATGGGGCAGTCGAGCGGGTGGTTGATCAGCAGCAGCTCGAGGTTGCCCTCCTGGCCGGCCCTGGCCACCTCGGAGGTGACCTGGGTCTTGACCACCATGCCGTCGGTCACCGTGGTGGTGCAGGCGGTCAGCGGCTTGCGCTGGCCGACGACCTCGACCAGGCACTGCCGGCAGGCCCCGAGGGGGGCGAGCAGCCGGTGGTCGCAGAACCGCGGGACGATCGTCCCCAGCTGCTCGGCGGCCCGGATGACCAGCGTGCCCGGCGGGACCTCGAGCTCGACGTCGTCGATGGTGATCTTCACGGTGGTCGGCTTGTCGGCCATGGGGCTCCTAGTGGGCGTCAACGGTGACGCGCGCCCCCGGGAAGGGGCAGCCGCCGCCGCTGACGTGCTCGTCGAACTCGTCGCGGAAGAACTTCAGGGCGGAGACGATGGGGCTGGTCGCCCCGTCGCCGAGGGCGCAGAAGGAACGCCCGAAGATCGAGTCGCAGATGTCCTTGAGGGTGTCCATGTCGTCGGGGCGGCCCTGGCCGGTCTCCAGCCGGCCGAGGATCTTGCGCATCCAGTCGGTGCCCTCCCGGCAGGGGGTGCACTTGCCGCACGACTCGTGGGCGTAGAACTCGGTGAAGTTGAGGCACGCCCTGACCATGCAGACGTCCTCGGAGAAGACCATCACCGCGGCCGTGCCGAGCAGGCTGCCGGCGCCCTGGATGCCCTCGAAGTCCATCGGGGTGTCGAGGTGGTCGGCGGTCAGCATCGGGGTCGAGGACCCACCGGGGGTCCAGGCCTTGAGCTCCTTGCCGTCGCGCAGGCCGCCCGCCGCGTCCATGATGACCTCGCGGGCCGGCACGCCCAGAGGGAACTCGAAGTTCCCGGGGTTGACGACGTCGCCGGAGACGCTGAACAGCTTGGGGCCAGGCGACTTCTCCGAGCCCATGGAGCGGAACCAGTCGACGCCCTTGCGGACGATCCAGGGCACGGTGGCCACCGTCTCGACGTTGTTGACGGTGGTCGGGGCCCGGTAGAGGCCCTCGACGGCCGGGAAGGGCGGGCGCAGCTTGGGCTGGCCGCGCTGGCCCTCCAGCGACGACAGCAGGGCCGTCTCCTCGCCGCAGATGTAGGCCCCGGCGCCCCGGTGCAGGACCACGTCCAGGTCGAACCCGGAGCCCTTGATGTCGCGGCCGAGCAGCCCCTTGTCGTAGGCGGCGTCGATCGCCGTCTGGAGCCGGCGGCCCGGCCAGCCGCACTCGCCCCGCAGGTAGATGAAGGCGTTGCGGCAGCCGATGGCGTAGGAGGAGACGATCACGCCCTCGACCAGGGCGTGTGGGTCGCGCTCGAGCAGCTCCATGTCCTTGAAGGTGCCGGGCTCGCTCTCGTCGGCGTTGACCACCAGGTAGGTCGGCTTGCCGGTCCCCTTGGCCAGGAAGCCCCACTTCATGCCGGTCGGGAAGCCGGCCCCGCCCCGGCCCCGCAGCCCCGAGTCCTTGACCAGCTGGACCAGGTCATCGGGGGACTTCTCGAAGGCGGCGTCGAGGCTGGCGTAGCCGTCCAGCTCGCCGAAGCGGTCGATCTCATGGGCCCGGTTGTCTCCCCAGCGGGAGGTCAGCACCTTGACCTGCTCGGTCACCGGCCCTCACCCGCCTGCGGCCTGGGCTTCTCCTCGGGGGCCGGTCCCTCGTCGCCGGGGGCCTCGTGGGCCGCCACCTCGTCCTGGGGCTCGGGCTCGGTGGGGGCCTCCGGGGCGGCCGCGCCGGCGCCCTCGGCCGGCTGGGGCTCGCCGGCCTCGCGCTGCTCGGTCGGCTCGGGCGGGGACGGCTCGCGGCCGACCCGCCGTGCTTCCGGCTGGCCGTTGGCGGTGGCCGTGGCGGGCTCGGGAGCGGCCGCCGCCGTGCCGCCGAAGCTGGCCGGGGGGTCGCCGAGGCCGGCCAGGCGCCAGTGAAGGGCGGCCGTGGACGGCTCGGTGACCGACCCGTCGGCCGCGAACGACGGCGGCGGGACCTCGTCGCGGAGCAGGGCCTCCAGCAGCTCCAGGGCCTCCTCCCTGGACAGCCGCTCGTAGTTCTCCGTGTTGACCTGGACCACCGGGGCGCCGTCGCAGGCGGCCAGGCACTCCACCTCCTCGACCGTGACCATGCCGCTCTCGTCGGTGCCGCCGAGGGGGACCTCCAGCCGGCTGGCCATGGCCTCGGAGATGTCGCGGGACCCGCGCAGCTGGCAGGGCAGGGTCTTGCACACCGAGACCAGGTACTTCCCGACCGGGCGGCGCCGGAACATGGTGTAGAAGGTGGCCACCGCCCCGACCTCGGCCTTGGTCAGCCCGAGCAGCTGGGCCACCTGGGCCACGCCGGCCGGGGACACGTAGCCGTCCTCCGCCTGGAGCAGGAACAGGATCGGCAGCAGGGCCGAGCGCCGCTGGGGGTAGCGGGCGATCAGCTCCTCGGCTCGGGTCAGGGTCTGGTCGGACAGGGGCACGGCGGTGGGGGGCTCCTTTACGGGCTCAGCGGTCGACGCCGCCGAGGACCGGGTCGATGGAGGACATGGCGGCGATCACGTCGGCGACCAGCAGCCCGATCGCCATCGGGGTGCCGGTCTGGAGGTTCACGAACGACGGGTCGCGGACGTGCACCCGATAGGGCAGGTTGCCGCCGTCGGAGACCACGTGGTAGCCGAGCTCCCCCCGGGGCGACTCGACGGGCACGTAGACCTCGCCCCTCGGCACCTTGATGCCCTCGGTGACCTGCTTGAAGTGGTGGATGAGGGCCTCCATGGACTCGCCCATGATGTGCTGGACGTGGGCCGGGGAGTTGCCGAGGCCGTCGGGGCCAAGCGCGAGCTTGGCCGGCCAGCCGATCTTGGGGTCGGTCGACATCACCGGCCCCCCGGGCAGGGTGTCCAGCACCTGCTCGACGATCCGCAGGCTCTCACGCATCTCGGCCAGCCGGACCTGGTAGCGGGCGTACACGTCGGAGCCGGTGGCCGTCGGGACGGTGAACTCGTACTGCTCGTAGCCGCAGTAGGGCGCGACCTTGCGCAGGTCGTGGTCGAGCCCGGCCGCCCGCAGCATCGGCCCGGTGGTGCCCAGGCCGATCAGCTCGTCCAGGGACAGGTAGCCGATGCCCCTGGTCCGCTCCAGCCAGATCGGGTTGTTGGTGAGCAGGGTCTCGTACTCGTCGGCCTTGGACCGCATGTCGCGGACGAAGGCCCGGATCTTGTCCTCGGTGCCGTCGGGCAGGTCCTGGGAGACCCCGGCCGGCCGCACCCAGGCGTGGTTCATGCGCAGCCCGGTGACGTCCTCGAGGATGTCGAGGATCTCCTCCCGCTCCCGGAAGCCGTAGAGCATGACCGACAGGGCGCCCAGCTCCAGCCCCGTGGTGGCCAGCCAGACCAGGTGCGATGAGATCCGGTTCAGCTCCATCATCAGCACCCGCAGGGCCTGGGCGCGCGGCGGGGCCTCGATCCCGAGCAGCTTCTCGACGGCCAGGCAGTAGGCGGTCTCGTTGAAGATCGGGGCCAGGTAGTCCATGCGGGTCACGAAGGTGACCCCCTGGACCCAGGTGCGGAACTCGGCCGACTTCTCGATGCCGGTGTGCAGGTAGCCGACCACCGGCTGGAGGTTGATGACCTCCTCGCCCTTGAGCTCCACGACCAGCCGCAGCACCCCGTGGGTCGAGGGGTGCTGGGGGCCCATGTTGATGATCATCACGTCGTCCTGGCCCTCGGCCGCGGCCCTGGCCGTGACC
>JASLBL010000098.1 GCA_030146615.1 Actinomycetes bacterium
GCCGCCTCGGCGGCCGCGAGCAGCGCCTCGGGCCCGTCCGGAGCGACGCCGAGGGGGCCACTCCCCGGGCGGGTCCTGGTCTCCGCCTCCGGCTCCTGCCCGCCGGTGGCTGCCGGGGCGGGTGCTTCGGAGGGCGTCGCCGGCTCGGCGGGGGCCGGCGCCGCCTGGGCCGCGGGCCGCTGGGGGCGAGGCTGGTCGCTCTCCCCCGCCGGGCGGCCACCGGCCGGGACCGGGCCCGGGGGCGGCATGCTGGGCCCGGCGGGCGTCGGCACAGCGGCGGTGTCGGCCTCGGCCCTGGCCGCTGCCGGGTCGGGCTCGTGCGCCGGGTCACCCGCACTGGCGGCGGCGATGACGTCCCGAGGGTCGTCGGGGACGGCCTCCGCGGCCGCGGGCACGGCTGCGGCGGCCGCCGCTGCCGCGGGGCGCGTGTCGGGAGCGGGTTCCCCTTGGGCGGCGTCCGGCTGGTCCTCGGTCGGGCGCGGTTCCTGAGCCGCCGGGGCCTCAGGTTCGCGGTCGGGCGGCGGCTGGTCCTCGGGCGGGACGGGTTGGGCGGTGGCCGGGGCGGATCCCTTCCGGTCGCGGCGCACATCGGCCTCGGGCGAGTGCGAACCACTGGCGACTGCAGCGGGTTCCTCCCGATCTTGGGTCGCTTGCGCCTCGGACGGTTCGGGACGCGCGGCGGCCGAGGTGGGTTCCTCCGGCTCGCCGGCCGCCCGAGCGGCGGCCGCGGGCAGGTCAGCACTGGTGGGCTGGGCCGGCTCCTTGGGCGCGTCCGGCTCGCGGGCGGTGGGGACCTCGGCCTCGCGACGGGTCGGTGGTGGAGGCTCGGTAGCCCGGGGCGGCTCGGGCGTGGATGGTCGCCGAGCGGGTGAGGTGGCGGGCCGGGTAGGGCGGACTGGTCGTTCGGGACGTGATGCGGAACTGGGACGCGCCGGCCGGAGAGGCGGTGTGGACGCCGGCGGTGGGCCGGGGGCGCGTTCCGGCGCGGATGGAACCGTCGGAGACGCCGCCGAGGCGGCCGGCGGGGTTGCGGGCGTCGACGGCGACGCGGCGGCTGCTCCTGAGGCTGCCGGTCCCGAGGCGGCGGGTCGCTCCCGCGGCGGGGCGGCCGGGCGAGGCGGCGCGGGGGCGGAGGGCGGCCCGGCCTCGGGCGGCGCCGGCTGGGGTGCGGGGCGGGAAGGCGGCGGGGTTGTTGGACGCGACCGGACGTCACCGGAAGCGGGTCGGGACTGGGCGGCAGAGCTTGGCCAGACCGGAGGGCTGGGTGGTGGCTGCGAGGGGTCCGCGGACGGTGGTGGTTCGAAGGCCGGGACCGACGCCGATCGGACGTCGGTCGTGACCTCGGCCTCCTGGGGCTCGGGCTCGGATTTGCGGCCTCCGAGGCGCTCGGTGAGCCGGCGGAACAGCGACGGTCGCCCTGGACCTCCACTTCCGGTTGAGGGTCCCTTCTCGGGTGTGGTCGGCCTCCCCGACCCGGAGCTCTGCGCAGCCGGCGCTGAGGCGGCTGCTGTGGGACCGCCGGCCTCAGCTGGCCCGCGACCCGTGGAAGGGCCGGTCTGCCGCGGGACGGGGTCCTGGGCCGGTCGGGGGCTTGGCGGCCTGGCGGTGGAGCGTTCGTCCAGGGTTGGCGTGGAACCTGGCGAGGTCGGATCCTGGCCGGGACCCGGCGTTCCCGAGCGGGGGCTGGCCGGAGCCGAACCTGGCGTCGCAGCGGTCGGGCGGGACGTGGCCTCGGGCTCCGAGCTGCCGGACCTGGGACCGCGGGAGGCGTCGCCGGTCCGCGCCCCGGGCATGGAGTCGCCAGAACCGGGCTCGCCGCCCGGCGGGTCGGGCGGGATCGCGGTGGCCGGGCCGTAGCGGCGACCCCGCCACCTCCAGGTTGAGGCGTCGGCACCGGGTGGGCTGGCCCCACCGGGAGCACCGGGCACCGGCGGGGTCAGGCCCGGAACCGCAGAGGCCGGATCCTGCCGCGGCGAGCTCCGACCCGGGTCGGTCGAGGCGGCCTCCTGCTCCCCCGCCGCGGTCCGGCCGGCACCGGCCGAAGCGGGACCTCGCTCCCCCGGTATGGTCCGACCCGACGCCGACGAGGCGGCTTCCCGCTCATCCGACGAAGCCGCGACCCCCCGGCCGGGTTCGGCATCTCGCACGGCCGACGGGGCCGGCTCGCCGGCCGCGGCCGGACCCGCCTCTCGCTCTCGCCTCGCCGCATTGGCAGCGGGAGCACCCTCCCCCGCCGCAGGACCTGCTCCCTGCTCCTTCGCGACCGAGGGACCCGGATCCTTGGAGGCGGGACCCTGCTCCCCCACTCCCCGACCTGCCGGGCTCCGCTCCCCGTTGGCGGCGGGGGTGGGGTCGGTGGTGACCAGGTGCCAGAGCTCGACGATCTCGAACGGCCGCTGGACGATCGAGCAGTCGTGGTGGGAGGGGACGGCGGCGGGGTCGTCGCTGGGGTCGAGGACCAGGACGAGGCGGCCGTCGAAGCGGGATCGGACCAGGTCGATGGCCTGGGTGCGGCGGGCGGTCGGGAGGTCGATGACGACGGCGTCGACGGTCTCGGCCTGCAGCGCCGACCAGGCCTGGATGGTCAGGAGCTCGGTGACCCGGCCGCTGCCGTGGAGCAGCGCTCTGAGGGCGAGACCCAGTGAGGGGTCACGTCGCAGCAGCACGACATGGCGGGACATCTGAGGGGTGCTACCTCGCGAAGACGTCGGCAATACGCATGATGGCTGGCCCCAGGATCACGACGAACAAAGCTGGGAAGATACAGAAGAGTACGGGGAACAGGACCTTGATGGGAACCTTCATGGCCCGCTCCTCGGCCATCTGGCGACGTTTGACCCGCATGTCCTTGGCCTGGACGCGGAGCACGTTGGCGACCGACACCCCGAACACGTCGGCCTGGACCATGGCGAGCACGAAGGCGCGCAGCTCGGCGACATTGGTGCGGTCGGCCAGGTTGCGCATGGCCTCGTTGCGGCTCCGGCCGAGCTGCACCTCCTGAAGGGTCCGGTAGAACTCGTCGGCCAGCGGGCCGCTGGTGTTCTTGGAGACGTGGGCCATGGCCGCGTCGAAGCCGAGGCCGGCCTCGACGCAGATGGTGAGCAGGTCGATCGAGTCGGGCAGGGCCGTCCGGATCTCGTTCTGGCGGCGCTGGACGGCGTTGGTGAGGACGATGTTCGGCAGCCAGTAGCCGAGCAGGCTGATGAGGACGAACCCGAGGACGCGGAGCGGCCAGGCGAAGCTGAACACGGCCAGGAACAGCAGGCCGAGGACCGCCCCGCCGGTCAGGCCGGCCACCTTGGCGACCAGGACCCGGTCGGCGTCCCAGCCGAACGGGCTGCCGGCCTGGATCAGCTTGCGGCGGATGGCGTCCCTCGCCCCGGCCGGGGTGAATCGGCGGGTGAGGCCGAGGGCGGCGTTGTAGAACGGCTTGAGCAGGCGCTCGCGGGCCGGGCGGGCCAGCTCCCGGTTCCGCAGGTCGGCCGGGCGCAGCTCGACCGCCCGGATGGCCTGGAGCGTCCGGTAGGCCTGGCGGCGCTCGGCCACGATCGACTGGACCGAGTAGGCGACCGCGAACACGGCCAGGAAGACGGCGATGGCGCCGACGATGAGCAGCGAAGTCGTCATGGCGATCTAGACCTTGATTTCCGTGATCTTCTTCAGCCAGAACACCCCGAAGATCATCAGCACTGCCGACCCGGCCAGCATCATCAGCCCGAGTGTCGTGGTGTAGAGCGGCTTCAGGAACACCGGGTTGAAGATCATCAGTGCCATGAACAGGAGGACGGGCAGGACGGACAGGATGATGCTGGACAGCCGGCCCTCGGCGGACAGCGCCCTGATCTGCCGTTTCAGCGAATAGCGGTCCCGGATGGTCTGGGAGACGGTGCTCAGCACCTCGGCCAGGTTCCCGCCAACCTGCCGCTGGAGCCGGATGGCCATAACCGTCCACTCGAAGTCGACACTTCGGGTCCGCCTGGCCATGGCCTCGAACGCCTCCTCCAGGGGCCGGCCCAACCGGGCCTCGGTCAGCACCCGCTGGAATTCGCCGGCGATCGGGTCCCCGGCCTCGTGGACAACGGTGTCGACGGCCTGCTGGAGGCTGTGGCCGGCCTGGAGGGCGCCGGCGAGCAGCTGGAGGGTGCTCGGGAGCTGCTCTTCGAACTTGGCCTGGCGCCGCGACGCCCTGACCGACAGGTACACGAAGGGCCCGACCACGCCGAGGAGCACCACCACCACCGTCAGGAGCAGGTTGCGGGTGGCGGCCAGGACCAGCAGCGGCGGGATGAACGCCGACCCGAGCGAGATGAGCACGAACTCCGCCACCCGCATGTTGAGCCCGGCCGCCTCCAGGCGGTCGAGGAAGGTCTCCTCGAGGTTGCCCCGGCGGACCAGGGTCTCGGCCATGGCGGTGGCCCTGCCGGCCCACTCGCTGGAGCCGAAGGCGGTCAGCCGCGGCTGGTCATCGGAGATCGCCGGGGTCAGCGAGTACGGCGAGAGCCGCTGGCGCAGCGCCCGGTAGGGCTTGGGGCCGCGCGACCCGGCGCCGAACAGCAGCAGACAGGCGATGAGCACGGTGGCGAACCCGGTGAGGGCGATCACGTACCGCCCCTCCGGACTCTCCAGCCGCGAGAGCCCAGGAGCCGAGGGCAGCTCGCCCGGGACCGCCGGGATGGTCGTCGGGCTCGCTCCCCCGGGAAGGACGAAGTTGGTGTTCTGGTAGACGCCGACCTCGTTGTTCGCCTGTACCTCCAGTTTGAGATCCACCCGTTTGCCGAGCCCCGGTGGCAGCGTCAGCTCGACCACGTACTGGGAGGCCAGCGACTGCCCGATGGTCGAGAACCGCCCCTCCAGCTCGTCGGCGTTGTTGACCTCGAATGCCTGCCCGCCAGTCGTGGATCTCGCCAGCTGCTCGAGGGCCCGCTGATCCTGCTCGAAGCCGGGCACGTTCAAGCCGACCACATAGGCGGTCGCTCTCGCGTCCTTGGCGGCCGCGATCGCGTCAGCACGTGTCGCGCGTGATCCCTCGTCCCTGCCGTCGGACAGCACGACCAGGTTGCGCTGCCCCGCTTCGCGCTCCAGCAGTCCCGACGCGACCACGACAGCGTCGTTCAGCGCCGTGTCGCCCTCCGCGGAGAGCGTGCTGATGGCCGCCCGAACCGCGGCGTGGTCGGTGGTGGGGTTCTGGACGACTCGTGGCTGGCTCGAGAAGGCCACCAGACCGAGCCGAGTCTCCGGGTGCATCGCCCGCGTGAAGGCGTCGGCGGCGGCCTTGGCCCGGTCGATGTTCAGGACCCCGACGCCCGGCTCGAGCATGCTGCCGCTGGTATCCACGGCCAGGACGACCGCCACCTTTCCGCGGCCGCCCTGCTGCTCACCGAACGGGGTGGCTCCGGTGACCCCGACCGGGCTCCCGTTGATCGTGGCCGAGAAGGCGTCCTGGCCGAGCCGCTGGCCGCTTCCCCATGCCGGTCCCGACATGGCGACGGTGATCCCGATCTTCCCCTCGCCCGGCGTCGTCTCCCGGAACTCGACCTGGAGCGGCTCCTCCTGACCCTGGGCGGTCGCGAT
>JASLBL010000178.1 GCA_030146615.1 Actinomycetes bacterium
AGAGCCGGAAGACCGCTCGTTGGACCTGCGCGATCGGCGGGCACGCTCGCTGAGCTGGGTGTCTGCTTGCCGATGTTGTCCGCTGATAATCGGGAGTTGCCGACCGTCCGCCCCAGCGGGCTCACGGTAGCGGTTGGGTGAGGGGTTCGAACCCTGTCCAATGCTGCTTCGCTGTCCCCGGTCATAGCGGTGGACTGCCTGTGACCTGCGATCCCTTTTCGCCGACGGTGACCGCTCGTGCCCACCCGGGACCAGCGGTTCCCGATGCCGTGCGGACCCAGCGCGGACCAGGGCCACGAGCTTGGAAGGCGCGTCCGGTTCCGTCGTCCTGGCGTGATCCTACGCTGCTGTCGCAGGTCAGAGCCTCCGTGGATCGACCGTTGTTGACCGTGAGTGACCGCCAGTTGTCGATGCTACGGGCACGCGGAGGGCACGGCCGGCGAGAACGACGCAGCTCGAAGCGTGGCGGCGACGGTCATCAACTCGGCCGATCCCCCGGGAGCGGGGTGTTCTCAGTGGCCGTTGACAGCACCCCACCACGGCGTATGGTCGAACCCGTCCCAAGGCGGGTATGACGTGGCACGTGCATGGGTTCAACTGTTGGCGGCCGTTATGGCAGCAACCAATGCGGCCGCGTGGGTGTTGGGGTCTCGATGGGAACGTCCCGGGCACGGTGTTGAGCTACGGGCCCGGCTGCAGCCGCCTCCCCTTATCGGCCGCGGAGGCGACCTGGTCCAGGTCGCTCCGTTCGTCTATCCGGTCCTGGTTGTGGTCGCACCCGGCTGGGCGTACGAGGGATGGTTGAACTGGTCAACCGAGATCGATCTGGTTCTGCAGGCGGTCGGCCTCGGTCTCTGGGCTCCGGGCATTGCCTTGGGGGTATGGGCTGTGCAAGCGATGGGCGGGTTCGGGGCGGTCAGCGGGGTGACGGTGGGCCATCGGCTGGTGAGCGACGGTCCGTACCGGTATGTTCGCCACCCCGTCTACACCGCGATGATTGCAGTCGCAGTGGGCACCACCCTTGTCTTCCGGAGCTACCTGCTGCTGGGAGTTGTAGCGTTGTCCATCGTCACCCATCTCTGGTGGGCGGCCGCCGAGGAGAAGCTGCTCAGCTCCCCCGAGGGCCTAGGCGACGCCTACCGCACCTACGCATCCCACACCGGCCGGTTCCTCCCCCGGGTGAGGCGGGCTCGACGACCAACCGGATCGTTGTAAATGGAGCAGCGCCACCGTGTGGTCGTCGTCGGCCAGGACGTCATGGCATTCCACGGCATAGGTTCCACCCGAGAGCTCGAACTCTCTGGCGAAGGACGCGAAGGTCGCATCGCTGCCTTGGTAGTCGCCCGAGAGCGGGTTGCGGCCGGGGGTGTGCCAGACGACGTCTGCGGCGAACAGCTCGGCCCAGGGCGTCCATGTCTCCTGCGGTGAACGCCCTGTAGGTGCGCATGAACACCTCGACGTGCGGGTGCTCGGTCACGATCCCTCCTCTCGCCGACGGCCGCTGGTGAGACTAGCTCGCCGGTGATCCAGCCGTCGCTGCCGCTGGCCTCGGAGTCGGCCTCGTCGCCTGCTACGGGAGGCGACGCGGTGGGACGAGTCGCGCGATCCAGCGGGCTGACCGACCGGTTGGCACTTGGCCGCGTGGCGTTGCCCGCCGTGGGGTTCACGCGGGACAGGCGGTCAGTCGAAGATCAGCTGCCGAGGAGAACATCCCCGTTTGACTAGGACCGGCCGCCCATCACTGCGCGCAGCTCCTTTTCCCTGCTCCCGACGTACACCAGGTCAGGCAGCACCCATGGGCCGGCTACGACGTCAGGTTCACATCTGCCGCCACCGGCGCCAACATTACTATGGCCTGTTCTTGATCGTCCTAAGCACCGACCTTCTTCTTGATAGCCTGCACGCCTTTGTCTACGCGGTCGAAGTACACGCCGGCGGGCGTCTTGCCGTCGTCGGGGCCAACGGCCACTCGAAGCACGCGGGTGACGGCCTTTTGCAAGGCCTTCTGGCCGCGTTCGGACTCCAGCGCGTCGAGCAGCTCGTCCTTGGTCATGTCGTCCTCCTCGACCATGTCGTACGCGGGGCGGCAGTACCCGTCGATGTTTGAGTTGCTACGGCTGTAGCTTCTCCGTCGGACTCTGTTGCTGGCGTTGCCTTCGACGGTGAAGATGGTATCGCCTTGGACGTTTTCCACAATGCCGATATGGCTGGACTTGAAGATAACCAGGTCGCCCACCTTCGGCATGGACGACGCGGACATAAAGCGGTTCCGAGCCTTGAACCAGGCGCGCACACCGCCGTCTGCAGCTCTGAACACGCTCGCCTTCTTAGGGAAGACCGTCGCAGGAACGTCCGCTTTGCGCATCACCCACCAGATGAAAACGACACACCATGCTTTATCAGGGTTATTCTCAGCGAACCCATAGTAGGCGGTGTTGTACTTCACGTTGTTGGTGTTCGTGCCCATGGGCTTGAGTGCGTCGAGCTCCCCGGCGGCACTCTTCCGTGCCTCCTCCAGGGCGATCCGTCGCACCCGCTGGATGACGTCAGTCTCGCTCATGACACGCCCTCATCCGGTTGCGGTGGGAACGCGACGTCCTCGAAGTTGCCACCATCTGGGCGTTCATCTGGCCAGCCCTCGTTATCACGGGGATTGAAGTCGTCGAGCTTGTCGTTCTCGTCTACGGTCTCCTCCGGAGCGTCGGTGTTCTGCTCTTCCAACGAATCGCCGTCCTGGATCGGGGTCTCCTCAGCGGAACTCGGTTCCGTCATTCTCGCCTCCAATGTGAAGTGGCGACAGCACGGCAGAAGACCTGGCGACTGCCCGCTCTCCCGGCTCCTCGTCCCACTCCAGGTACAAGCTATTCATGACCAAGGAGATCATCTAGCTGTACAAGGGTCGGTGCGCCATTCCCGACTCCTCACCTGCAGAGGCTCCACCGACGCTCGCTCATAGGCACACTCGGGGGGGAGATCGACATCCGCGTGAGGACGAGAAGAGCCAAGCCGTGTGGGCGTCCAGGCGGCAACTGCGATGACGACGATCGTGCGGAGCGGCCCCTGGGGTATCAGCGCGGTCGGCGTGGCGCTCTAGGTTGGAGCCTACAAGGTCGTTCAGCGGTCCAGCCCCCCTCGCTCCTTTTGCAGCGGTTCTGCCAAGCCGCCGAGTGTTAGCCTGTTCCGTTGTTGCGGAAAGGGCAATACGCATTTGAGGCTTTTGGCTGAAAATGCGAATAGAGACTGCTCTAGAGCTTCTGTGCCATCGGACTACGTGAGGTCAGGAGGCCTCAGTAGGTGCTGCCGGCCGAGGACGGCCGCCGCAGGCGGCCGCCCGCAGGGCCGGCCTTGAGGATCGTGGAGAAAGTTCTCACAGGCGAGAGGTCCTGCTCAGCCGGTCTCGCGCTCACGGCCTCCGCGCTGGCGCTCATCAGCTCTGGCTACGCGAGGCTGATCGGCTCGGCTGGGTCGGGTGCCTGGCTGGTCGGGGTGGGCGCGCTCGTGCCGGTCGCGCCGTCGTTCACGCAGGGTGGGCTGCCGCTCGTGGAGCCGCTCGATTGCCTGGTGGGCGGCGCGGTGGTGGCGGCGCTGCTCCAAGTCCAGGTGGCGAGGTTCGGGGCCGAGCGCCCGGTCGGGGTCGATGATCCCGTAGCGCTCCCGGTACTGCTCGACCCGGCTGACAGCCTGCCGCCAGGCGCGCTGGCCCTTGACCGTGGCGGGTAGCTCGCCGAGCTCGCGCAGCCACCCGGGCCGCTCCAGCTCGATTGCCCGCTGGTCGACCCGGCCGCGCCAGGCGAGCTCGCGGGCGCGCACCCGGTCGGCGCCGAGCAGGTCGGGGTGCCGCTCGTGCCAGGCCAGGTGTTCCTGCTGGCCGCGGCGGGCCTGGCGTTGGCGGTCGGCGGCCCGGTCGGCCTGCTGACGGGCGAGCTGGGCCGCGGTGTGGGCGAGGGCGTGGTGGTCGCGGGCCTCAGCCAGCTCCCGGCGGCGCAGCAGCCGCCCGGCACCCTGGCCCAGCTCGGCCACCCGGTCGCGGGCGGCCTCCTCGCGGGCGGTCGCGTCGGCCAGCCCCTGCTCGGCGCGCTGGC
>JASLBL010000182.1 GCA_030146615.1 Actinomycetes bacterium
GGCCAGGCCCGACGCCGGCGGCGGGTCGGCCGACGACGTCGGGACCGCGAGCCCGGGACCGGTCGCCGTCCCATCCCGTCTCCTGGCGTCCCGCGCTCCCGGCCCGGCGACCCGGGAGCGCTGGCGGGCCCGGCTGGGCGACCCGGCGCGGCCGCTGGACGAGGCCGAGGGGCTGGCCCTCCTGGCCGACTGGGGGGTGCCGGTGGTGCCCGTCGCGGTGGCGAGGAGCCTCAAGGAGGCGATGGTCGCGGCCGAGCGGGTCGGGTGGCCGGTGGCGCTGAAGACGGCCGCGCCCGGGATCGCCCACAAGTCGGACGTCGGCGGCGTGGTGCTCGGCCTGGAGGAGCTCGGCCGGCTGGCCGCCGCCTACAACGACCTGGCCGGCCGGCTGGGCCCGCGGGTGCTGGTCGCGGCCATGGCCGAGCCCGGGGTGGAGCTCGCCCTCGGGGTGGTCGACGACGCCCAGTTCGGGCCCCTGGTGATGGTGGCCGCCGGCGGCGTGCTGGTCGAGGTCCTCCGCGACCGCCGCTTCGCCCTCCCCCCGGTCGACCACCGCCAGGCGCTGGCCATGCTCGACCGCCTGGCCGTCCGTCCCCTCCTGGACGGCGTCCGCGGCGCCCCCCCGGCCAACCTGGACGCGGTCGCCGACGCGATCGTCCGCCTCTCCACCCTGGCCGTCGACCTCGGCCCGGCCCTGGCCGCCCTCGACGTGAACCCCCTGCTCGCCGGCCCGGACGGCTGCGCCGCCGTCGACGCCCTGGTGGTCGGCCGGCGGCCTAGCCGGCCGTCAGCCCGAACCAGGGCCCGGTGGCCAGGTCGCCGGTGAAGATCTCGCGGTCCTCGCCGTCGGCGATGCCCGCCCCGGCCACGGTGGCCCGGTCATGCCAGCTGGCGGCCTCGACCAGGCCGCCAGCGCAGGCCAGCGCCCTGGCCATCGCCTCCGCGGCGTAGGCATGGTCGAAGTCGGCCACCTCCGGCTCGGCCTGGACCAGCTCCAGACACCGCCGAGCATGGTGCAACGCCGGCTCCGCCCGTCCAAGCACCGCGTACACATGGGAGATCAGCCACTCCCCTCGCGTTCCCGGCGGCCCCCCACCCTCCCGCCAGTGGTACTGAGAGGCATGGGCGGCGTCGACCATCCGCGCGTCGTCCTCGGCGGTCCGGTCGTTCCGAGCCAGCAGCCGCCAGACGAGCCCGTTCAGGGAACGGCCCAGCTCCTTGTGATCCGTCGTTGGCCGCCCCTTCGTCCCCTCCGTCGCGTCCGTCACCGCTCGATCGCCTCCGTGCGCCGCGGTCCGGGCGCCCTTCACCGGACCCGGTCGGGACGCCCTTACCGGACCGGGTCGGGGCGCCCTTCACCGGACCGGGGCGAGGTTTGGCCCCCCGGAGGGGGAGCCTAGCGGACTGCAACGGGAAGATCGCGCGGTTGTCCACACCCCCTGGAGCAGGGTCGGCTAGCTGGCTGCTGTCCTCCACCGTGCTCGCCAGATCACGGCCCCGAGCACGGCCAGCAGCGCCAGCGCCGGCCACGCCGGCAAGGAGTTGTCCGAGGTCGCCTCCTGAGTGGTGGCCGACCCACGGGCTGGAGCGGCGAAGGGGTCGTTCTCCAGCGGGAACAGCACGTCGCTGGTGCCGCGCAGTCCGATCTGGACGGCGCCGATCCCGCCCTCGGGCACCACAACGTGTGCGTCGTAGCGACCTTGCGGGTGTGCGTCCGGGGTCGCGAACCCGATGGTCGGGCGGCCGCCCGAGGCGCTCACGAGCCGCACGAACACGCCGATGGCGTTGAAGGGTTGGCGGCGGCCGTGCTCGTCGGTCCCGGCCAGGACCCAGGCAACGGTGAGCTGCTCGCCGGGTGCGGCGTCCGCCCGAAGCGGGGTGAGCAGCCGGGCGTCGACGCCCTCCTTGGCGAGGGCCGCCGATCCGGCCGCGAGCTGCAACGAGCAGGCCACGGCCAGGGCGACGACCATCACCGTCAGGCGTCGGGCGCGCATGTGACCTCCTCGGATCCGGTACACCGCGGCGGCCCCGACGGTTCCGGGGCGACCTGACATACTGGCGCGCGTCATGGAAGCGAGCGCCGACCGCCGGCTGGTCGCGGGCCGCTATGTCCTCGGGGGGCCGCTGGGCCGGGGCGGGATGGGCACGGTGTGGCGGGCCGACGACGTCCTGCTGGGCCGGCCGGTGGCGGTCAAGGAGGTCGAGCTGCCGGGCGGGCGGCCCCGGGCCGGCGAGGCGGCCCTGCGGGATCGGGCGTTGCGTGAGGCCAGGGCGGCGGCCCGGCTCAACCATCCGGGAGTCGTCACCCTCCATGACGTGGTCGAGGGCGATGGCCGGCTGTTCCTGGTCATGGAGCTGGTCGAGGCGCCGACCCTGCGTGATCTGGTCGATCGGTCGGGGCCGCTGGGGCCGGCGGCGGCGGCCCGGGTCGGGCTGGAGCTGCTGGACGCGCTGGACGCGGCCCACCGGGCCGGGATCGTCCACCACGACGTCAAGCCGGCCAATGTCATGGTCACCTCCGGGGGCCGGGTCAAGCTGGCCGACTTCGGGATCGCCTCGCTTCAGGAGGACACCCAGCGGACCCTCACCGGGGCGGCCGGGGGCCTTGGCGGGACGGGCGGGGCCGCCGGGTCGGGTGGGCGCGGGGCCGACCGGACGCTGACGGCGGCGTTCGGGTCGCTGCCGTACGTGGCCCCCGAGCAGGCCAGCGGCGAGCATGCCGGGCCGGCGGCCGACCTGTGGGCGCTCGGGGCGACCCTGTGGTTCGCGGTCGAGGGCACAGCGCCGTTCGAGCGGACCGGCCCGGCCGCCACCCTCGGGGCTATCCTCCACGACCCGCCCGGCCACCCGGCCAGGGCCGGGCCGCTCGAACCGGTCCTACTCGCCCTGCTGGTCAAGGACCCGGCCCGCCGCCCCCCAGCCACGGCCGTGCGCCGCATGCTGGAGCCCTTGGCCGCCGGCACCCCCACGCCGAACCCACCGGGGGCCGGCGTCGGGGTCGGCGCCCTCGCCGCGACCGTCCCCCCGACCCGCACCACCCGCCTCCCCGCGGACCCGGCTGCGGCGACCGAGGCGATGGCACGTCCCGCGCCCCCGGCCGGTTGGGGGGAACCCCGGCCGCCGAGCCAGGCGCGAAGGCGGCGGGGGCGTGAGCAGCTGCCCGGCTGGACCAGTCCGCCGCGCCGGCGGCGGTGGGGGCGGCGGCTGCTGGTGGCCGCCGGGGTCCTGCTGGTGCTGGCGGTGGCCAGCAACCTCGGGGACGAGCGCCGGGGGGACGCGGGGCCGGCCGGGATGGGTGATCCGGTGCGGGACGGGCAGTTCGAGTTCGTGGTCCGGTCGGTGGACTGCGGGGCCGGGTCGGTTGGGGAGGGGGTCGGGCGCAGGTCGCCGCTGGGGCAGTTCTGCCTGGTCGGGTTGCGAATCGAGAACACCGGCAAGGAGGGCCGGACCTTCGGGGGTGGCCACCAGTACCTGTTCGACGACGCCGGCAAGCGCCACGACCCCGACCTGGACGCGACCGTCCGCCACGGCGGCCGGCGGCTGCTGTCCACGCACCTCAACCCAGGCCAGCGCCTGGAGGGCACGCTGGTCTACGACGTCCCCGACCCGGTCACCCTGGCCAGGGTGGAGCTCCACGACGCCGCCTTCAGCGGCGGGGTCAGCGTCGGGCTGGGCTGAGCGCCCCGGTCACCAGTAGCCGTTGCGGCGGGCCTCGGCCACCGCGGCGGCCACGCCGTCGGGCCAGGGCTCGCCGTGGCCGGGGAGCAGCAGGCGGGCGTTCAGCTCGGCCAGCTCGTCCAGGGAGGCGCGGGCCTGGTCGTT
>JASLBL010000219.1 GCA_030146615.1 Actinomycetes bacterium
TTGCCGATGGCCTCGGCCAGCTCGGCCTTGCTCATGCGCGACCGGCCCCTGATCCCGAGCTTCTTGGCCCGCTCGTACAGCTCCTCCTTGGAGTTGCCGACCGCGTCGACGCCCGTGTAGGTCTTGGACGAGCCCTTCCGGGCCGCCTTGCCGCTCTTGGCCGCCTGCGGGTCGGACGGGCCCTTGCGCTTCTTGGGCTCCCAGTGGTCACCCTTCTTCTCGAACGAGTGCTTCACGGCCGAGAAGGCGGTGCGGTGGGCCCGCTCCCCCTCGCCGTAGGTCTCGACCGCGTTGTCGTGGGCCTTGCGGTAGGTGCGCCTGGCCTTGGCCGGGGATCGCTGGAGCGTGCCCGGCAGGTCCTCGTCACGGTTCTTCGGCATGCCACCCCTCCCTGAGATCGGATCGGCCAGGTTGCTACCCCAGCCAGGGTGCCGGTAAGCACGCCCAACCCGAACCCTCAGGTGGAGGTTGATCCAACGTCGACGGCCGCCCCGACCTCGGCCAGGCCGGGTCAGTTGACGGTGCCGAACCCCAGCGCGTCCCGGTCGAACAGCCGCGACTCGATCGAGCGCAGGTTGGAGCGGGTGCAGGACGCGCACAGGTAGGTCCAGCCCCGGACCCCGGACTGGATCGTCCACCCCAGCGGCAACCCCGGCCCGGCGGTGTCGGCGATGGCGGCGCAGTACTGGCACACCGGCGGCCGCGCCCCCCGCTCGCGCTCCCGTTGTCTAGGCATGATCGCGACATAACGATACCTCAATGACGCTCAGCCCCCGATCCATGTGGGGGGAGCTCGCTCCCCCCACGGCCCCCCAAGAGCGCCTGTGCCAGCGTCAGCCAGGACGTCGGGCACTGGCCTCCCCTACCCGCCCTCTCCCGGGGTGAGCAGGGTGAGCAGCTCGTCGCCGTACTTGTCCAGCTTGCTCGGGCCGATGCCCTCGACCGCGAGCAGCTCGCCCCGGCTCCGGGGCTGCCGTTCGCTCAGGGCGGCCAGGGTGCGGTCGTTGAAGACCACGTAGGCGGGTACGCCGTCGGCCTCGGCCCGCTTGCGTCGCCAGGCCCGCAGCTGGTCGGCCAGGGGGCCGTCGGCCCGGACGCTGGCCCGGCCCGTCCGGGTCATCCCGCTGGCCACCGCCCGCGGCCGGACCCGCCCCGATCCCGGCGGCACCAGGTCGTCGAGGAACCGGGACGGCTTGCGCGACTGCTCGCGGCCCGACGCCCCGGCCCGGCGGGCCGCCCAGGACAGCCAGAGATGGACCCGGGCCCTAGTCAGCCCCACGTACAGCAGCCGCCGCTCCTCGGCGACCTCGGCGGGCGTGCTCGCCTGCCGGATCGGCAGGACCCCCTCCTCGATCGCGGGCAGGACCACCGCGTCGAACTCCAGCCCCTTGGCCCGGTGGTAGGTGAGCAGGTTCACCCCGCCGCCGGTGCCCTCGGCCTCCTGGGCGGCCCGCCGGCCCATCTCCTCCAGGAACCCGGCGATCCCGGCCTCGTCGCCGACCCGCTCGGCGATGCCGAGCAGGGTGACCAGGCTGGCGTGGCGCTGGCGGGCCTCCTCGCCGTCGGGCTCGTCGTCGCGGCGGAACCCGAACCGCTCGAACCAGATCGCCTCCAGGGCGTCGACCAGGCCGCCACCGGCCGACCGGGCCGTGCGCGAGCGGAGCACCCCGATGGCCCGCAGCACCTCGGTCCGGCGGAAGAACAGCTCGCCCCTGACCTGGTAGCGGATGCCGGCGGCGGCCAGCGCCTCCTCGAACGGGGGGATCTGGGCGTTGGTCCGGTGAAGCACGGCCACCTCGTCCAGGTCGACCCCGGCCTCGGCCAGGCGCCCGATCTCGGCGACCACCGCCCTGACCTCGCGCTCGGCGTTCTCGAAGGCCGCAACGGTCGGCTCCGGGCCCGAGGGCCGGGTCGCGACCAGCCGCTTGGCCGTCTCCGGGCGGCGGCCCGGGGTCGCGGCCAGCAGCCGGTTGGCCAGGGCCAGAACCTCCGGGCTGGAGCGGTAGTTCTCCTCCAGCCGGACCACCCGGGCCTCGGGGAACCGGCGGGCGAACCCGGTCAGGTACTCGGAGGTGGCCCCGGTGAAGGTGTAGATGGTCTGGTCCTCGTCGCCGACCACGGCCAGGTCGCGCCGCTCCCCCAGCCAGGCCTCCAGCAGCGCCTGCTGGAGCGGGTTGGTGTCCTGGTACTCGTCGACCGAGAACCACCGGTACTGGCCGCGGAACTCCTCGGCGACGTCCTCGCGGGTCTCGAACCCCTCCAGCATGCGGACCAGCATGTCCTCGTAGTCGATGCGCCCGGCCCGCTCCTTGGCCCGCTCGTAGCGCCGGAAGACCCCGGCGAACAGGTCGCCCGGGATAGGCGGGGTGCGGCCGATGGCCTCGGCCGCGGCCTGGTAGCTGGAGGGGTCGAGGCGGCGCGCCTTGGCCCATTCCAGCTCGTCGGCCAGGTCCTTGACGGCGGTGAACTTGTAGCCGCCGGGGAGGCTGCGCTGGAGGGGGGCGAGCAGCGGGGCCTTGGACTCGAGCACCTCGGGCAGCCGGCTGTCGGACAGCCGCGACCAGAAGAACCGCAGCTGGCGGAAGGCGGCGGCGTGGAACGTCTTGGCCTGGACCCCGGGGAACCCCAGGGCGGCCAGGCGCTCGCGCATCTCGGTGGCCGCCTTGTCGGTGAAGGTCACCACCAGCACGTGCCCCGGGTGCACGGCCCCGGTGGCGATCGCGTAGGCGACCCGCCGCGAGATCACCCGGGTCTTGCCCGTCCCGGCCCCGGCCAGGATGCACAACGGCCCCGCGGTCGTCTCGACCGCCTCCCGTTGCGCCGGGTTCAGGTCATGGGTCAGGAACTTGGGGTGCACGGCTGCCGAGTCTGCCATACCCCCCCGACGGTTCCACCCCGCCATCCACAACTACTCACTCACAGCCAGCCGGGCAGCGGGTCGTGGTCGGCGGTGCGCTCGGCGACCCGGACCGCCTTGCCGAGCTCGACCCGGGGGATGGTGCCGCCGGGGAGGACCCTGACCTCGGTGGCCAGCCCGAGCCGGTCCTTGAGGGCGGCCGCGACCTCGGCGGCCACGCGCACGCGCTCGGCCGCCTCGGTCTCTTCGCAGATCGCCCAGCCGGCGGCCAGCTCGCAGGCCACCACCAGCGCCGGCATGGTCTCGGTGCGGTCCACCACCAGCAGGTAGTGGGGGGCGACGGCCCGCTCGGCGACCAGCACCGCCTCGACCTCGCTCGGGTAGACGTTCACGCCCCGGATGACCAGCATGTCGTCGCGGCGCCCGGTCACCTTGGACATCCGGGCCAGGGTCCGGCCGCAGGGGCAGGCCGAGCGGTCGAGGGCGGCGATGTCGCCGGTCCGGTAGCGCAGCAGCGGCATGGCCTCCTTGGTCAGGGTGGTGAAGACCAGCTCGCCCCGCTCCCCCGGCCCGAGCGGCCGCCCCGAGTCCGGGTCGACCACCTCGACCAGGAAGTGGTCCTCGTTGACGTGCAGCCCGGCCTGGGCCTCCAGGCACTCGCAGGCCACCCCGGGGCCGATGACCTCCGAGAGGCCGTAGATGTCGAGCGCCTTCAGCGGCAGGACGGCCTCGATCTGGGCCCGCATGGCCTCGCTCCAGGGCTCGGCCCCGAAGATCCCGACCCGCAGCGAGAGCTCGCCGGTGGCCACGCCCGCCTCGGCCAGCGCCTCCCCCAGGCGGACGGCGTAGGAGGGGGTGCAGCACAGGACCTCGGGCCGCAGGTCGCGGAGCAGGGTGACCTGGCGCTGGGTCTGGCCGCCGGACACCGGCACCAGGGTGCAGCCCATCAGCTCGGCCCCGGCGTGCATGCCCAGCCCGCCGGTGAAGAGCCCGTAGCCGTAGGCGTTGTGCACCAGCGTGCCCGGCCCGGCGCCGGCGCAGCCGAGGGCGCGGGCGCACACCTGGGCCCAGATGCCGAGGTCGGCCCGGGAGTAGGCGACCAGGGTGGGCCGCCCGCCGGTGCCCGAGGAGCCGTGGACGCGCAGGACCTGCTCCCTGGGCACGGCCAGCAGGCCCCAGGGGTAGCTGTCCCAGAGGTCCTGCTTGGTGGTGAACGGCAGCTCGGCCAGGCCGTCGAGGCCGACCCGGTCGCCGGGGCCGACGCCGGCGGCGGCCAGCCGCTCCCGGTACAGGGGGCTGCGCCCGGCCAGCCAGCCGAGCAGCTCGTCCAGGCGCCTGGCCTGGAGGTCCGCCCGCTCGTGGGCCGGCATCCGCTCGGCCCGCGGGTCCCAGATGGTGTCCACTTTCACCAATCGACCTCCCCAGCAAGGCGGTCCCGATACCGCCCGATCCTACCCATCCGGGCACGGCCCGACTGTCCCCGCGCCCCGACCCCCGCCCGGCCGTCCCCGTTCGCGGGGCCTCGCCCGACTGTCCCGCGCTTGCGGGGGTATCGTGAGGGGGCGGCGGGGTGACCCGCCAGCCACGACCCGGCAACGGCGCTGGGCGGGACCGCCCCTGCCCGTAGCGACCGCGAGCGCAGGAGGGCGATGTGGGCGTCTTCGACAGGATGGCCGAGCACGGCCACGAGCAGGTGGTGTTCTGCTTCGACCGGCAGACCGGGATGCGGGCGATCATCGCCATCCACGACACCGCCCTTGGCCCGGCCCGTGGCGGCACCCGCTACAAGGCGTACGCCTCCGAGGAGGACGCGCTCGAGGACGCCCTGCGGCTCTCCAAGGGCATGACCTACAAGTTCGCCTTCACCGACCTGCCCCGCGGCGGCGGCAAGGCGGTGCTGCTCAAGCAGGACGGCGCCGCCGACAAGCGGGTGCTGCTGCGGTCCTTCGGGCGGTTCGTGCAGCTGCTCGCCGGCCGCTTCGGCACCGGGCCCGACCTGGGCACCTCGGCCCAGGAGATGATCGACATCGCCCGCGAGACCGACTTCGTGTGGGCCATCGACCAGCGGTTCGGGGGCACCGGCGACTCGACCCCGCTGACCGCGCGGGGGGTGTTCGCCGGCATCGGCGCCGCCCTCGACGAGGTCTACGGCACCCCCGACGTGGCCGGGCGCCGGGTCGCCATCCAGGGCCTGGGCGGGGTCGGCGGGCACCTGGCCGAGCTGCTGATGGCCAACGGGGCGATGGTGGTCGGCTCGGACATCGACCCGGCCCGGGCCAAGGAGCTGGCCATTCGGCTCGACATCAAGGTCGAGGACCCCGACGCCCTCTACGACGTCGACGGCGACGTGTTCAGCCCGTGCGCCGTCGGCGGGACCCTGAATGAGCACACCATCCCCCGGCTCCGCTGCCGGATCGTCGCCGGCGGGGCCAACAACCAGCTGGCCACCGCTGCCGACGGACGCCGACTGCTCGAGCGGGGGATCCTGTACGCCCCCGACTACGTCATCAACTCGGCCGCCCCGTACGCGGTCATCGGGGCCGGCGAGCTGCGCTACTCACCCGAGCGGCTGGAGGTGTCGGTCCAGGGGGTGGCCGACGCGCTCCGGCTCATCTTCCGCCGGGCCCGGGCCGAGGGCGCCCCGACGGCCGAGGTCGCCGACCGGATCGCCGAGGAGCGGATCGCCTCGGCGGCCCACCTCCGCGCCATGGCCCCCGGAACCGGGGCGGTCCCCCGGGCCTGATCCGCCGAACCCTGGCAAACTGCGCGTACCGGCTGTTACGAGGAGACGCGCATGGGCGACCACGAGGGACGGGTCACGATCATCGCCTCCTCGACGATGGTCCACCACCGCATCAGGTGCATGATCTGCGACCGCCCGGTCGACCACCGCGTCGTGTTCATGACCAACGACGCCCGCGTCCTTCACGCCGGCTGCGTCCCCGACCACGTCAAGGTCCCCACCGCCGTCCTGCTCCAGGCCATCCGCCGCCTGGAACGCATGGTCGACCGCGCCCGCGCCCCCAACCGCGACAACTCCGACCCTGAGGCCGCTCGGCTCGAACCACCAGAGCCGCGTTGGCGGGCGCTCTCAGGCAATCATCGCAACCGTATAGACGCCCGACAAATGGGTGGCTACTAGCTCGCTGTGCCCCGAGATACCGGTCGCCGGGGGTGATCGGCCACCGCGGCGAGGCGCCCGTTGGGGGCGGGATCGTGCTGATCACCGTCGAGCCGGAGGAGCCGGGTGGCGAGCCGGCCGCGCCGTCGGGCAACGTCGTCCGCAGGAACGTGGCCCTCCGTAACCGGCCGTTCGACATCTCCTGGGACGGCACCGGCACCGGCAACCAGTTCCGGGCCAACCTCTGCAGGACCTCGCAACCGGAAGGACTCTGCGACTGACTTAAGCTGCCCCGACCCCACCCGGCCGCCAGATCGTGGGGCGGCCGGGTGGTCCGACCTCAGCCGGACGGCTCGCCGTTGTCGCGGGAGGCGATGAAGTCCACGACGTGCCGCACCGCCTCGTCCAGGGGGACGAAGTTGCGCTGGGAACCGTCCCGGTAGCGGAACGAGACGCTGTGCTGGGCCACGTCCTTCTCCCCGGCCAGCACCATGAACGGGACCTTGGCCTTCTGGGCCTCACGGATCTTGCGCTGCATCCGGTCGTCGGAGTCGTAGACCTCGACCCGGACGCCCTCGGCGCGCAGGCGCTCGGCCAGCTCCTCGAGATACGGCACCTGGTCGGCCGAGATGGGGATCGCTGCCACCTGGACCGGGGCCAGCCAGGCCGGGAAGGCCCCGGCGTAGTGCTCCACCAGAATCCCGAAGAACCGCTCGATCGACCCGAACAACGCCCGGTGGACCATGATCGGCCGCTGCCTGCTGCCGTCGGACGCCTGGTACTCGAGCTTGAACCGCTGCGGGAGCTGGAAGTCCACCTGGATGGTGGACAGCTGCCAGGTCCGGCCAATGGCGTCGCGTCCCTGGACCGAGATCTTGGGACCGTAGAAGGCCGCCCCACCCTCGTCGGACACGTAGTCCAGCCCCTCGGCGTCGATGGCTCGCCGCAACGCCTCGGTGGCCTCGGCCCACTCCTCCTCCGAACCGACGTACTTCTCCTTCTCCTCGTCACGGGTCGAGAGCTCGAGGTAGAAGTCACTGAGCCCGAAGTCGGCGAGCAGGTCGAGCACGAACCGGAGCAGCTTCCGCAGCTCCCCCTCGAGCTGCTCTCGGGTGCAGAAGATGTGGGCGTCGTCCATGGTCAGCCCGCGGACGCGGGTCAGGCCGTGGAGCACACCCGACTTCTCGTACCGGTACACGGTGCCGAACTCGAACAGCGGCATGGGCAGCTCCCGGTAGCTGCGGCCGCGCGACCGGTAGATGAGGATGTGGAAGGGGCAGTTCATCGGCTTCACGTAGTACCGGGTGCCGTCGCCCTCCATCGGCGGGTACATGTTCTCGGCGTACCAGCCGAGGTGCCCGGACTCCTGGAACAGCGCCTCCTTGGTGACGTGAGGCGAGTTCACGAACAGGTACCCGGCCTCCTCGTGCCGCTGGCGCGAGTACTCCTCCATCACCCTGCGGACGGTGCTGCCCTTGGGGTGGAAGACGGCCAGCCCGGAGCCGATCTCGTCCGGGAACGAGAACAGGTCGAGCTCGACCCCGAGCCGGCGGTGGTCTCGCTTCTCGACCTCCTTGAGCAGCTGGAGGTGCTGGGCGAGGGCGTCCTTGGACTCCCAGGCGGTGCCGTAGATCCGCTGGAGCTGCGGGTTCTTCTCGCTCCCCCGCCAGTACGCACCCGCCGAGCGAAGCAGCTTGAACGCCGGCACGGCCCGGGTGGACGGGACGTGCGGCCCCCGGCACAGGTCGCGCCAGCGCCGCTCGCCGGTGCTGGGATCGAGGTTGTCGTAGATGGTCAGCGGGCCGTCCCCGACCTCGACGGCCTCCTCGTCGCTGGCCCGGCTCCGCTGGTCGATGATCTCGAGCTTGTACGGCTCATCCTTCAGCTCGGCCCGGGCCTCGTCGTCGGCGACCACCCGCCGCGAGAAGCGCTGCCCCTCCTTGACGATCTGCCACATCCGCTGCTCGATCCGCTCCAGGTCCTCGGGAACGAACGGCTGCTCGACATCGAAGTCGTAGTAGAAGCCGTTCTCGATCGGTGGCCCGATCCCCAGCTTCGCCTCCGGGAAGAGGTCCTGGACGGCCTGGGCGAGCACGTGGGCGGTCGAGTGCCGCATGATCATCCGGCCGTCGTCGCTGGCCAGGGTCACCGGCTCGACCTCGTCGCCCTCCTCCACGGCATGGCTGAGGTCCCGCAGCACCCCGTTGACCCGAGCCGCGACCACGGCCTGGGCCTTGTCCTGACTCCTGCCCTGGCCCTCGCCCCGGTCGAGCAGGTCCCCGGCGGTCGTGCCCGCGTCCACCGCCCGCTCGTCCCCATCGACTTGGACGGCGATGCGTAGATCGGACATCTCTGCTCCTGGTCAGGCCGGGGTAATGGTCGGTCCGAATGCTAGCGAGCCGTGCCATCCGGCCGCCATGGACTTTCCACAGCCCTCCGCGCTGCTTGCACCGCCCGAACACACGTTCTAGGGTAAGCGCGTGCAGACCTTCACCGACCTGCGGGGCCAGTCCCGGCCCCCCAGCGACCTCCCCCTCTTCGACGCCCCGGCAACGGTGCGTACCTTCGACAGCCCCGAGTTCCGCGACGTCACCTTCTACGAGGTCGAAGCCAAGTCCATCCTCAACCGGGTCCCCGCCGCCAGCCGCATGCCGTTCGAGTGGACCATCAACGTGTACCGGGGATGCAGTCACGCATGTAGCTACTGCTGCTCTGGTGACACCCCAATTCTAATGGCGGACGGACGGACCAAACCGCTCGCGGACGTGCGGATAGGGGACGCCATCTACGGTACCGTCCAGGCTGGGCTGTACCGGCGGTACGTGACCACGCGGGTGCTCGACCACTGGTCAACAGTTAAGCCTGCGTACCGGATCACCCTTGAAGACGGTACGGAACTCGTCACCAGCGGCGATCACCGTTTCCTGACCGATCGCGGCTGGAAGCACGTGAGCACGTCCGACGAGAGCCGATGCCAGCACCCGCCTCTGGCCTCAGGTGACAGGTTATTAGGCACAGGGAGGTTCACATCGGCCCCGAGAGGCGGGCCCGAGTACCGGCTCGGCTATTTATCTGGGATGATACGAGGCGACGGACACCTCGGCTCGTACAAATATGCGCGAACCGGCCGCACCCATGGTGACGTCCACCGTTTTCGGCTGGCGTTGACCGACCTTGAGGCGCTTCGAAGAACTCGTTCATACCTTGCCGAGCTTGATGTATCTACAGACGAGTTCGTATTCCAGGAAGCGGTGGGCGTCAGGAAGCAGCTCAATGCGATCCGCACCTCTTCGTATCGCGGCGTGACCACAATCCAAGAGATCATCACCTTGCCACATGCCCCATCAGCCGAATGGTCCAAAGGATTCCTGGCCGGTATTTTTGATGCCGAGGGTAGCTTCAATCACTACGGGGGCCTGCGCATCGCCAACACGGATGCTGCAATCATCGGCCAGATCACATCGGGCCTACGGCGGTTCGGGTTCGCCTTCTCCGTGAGTACTCGATCTCAGGGCAATAAGCCCCTCACAGTGATACGTCTGCTCGGCGGTCTGCGAGAGCGCGTTCGCTTCTATCACACTGTCGATCCGGCAATTACTCGGAAACGCACGATAGAAGGAGTGGCAATCAGAAGGAACACTCAACGAGTCGTTTCCATAGAGGCCCTGGGAGCTCACCTGCCACTCTATGACATTACCACCGCGACGGGTGATTTCATCTCCAACGGTGTCATCTCACACAACTGCTTCGCTCGGCCCACCCACACCTACCTGAATTTCGACGCCGGGCGGGACTTCGAGCGGCAGATCGTGGTCAAGGTGAATGCGCCGGAGGTGTTGCGGCGGGAGCTGCGGAGGAAGAGCTGGACCGGGGCCCATGTGGCGATGGGGACCAACACCGATCCGTATCAGCGGTGTGAGGGGCGGTACCGGCTGACGCGGGGGGTGCTGGAGGTACTGCGGGACTATGCCAACCCGTGCTCGGTGCTGACCAAGTCGCCGCTGCTGCTGCGGGACCTGGACCTGATGGTGGAGCTCGCCGAGACGGCCGGGTTCTCGGCCAACCTGTCCATTGGGACGCTGGACGAGGAGGTCTGGCGGCGTAGCGAGCCGGGGACGCCGCATCCGAAGGCGCGCATGGCGGCGGTGAAGCAGCTCGTGGCGGCCGGCATCCCGTGCGGGATCCTGATGGCGCCGATCCTGCCCGGGATCTCGGACTCCCCCGACCAGCTCCGGGCCGTGGTCCGGGCGGCCGCCGACGCCGGGGCGAGCCACCTGACCCCGCTCACCCTTCACCTCCGCCCCGGGGTGAAGGAGGAGTTCATGCCCTGGCTCGAGGAGACGTATCCGGAGCTGGTTCCCGACTACCGCCGCCTCTACCGGGGCTCGAACGCCCCCAAGCCGGTTCGCGAGGAGATCGCCAGCCGGGTCCGCAGCGAGAAGCGCCGCCACCCCGCGTTCGCCTCCCCCACCAGCCCCACCACCGCCCGCCGCCTTCCTGATC
>JASLBL010000229.1 GCA_030146615.1 Actinomycetes bacterium
CTCGCGGCATCGATCTGGTCCTGTTCCACGGCCGCGGCGGGGCGCTGGGCCGCGGCGGCGGCCCGGCCGGCCGGGCGGTCCGCGGCCAGGCTCCTGGCTCGGTCGCCGAGCGCTTCAAGGTCACCGAGCAGGGCGAGGTCATCTACGCCCGCTACGGCAACCTGGCCATCGGCCACCGCCACCTGGAGCAGGTCACCAACGCCGTCCTCGGCGCCTCCACCCCCCTGTCCCAGGCGGCCGTGGCCACCGCCGAGGACCGCTACCTGCCCACCGCCACCACCATGGCCTTCGCGGCCGAGACGGCCTGGCGCGGCCTGGTCGAGAAGCCGGGCTTCGCCGAGTTCTTCGCCAAGGTCACCCCGATCAAGGAGCTGGGCCTGCTGCGGATCGGGTCGCGCCCGGCCCGGCGCGAGGGCGACGGGGCGGCCGGGGACGGCCTGGTCGACCTGCGGGCCATCCCCTGGGTGTTCGCCTGGAGCCAGAACCGCTGCAACCTGCCCGGCTGGTACGGGCTCGGCACCGGGCTGGAGGTCGTCGCCCACCAGCAGGAGGGCCTGGCCCTGCTGCGCGAGATGTACGCCGAGTGGCCGTTCTTCCGGTCGCTGATCGAGAACGCCGAGATGAGCCTGGCCAAGGCCGATCCGCTGGTGGCCGAGTCCTACCTGGAGCTGGGCGGGCGGCCCGACCTGGTCTCGGCCATCCGCGAGGAGTTCCGGCGGACCAAGCACCTGGTGAACGAGACCACCCAGGCCGGGCGCCTGCTCGGCCACCGGCCGGTGCTGCGCCAGGCTGTCGACCTGCGCAACCCCTATGTCGACGCGCTGTCGTTCCTCCAGGTCCGGTTCCTCACCGACCTGCGCAACGGCCTGGACGGGGACGAGGCGGCCAGAGCCGCCGGGCTGGTCCTGCTCACCGTGAACGGCGTTGCCGCCGGCCTCCAGAACACCGGCTGAGCCGATGACGGCCGGCCTGCCAGGGGCGTTCGAGGCCCGCATGCGCGAGCTGCTCGGGCCGGAGGCGCCGGCGTTCCTGGACAGCTACCGGCGGCCGGCCCAGCGGGCGGTCCGGGCCAACCCGCTCAAGCTCGACCCCGCCGACCTCCCCGGCCTGCTCGGGATCCCTCCCGACCCGGTACCGTGGTCCCAGGAGGCCTGGTTCCTCCCCGAGGGTGTCCGGGTCGGCGACACCCTCGCCCATGCGGCCGGGCTGTGCTACGTGCAGGAGCCGTCGGCCCTGGCCGTCGGAGAGGCCCTGGACGTGCGGCCGGGCCAGCGGGTGCTGGACCTGGCCGCCGCCCCCGGCGGCAAGGCCACCCAGGTCGCCGGCCGCCTCGGCGGCCACGGGGTGGTGGCGGCCAACGAGGTCCAGCCCGGCCGGGTCCAGGCCCTGGCCGACAACCTCGACCGCTGGGGCTCGCCCAGGACGGTGCTGGCCGGCGAGACCGTGGCCCGCCTGGCCGCGGCGCTCCCCGGCGAGTTCGACCGGGTGCTGCTGGACGCCCCCTGCTCGGGCGAGGGCCTGTTCCGGCGCAACCCGGCCGCCGCCGCCCAGTGGCGCCCCGGCCACGTGACCGGCAGCGCCGACCGCCAGCGGGGCCTGCTCGCCGACGCTGCCCGCCTGGTCCGCCCCGGCGGCGTGCTGGTCTACTCGACCTGCACCTTCGCCCCCGAGGAGAACGAGCGGCAGGTGGCCGCGTTCCTGGCCGCCAACCCGGACTGGGAGCTGCTGCCCATCCCCATGCGCCCCGGGTTCGCCCCCGGCCGCCCCGACTGGGCTCCCGGAGGCCCCCCCGAGCTGTCCCGAACCGTCCGCCTCTGGCCCCACCACCTCCGCGGTGAAGGCCATTTCATCGCCAAGCTCACCCGCCTCGGCGCCGACGACCGCCCAGGGGGCAACGACCGCCCAGGGGGGAACGACCGCCCAGGGGGCAACGACCGGGCCGGGCGTTTGGCCCCCCGGAGGGGGAGCGTAGCCGACCGGGAACGGGAAGGGGCGGGGTTGTCCACAGGGTCCCTGAAGGTCCTCGACGCCTGGCGGGGGTTCGCGGCCGAGGCGCTTGAACATCCGCCGGGGGAGGTCTCGGTCGTGGGGGAGCGGGCGTACCGCGTGGCCGACCCGGACGTGGCGGCGGCTGGGGTGCGGCTCGTCCGGCCGGGGCTGCTGCTGGGGCGGGTCCGACCGGGGCGGTTCGAGCCGGCGCATGCGCTGGCGATGGCCGTGGGGGTGGGCACCGCGCGGCGGGTCAGGGAGGTGGACGACCGGGAGGCGGCGGCGTTCGTCAGGGGTGAGACCCTGGCTTCGGAGGGGCCGGCGGGGTGGACGGTGGTCGTCTGGAACGGCTGGCCGCTGGGGTGGGGTCGGGTGGCCGGGGGGACGCTCAAGAACCACTATCCCAAGGGGCTGCGTACGATGAGACCTGCCCATGCATGAGACGGTCAGGACCCGGGAGGCGGGACGGTGAGTAGCCAGGCGCCCCACGCCGAGGTCGCATCGCGGCTCGGCCGCGCCCAGCAGCGCTACACGTCGGGCCGGCGTGCCCTGGTCGAGCTGCTGCACACCGCGGGGCGGCCGCTGGAGATTGTCGAGCTGGCCGAGGGGCCGGGCAGGCTGCCGGTCAGCTCGATCTACCGCAACCTGGTCGTGCTCGAGCAGGCCGGCGCGGTCACCCGCTACCCGGGGGCCGGCGGCGGCCACGCCCGCTACGAGCTGTCCGAGGAGCTGGTCGGCCACCACCATCACCTGGTCTGCAGCAACTGCGGCCGGATCGAGGACGACCCGGTCCCCCCGGAGGTCGACGCCGGCCTGTCCTCGCTGCTGGACGCGGTCGCCGCCCGCACCGGCTTCACCGTCACCGACCACCGCCTCGAGCTGCGCGGCCTCTGCAAACGCTGCGGCTGAGACTCGGTTATGAGAATCATTGCCAAAAGCGGTACGATGGCGCCCACTGGTTGACGACGGGAAGGGCGTGCCATGGGGCGGCGAATTGGGGTGCTGCTAGCCGCCGGCCTGCTGTCCCTGCTGGCGGTCGGGTGCTCGGGGTCGGGCGGCGACGGCGACGCCACCGGCGGGGAGCTGCGGGTGGTGGCGACCACGACGCAGGTGGCTGACTTCGCCCGTGTCGTGGGTGGGGACCGGGTCCAGGTGACCAGCCTGCTCAAGCCGGGGGTGGACGCCCATGACTTCGAGCCGTCCCCGGCCGACCTGGACGCGTTGGCCCGGGCCGACCTGGTCGTCCAGAACGGGGTCGGGCTGGAGGAGTGGCTGGACGACACCATCGCCAGCTCCGGCTACGACGGCCCGGTGGTCGACGCCAGCCAGGGGATAGAGCTGCGGCAGGTCGAGGCCGAGGCCGACCCCCACATCTGGCAGAACCCCCGCAACGCCGTCCAGATGGTGACCACCATCGAGGCCGGCCTGGCCCAGGCCGAGCCGGCCGCGGCGGCCAGCTTCGAAGCCAACCTGGCTGCCTACACCAAGGAGCTCGAGGCGCTCGACGCCGAGGCCGAGCGGCAGATCGACAGCCTGGCCAACAAGAAGATGGTCAGCAACCACGACGCCTTCGGCTACTACCTCGACCGCTACGGGCTGGAGCTGGTCGGCTCGGTGATCCCGAGCTTCGACACCTCGGCCGAGCTGTCCGGCAAGGACATTCGCGACCTGGTGGCCAAGATCCAGGCGACCAAGGTCAAGGCGATCTTCTCCGAGACCTCGTTGCCGGCGAGGGCGGCCGAGACGATCGGCCGCGAGGCCGGGGTCAAGGTCGTGGTCGGCGAGGACGCCCTGTACGGCGACGCCCTCGGCCCGCCGGGATCGGACGGCGACACCTACCTCAAGATGATCCGCCACAACACGGCCACGATCGTGGGGAACCTGAGTGGCGCCTGATCCCGTGCTGGTCCTGCGGCAGGCGACCGTGGCCTACGAGCGCGACCCGGTGGTCGAGGGGGTCGACGGGGAGGTTGGGGCAGGGCAGTCGGTCGCCCTCATCGGGCCCAACGGGGCCGGCAAGTCGACCCTCATCCGGGCCATGCTCGGCCTGGTCCCCCTGACCGGCGGGACCATCCAGGTGCTCGGCCAGCCGCCGCAGGCGGCCCGCCGCCAGGTCGCCTACGTGCCCCAGGCCGACACCCTCGACCCCGAGTTCCCGGTGTCGGCCCTCCAGGTGGTGCTGATGGGCCGCTACCCGCGGGTCGGCTGGTTCCGGCGGCCGGGGGCCGTCGACCGCCAGGCGGCGGCCAGGGCCCTGGCCGAGGTTGGCCTGGCCGAGCGGGCCTCGGCCCGGTTCGGCACCCTCTCGGGCGGCCAGCGCCAGCGGGTCCTGTTGGCCAGGGCGATCGCCCAGGACCCGAGGCTGCTGCTGCTGGACGAGCCGTTCAACGGTGTCGACGCCCTCTCCCAGGACCTGCTGCTGGCCGCCCTGGCCCGCCTGCGGTCGGCCGGGGCGGCGGTCGTCATGGCCACCCACGACCTCGGCCTGGCCCACCTGGCCTGCGACGAGGTCTGCCTGCTGAACCGCCACCAGATCGGCTTCGGGCCGATCGGCACCACCCTGACGCCCGAGCTGCTGCGGGCCACCTACGGCGGCCAGGCCCTCCAGCTCCGCGGCGACGGGGTCATCGTCGCCCGCCCGTGAACCGGAGGGGTCCGGGGAACCCCGCAGGGGTGCCCCGGTGAATCTTCTCGAGCCCTTCACCATCCCCTACATGCAGCGCGCCCTGGTCGAGGTGCTGGTGCTGGGCGCCCTGGCCGGGGCCGTCGGGGTGCTGGTGGTGCTGCGCCGCCTGGCCTTCGTCGGCGACGCCCTCACCCACACCGTGTTCCCCGGGGTGGTGATCGCCCACCTGCTCGGCGGCTCGCTGGTGGTCGGGGCCCTCGCCTTTGGGGTCCTGACCGCCGTGCTCCTCACCGGGCTGGGCAGCCACCGCCGGGTCGGCGACGACGCCGCACTGGCCATCCTGCTGACCTCGTTCTTCTCGGTCGGGGTGGTGCTCATCTCCCGGACCCGGGGCTTCACCGCCGACCTGACCGTGTTCCTGTTCGGCCGGGTCCTGGCCATCGACCGCAGCGACCTGATCCAGACGCTGGCCGTTGCCGCGGTGGCCACCCTCGTCCTCACCCTCCTGCACAAGGAGCTGGTCCTGCGGGCCTTCGATCCCGAGGCGGCCGCCGCCATGGGCTACCGGACCCGCCGCCTCGACCTGGTCCTGAACCTGCTCATCGCCCTGGTCGTGGTGGCCGCCGTCGAGGCCGTGGGCACGGTCCTGGTGCTCGCCCTGATCGTGGTCCCGGCGGCCGCGGCCCGGCTGCTGACCGACCGGGTCGCGGCCATGACCGGCCTGGCCTGCGTGCTCGGGGCGGCCGGGGGCTGGCTGGGCCTGGCCGTCAGCTACGAGGTCTCGATCGACCACGACATCCGGCTGGCCGCCGGCGCCACCATCGTGGTCGTGCTGGTCGGGCTGTTCCTGGTCGCCGCCGCCCTGGCCCCGCTGCGCCGGCGCCTGGCCCGGGACCGGGTCGCGGAGGCGAGCCCGTGAGCCTGCTGGACGCCTTCGGGGACGGGTTCGCTCGCCGGGCCCTGCTGGAGGCGGTCATGGTCGGCGCGCTGTGCGGGGCCGTCGGCGTGCACGTGCTCCTGCGCCGCCTGCCCTTCTTCACCATGGCCCTGGGCCACGCCACCTTCCCCGGGGTCGTCCTGGCCGCGCTGGCCGGGATCAGCCTGTTCGCCGGGGCGGCCGCCTTCGGGGCGGTGGTGGTGGTCGTGGTCGCCCTGCTGGGAGCCCGCGACCGGGTCGACGACACCAGCGCCGTCGGCGTGACCCTGTCGGGGGCGTTCGCCCTCGGGGTGCTGCTGCTGTCGGCCCAGGCCGGCTTCTCCCGGGACCTGACCGCCTACCTGGTCGGGTCGATCGTCACCGTGCAGGCCGGCGACCTGGTCACCACCGCCGTGGTCGGCGCGGCCGTGCTGGCCGTGCTCACCCTCCTGCACAAGGAGCTGGTCCTTGGCGCCTTCGACCGCGGCGGGCTGGCCGCCCTCGGCTACCCGGTGCTGGCCCTCGACGTCGTCCTGCTGCTGCTGATCGAGGCCACGGTGGTCACCTCGATCCCGGCCGTCGGCACCATCCTGGCCGTGGCCCTGATCGTCGCCCCGGCGGCCACGGCCCGCCTCTGGACCGAGCGCCTCCGGACCACCATGGCCCTGGCCGCGGCCATCGGCGCCGCCAGCGGCGTCGTCGGCCTGGCCATCTCGCTCCAGTGGCGGGTCGCCGCCGGGGCCACCATCGTGCTGGTGGCCGCGGCCGCCTTCGCCGTGTCGCTCATGTTGCGGTGGGACCCAGCACCCACTCGGGGCGGTTGACGCCGGCGGACATGGTCCTGGCCTTGTGCCAGTGCAGGGTGGCGAAGATCTCCTCGCTGATGGCGTCGATCGGGCCGACGGCGTTGATCGGGACCAGGATCCCGCGGCGCTGGTAGTAGTCGACCAGCGGGCGGGTCTGGCTGGCGAACACCTCCAGGCGGTGGCGGACCGTCTCCTCGGTGTCGTCGGAGCGGTGCTCCTCCCTGGCCCGGCCGGCCAGGCGGGCCAGCAGCTCCTGCTCCTCGATCTCGAAGTAGAGGGTCAGGTCGAAGGGGATGCCCCGGGCCAGCGCCCAGCGATAGGCGGCCTCGGCCTGGGCCAGGGTCCGCGGGTAGCCGTCCAGGACGTACCCGCCCTCCTCGTTGGCCTCGACCATCCGGCCCCTGGTCATCTCGATCACGAGGTCGTCGGGCACCAGGTCGCCCCGGTCCATGTACTCCTTGGCCACCTTGCCGAGCTCGGTGCCCTTGGCCACCTGCCCGCGCAGCAGGTCGCCGGTTGCGATCCTGGCCAGGTCGAAGTGGTCGGCGATCCGGGACGCCTGGGTCCCCTTGCCGGCACCGGGCGGTCCGATCAGCAGCACGCGCATGCCAGGTCCTCCCGGGTGGTCAGTGCTCGGCCGCCTCGGCGGCGTCGGCCTCGGCCTTGGTCTGGTGGACGGTGCCGGGCGGGTGCTCGGGCGGGGCGTAGACGGTGACCAGGCGCAGCGGGCTGTCGCCCTTGTTGATGAAGTTGTGGCGGGTCCCGGCCGGGACCAGGACCAGGTCGTCCGGGGTGACCGGCGAGGTCTTGCCGTCCAGAACGGCCTCGCCCTCCCCGTCCACGAACACCAGTAGCTGGTCGTTCTCCTCGTGGACCTCCTCGCCGATCTCCTCGCCCACCGGGATGGTCATGGCCACCACCTGGCTGTGCTCGCCGGTGGCGATCTCGCGGCGGAAGGCGTCGTTGCTCCGGGCCAGGTTGACGATGTCGACGTCCAGGGGTTCGGGCATGATCGCTCCTCGGTCGTGGCCGATCGTGGCGGTAGGCTAGCCGGATTCGGCCAGCGGACGCATCCAGGAGGCGTGATGATCGGGGTCGGACTGGCCGGGTACGGGCTGGGCGGGAGCGTGTTCCATGCCCCGCTGATCCAGGCCGAGCCCGGGCTGCGGCTGCACGCCGTGGTGACCAGCCGGGACGAGCAGGTGCGGCGCGAGCTGCCCGGGGTCGGAGTGGTGGGCTCGGCGGCCGAGCTGCTGGAGGACCCGGCCGTCGAGCTGGTGGTGGTGGCGGCGCCCAACGCCGTGCATCACCAGCTGGCCGCGGCGGCGCTGCGGGCCGGCCGGCACGTGGTCGTGGACAAGCCGTTCGCCCTCAGCACCGCCGACGCCGACGAGCTGATCGGCCTGGCCGAGGCCACGGACCGGCGGCTCAGCGTGTTCCACAACCGGCGCTGGGACAGCGACTTCCTCACCGTCCGGCGCTGCCTGGAGGCCGGGGTGCTCGGGGACGTGTCCACCTTCACCTCACGCTACGACCGCTTCCGGCCCGTCCCCAAGGGCAGCTGGAAGGAGCAGGACGTACCCGGGTCGGGCGTTCTCTGGGACCTGGGGCCGCACCTGGTCGACCAGGCGCTCCAGCTGTTCGGCCGGCCCGAGACGGTCTGGGCCGACGTTGGCGTGCAGCGGGCCGGGGTGGAGGCGGTCGACTACCTGCGCGTGGCGCTCGGCTACGGGCGGCTGCGGGTGCTGCTGCACGCCGGCATGGAGGTGCGCGACCCCGGCCCGCGGTTCGAGGTCCACGGCGACCGGGGGTCGTTCGTCAAGCACGGCATGGACCTCCAGGAGCAGGCCCTGCGGGCCGGCGGCCGCCCCGGCGACCCGGGCTGGGGGAGCGAGCCCCCTGACCGCCACGGCACCCTCACCGGCGAGGTCGCCGGCCTCGAGCTCCGCGGCCGACTGGAAAGCGTGCCCGGCGACTACGGGGCCTTCTACGCGGCCATGGCCGCGGCCATCCGCGGCGACGGCCCGGTCCCGGTGCCGGCCGCCGAGGCCCGCGACGTGATCATGGTCATCGAGCTCGCCCTGGCCAGCGCCCGCGAGGGCCGGGTCGTCCGGGTCGGCCGCTAACCCTTGAGGAACCCGGAGAGGAACCGGGTCGCGGCCGGCAGGGCCTCCTCCGGCTCACCCCGGAGGCGGCACTCGAAGGTCAGCCAGTCGTCGTAGCCGACCTCGCGCAGGGCGGCGAGCACGCTCGCGAAGTCCATGTGGCCGGTGCCGGGCTGGAGCCGGTTGGTGTCGTCGACGTGGACGTGGGCGATCCGCGGCCCGGCGGCCCGGATCGCCGCCGGCAGGTCGTCCTCCTCGATGTTCATGTGGAACAGGTCGGCGCAGACCCGGACCGACCCCAGCCCGGTCTCCCGCTCGACCTCCTCCCCGAGAGCGACCGCCTGGTCGATCCGGTTGACCATGTAGTCCTCGTAGCGGTTGATCGGCTCCACGGCCAGCCACACACCCTCGGCGGCGGCGTGGGCGGCCAGCTCCACCAACGCCTCCAGCAGCACCTTGCGGTCCTCGGACGGCCGGCGGGGCGGGGTGAACGGCGGCAGGCGCAGGCTGAACATGCCCCAGCTGGCCGGGGTCAGGACCCCGGCCCCGCCCAGCTCGGCGATCACGCTGAGTTGGGAGCGCAACTGCTCGACGGCGTCGCGGCGACGGCCGGCGTCGAAGTCGCCGATGAAGTGGTCGGTCTCGGGGCAGACGGTGGCCATGACCACCCCGGCCCGGGCGGCGGCCCGCAGCTCGGGGAGCCGGGCGGCGAAGTGGCCGTCGCCACGGGCCCGCAGCTCGATGCCCTCGAACCCGGCCGCGGTGGCGAACTCCCACCTCGCCTCCAGGCTGTCCCCGGGCAGCAGCTGCTCCTGGCAGGAAAGCTTCATGCTCACCGACTCCCCTCACACGTAGGCTGAGCAAGCATAGAGCCTCGAAAGGAGCCAGCATCTCGATGCCCCGCACCCTCGTGCTCGACGGCCCCCGGAAGCTCCGCCTGTCCGACCAGCCGACCCGTCCCCTGCGCCCCGGCGAGATCCGGCTGCGGGCCATGCTCAGCGGCATCAGCCACGGGACCGAGGTCAGCCTCTACCGCGGCACCTCGGCCTTCACCGACAAGGTGTTCGACCGCGGCCTGCGGGCCTTTGTCGAGCCGCCGGCCGGCAGCGCCGCCACCTACCCGGTGACCCTCGGCTACGAGATGGTCGGCAAGGTGACCGAGGTCGCCCCCGACGTCACCGAGGTCGCGGTGGGCGACCTGGTCCACACCGGCACCCCCCACCAGGAGGAGACGGTGCTCGACCTGGCCGCCTCCCTGCGGGCCACCTACCCGATCGTGAAGCTGCCGACCGCCGAACGCCCCGAGCGGGCCCTGTTCATCAGCCTGGCCGCGGTCGCCCTGCAGGCCGTCCACGACGCCGAGATGAAGCTCGGGGACGCGGTCAGCGTGCACGGGCTCGGCACCATCGGCCTGCTCACGGTGCAGATGTGCCAGCTCGAGGGGATCCAGAACGTGATCGCGCTGGACCCCGACCCCGAACGGCGCAAGCTGGCCGCCGGGCTGGGGGCCAGCCACGTGCTCGACCCGACCGACGGCCAGGCCGCCGGCCTCCACATCCGCGACCTCAACCAGGGCGCCGGGGTCGACGTGGCCATCGAGGTCTCCGGCACCGACCGGGGCCTCCAGGGCGCCCTGGAGGCGGCCGGGCTGGGGGCGACGGTGGTGGCGGCCGGCTTCTACCAGGGCGGCGCGGCCAATGTGCGCCTGGGCGAGGAGTTCCACCACAACCGGCTGTCGCTGATCGCCTCCATCGGCGCCTGGGGGGCGCCGCACCGCAAGGCCCCCCTGTGGAACCGGCGCCGGGTGATGGACACCGCCACCCGGCTGCTCTACACCGACCGGGTGTCGGTGGACGGGCTGCTGGCCCGCCGGTTCCCGTTCGACCGGGCGCCGGACGCCTACCGCTGGATCGACGAGCACCCCCAGGCTGCGGTGAAGGTCGCTCTGACCTATTGACCCCATGCCCAACAATGGTGGCATGGCCCTGCTTGATCGATCATCTGGGGGGTGATGAGGTGGCGACCCCGGCCGATCGGATCCTGGCCTGGGCCGCCAGCCGCCGCCAGCGGATCTTCGGCCACAACCCCTGGCAGCTCGGGGCCCACGTGCTCCGCACCGCCCTGCGCCACCGGGTCACCGGGCCCGCCGCCGAGATGTCGTTCTTCGCCATGCTCACCCTGGTCCCCCTCACCGTGGCCGTCGGGGCGGCGCTCGGCCAGGTCCAGCGGTTCGTCGGCCCGGAGAAGATCGCCAGGGGCCAAGACGCCGCCATCTCGCTGGTCCGGGTGGTGATCAGCCCCCGGCTGACCGACGGGGTCGTCGACCCGTTCGTGCGGGCCCAGCTCGACCAGCAGAAGGGCGGGGCCGCCATCGGCGGGCTGCTGCTCACCTGGTGGCTGGCCGGGCGGCTGTTCGCCGCGACCAGCCGCGCCCTCGACACCGCCTACCACGAGCAGCACCAGCGACTGTCGATAAGCCAGCGGCTGATCGCCCTCGGGTTCGCCTTCGGGTCGGTGGTGGTGGTCGTCCTGACCCTGGGGATCATGGTCGACGCGCCGTTCCTCGACGAGCAGCGCGACCTGGCCCTGGAGTTCGGGATCAGCCAGGCCCTGGTGACCGCCTGGTACATCGGCCGCTGGCCGGTGGTCCTGCTGGTCCTGGTCGCGTTCCTGCTCTGCCTGTACCGCTTCGCCCCCAGCGTCCGGCACGCCTGGCGCCACCTGCTGCCAGGGGCCGTGCTCGGCGTGCTGCTGTGGATCCTGGCCGCCGTGGCCTTCCGGATCTACCTGGCCTTCGGCAGCGGCGCCCCCACCGGGGTGGTGGTCAACGACGCCAGGGTGGTGATCATCGGCCAGGCCGTCGGGGCGGTGGTCGCGACCGTCCTGTGGACCTACTTCTCCAGCGTGGCCATCCTGGTCGGCAACGAGCTGAACGCCGAGCTGGCCCGGCTCCGCGCTTCATAGCACTTCGTCTTCGCTCAGGCGGCCGGTGATTGCGCTCACCGGCCTGACCCAGCGGGTCCGGCCCGATCTCACCGGCCCCGGCGGCCGGCCCGGCGTCGACCTGCGCGGCTACACCGTCGAGAACCACTACCGGGAGATGGGCAAGGGCGCCTACGACCTCGGCAGCGGCAACCCGGCCGACGGCAACCCGCTCGACACCCTGGTCGAGGACCTCTCGCTCGGCGTCGAGGTCGTGGTCCGCCGGGTTGCCGGCAACAACCGCTGGGTGGTGATCGGGGTCCGGGCCGCGAGGGCCGAGAACGCCCCCTAGCCCCTAGCCGGCGGCCTCGGCGACGGCCCGGCGCAGCAGCTTCCCGGACGGGGTCCGGGGGATGGCGTCGGTGAAGCTCGGCCACCCAGGCCAGCAGCTCGCCGGAGCCGGGCTCGACGCCGGGCCGGGGCACGACCGCGGCCACCGGGACCTCGCCCTTGGCCGGGTCGGGGCGGCGGACCACGGCCGCGTCGGCCACGGCCGGGTGGGTGGCCAGCAGGGCCTCCAGCTCGGCTGGGGCGACCGGCCAGCCGCTGACCTTGATGAGCTCCTTGAGCCGGTCGACGATGACCACGTTGCCGTCGCCGTCGACCAGGCCGAGGTCGCCGGTGCGCAGCCAGCCGTCCGGGTCGAGCATGGCCGCGGTGGCCTCGGGCCGGCCCAGGTAGCCCTTCATCACCTGGGGGCCGCGGACCAGCAGCTCACCCGGCTGCCCGTCACCGAGGTCGCGGCCCGTCTCCGGGTCGGCGACCCGCAGCTCGGTGCTGGGCATGACCCGGCCGACCGTGCCCGGGACGCTGCCCGTGTCCCGGTCGGGCATGCTCACCCCGACGGTCGTCTCGGTCAGCCCGTAGGCCTGGCCGACGGTCGCCCCCGGCAGCCGGGCGGCCAGGGCCTGCTGGGCGGCCGCGGTCAGCGGCGCCCCGCCGCACACCACCAGCTCCAGCGCGCCCAGGTCAGCCTGGGCGGCCAGGGGGTGGCCGGTCAGCACCCGCAGCATCGGCGGGGCCCCGACGAGCACGGTCACCCGGTGCGCCTGGAGCAGCTCCAGGAACCGCCCCGGCTCGAAGCGGGGCACGGTGACCACGGTCGCGCCCGAGCACAACGGCAGGGCGAGGGTGACCAGGAACCCCATGATGTGGGAGAACGGCGGCACGGCGAGAAGGGTGTCGCCCTCACCGACGCGCAGCCCGCGGCCGACCTGGCGCACCGAGGTGACCAGGTTGGCGTGGGTCAGCTGGACGCCCTTGGGCAGCCCGGTGGTGCCGCTCGAGTAGGGGAGCAGGGCGACCGCGGCGGCCGGGTCAAGCCCCGGGCCGGGGTCGGGGCCTCCCGTGGCCAGCAGGTCCAGGATCGGGGTGGCGCCCTCGGCCTGGCCGAGCACCACCACCTCGCGGACCCCGGCGGCGGCCGCGGCCGAGCGGGCCGCCGGCACCAGCGGCGGGACTGTGACCAGGACCGAGGCCCCGGCGTCGGCCAGCTGGGTGCGCAGCTCCCGCTCGGTGGCGGCCGGGCTGCCCCCGGTCACGGTCCCGCCGGCGGCCATGGCTCCCAGTGCCACCCCGGCCCACTGGGGCAGGTTGGGCGCCCACAGGGCGAGCACGTCCCCGGGCCCGAACCCCCGGGCGGCCAGCCCGGCCGCCACCCCGCTGACCCGCTCGGCCAGCAGCCGGTAGCTGACCGCCGCCCCCGACGCCCCGTCGACGAGAGCCGGCCGGTCCCCGAAGCGGGCCGCGGCCTCCAGGACCATCCGGTGCAGGGCCGTCCCGCCGGCCTCGACCGGCGGGTACGGGCTCGTCCACATGCTCGCGGCCTCCCTCTGGAGAAGTTTGACACGTGTAAAGTACGGTGGCTATTTGACACGTGTCAATACCTGGGGCAGGCTGATGGCATGGCCGTGACCCGTGGCGACACCCGCGCCCGCATCCTCGACACCGCCTGGGAGCTGGTCCGCGAGCGGGGGGTCGGCGCCGTCACCGTGGCCGGCATCGCCGCCGCCACCGGCGTCTCCCGCCAGCTCCTGTACGTCCACTTCGAGAACCGGGCCGGCCTGCTGAAGGCGATGGCCCGCCGCCACGACGTCCGTAGCGGGTTCGCCGGCCGGGCCGCCGAGACCGGCGCCCTCCCGCCGGTCGACGCGCTGGAGCGGCTGCTGCGGCTGTGGTTCGCCTACCTCCCCGAGATCCTGCCCGTGGCCAGGGCGCTGGAGGCGGCCGCCATCAACGGCGACGAGGGTGGGCTGGCCTGGCGCGACCGGATGGGCGACCTGCGGGAGCTGTTCGGGGCCGCCGTCGACCGGATCGACCGCGGCGGCCGCCTGGCCGGAGGCTGGACCGTCCCCGAGGCCACCGACTGGGTCTGGGCCCGCGCCCAGCCGGCCACCTTCGCCCACCTGGTCGACGGCCGCGCCTGGCCGGCCGCCGCCTACACCGACCGGGCCGTGGGATCGATCCTGGCCGAGGTGGTCGCCCCCGGGCCCTGACCCGCGGCCACCCGGGCGAGGCGGCGCACGGTCGACCAGCGGTGCAGGCGGTCGCGGGGGGCGGGGGCGGCCAGGGCCGGCGGGAGGAGGACGCGCAGGGCCCGGGGGAGGACGCGAAACTCGAGGGGGGCCGGGAGGTTGGCGGCCTCGCCGTCGATCCCGGCGGGCAGCTGGGGGAGGGGCGCCTGGACCCGCAGGGCGGTGGTGGTCCACTGGGCCCAGCCGGTCCCGATGGGGGCGCGGCCGCCCCTGGCCAGGGTTCTGGTGGCCAGGCCGGCCAGGGCGGCCCCGGTGCGGGCCCGCAGGGCCGACACCTGGAGCAGCCCGCCGTCCATCCGCTCCCTGACGCCGTGCAGTGTGTAGGCGTTGCAGGCCACCAGCAGCACCAGCACGTCGGGGTGCTCGCGGCCGTCGGCGTCGCGCAGATCGACCCGGAGCAGCTCCCGCTCGCCGCGCAGCGACGCCGGCAGGACGGCGTGGGCGGTGGCCAGCTTCCCGGCCCGGTAGCGCGGGTCGGCGACCAGGTCGGCGTAGGCCCCGAGGGACACGTTGTTGACGAACACCCGCTCCCCGACCACGCCGACGTCCACCCGCCGCTCGGTGCCGGCGAACGCCTCGAGCGCGGCCAGCGGGTCCTCCCGGTCCAGCCCCAGGTCCCCGGCGAAGTGGTTCCTGGTCCCCGACGGCACACACACGAACGGCACGTCGGCCTCCACGGCCACGGCCGCCACCAGCCCCATCGACCCGTCCCCCCCGGCGACCCCGACCGCATTCGCCCCACCCGCAACCGCCGCCCGCGCCAGCCCCGCCGGGTCGTCCCCCGCCTCCAGCACGTGCACCCCGACCCCCATCCCCCGGGCCGCCTCCACGAGCCCCACCTTCGCCGCCTTCCCACCACCCGACCGCGGGTTCACCAGCAACCAGGGCGAGGCAGGGCGGCCCCCCGCCGCCGGGTAAGTGGGACCCCCGGGTGTGCCGGAACCCGACCCGCCGCCGTCGGGACCCCCGGTGGGGGAGGCTAACTCAGGGTGGGAACCGGTGCTCGCGGTTGTCCACAGGGCGCGGCGGGCTGCGGTGACGTAGAGGAGGGCGCCGGTGACGATGGCCAGGGCGCCGGTGGCCTGGCGGAACCCGAACTCGAGGAAGCCGAGGACGATGTTGGCCGCGGCCAGGGCGGCGATGACGATGTTGAGCCAGCGCTTCCAGACTCGGCGGGTGGTAAAGGCCCACCAGGCGGTGGCGGCGACCACGGCCACGCTCAGGGCGGTCACGACCAGCTGCCAGAGGAACTGGCCGCGGCTGCCGACGATCACCTGGAGCAGCCCGGCGGCCAGCAGGACCAGGCCGGCCAGGGCGGCCACCGCCCACCATCTCGCGGTCGCGCGCCCCGCGACGCCGCTCGTCATACGATCATTGTCTCGCCAGCGGACACCCGACCCAAGGAGCGGCCCGATCGACAGCCAGCCTTCCGACGCGATCGTGTTCTTCGGGGCCAGCGGCGACCTGGCCTACAAGGAGATCTTCCCGGCCCTCCTGGGGCTGGTCCAGCGCAACCGCCTGGAGGTCCCGATCATCGGGGTGGCCAGGTCGGGCTGGGACCTGGCCCGACTGCGCCGGCGGGCCCGCGAGAGCGTCGAGCACGACGCCGGCGGCAAGGGCAAGGTCGACGAGGAGGCGTTCGCCAGGCTGTCGGAGCTGCTGCGCTACATCGACGGCGACTACAAGGACGCCAGCACCTTCCGGCGGCTCCGCAAGGAGCTCGGCGACGCCAGCCGGCCGCTCCACTACCTGGCCATCCCGCCGAGCATGTTCGCCACCGTGACCGAGGGCCTGGCCGCCGCCCACTGCCTCGACGGCGCCCGGGTGATCGTGGAGAAGCCGTTCGGCCGCGACCTGGCCTCGGCCCAGGAGCTGAACCGGATCCTGCACCGCTACCTGCCCGAGGACCGCATCTTCCGCATGGACCACTTCCTGGGCAAGGAGCCGATCCAGAACATCCTCTACCTGCGCTTCGCCAACGCCCTGCTGGAGCCGATCTGGAACGCCAGCTACATCCGCCAGATGCAGATCACCATGGCCGAGGACTTCGGCATCAAGGGCCGGGGCGCCTTCTACGAGGAGGCGGGGGCGATCCGCGACGTCCTCCAGAACCACCTGCTCCAGGTGCTGGCCCTGCTGGCCATGGACGCCCCGGCGGTCAACACCCCCGACGCGACCCGCCAGGAGCGCTCCCGGCTCATCCAGGCCATCCGGCCGCTGGACCGCTCCAGCGTGGTCCGCGGCCAGTTCCGCGGCTACCGGGACGAGCCCGGGGTGGCCGCCGACTCGGCGGTCGAGACGTACGTGGCCGCCCGCCTGGCCATCGACACCTGGCGCTGGTCAGGCGTGCCCTTCTACATCCGCGCCGGCAAGCGCCTGCCCGTGACCGACACCGAGGTCCTGGTCGAGTTCCGCCGCCCGCCCATCGAGCTGTTCGGGGAGCTGATCCCGGACCGCTCCAACCACCTGCGCCTCCACCTCGGCCCCGATGTCCGCATCGAGCTCGGCCTGCGGGTCAAGGTCCCCGGCGACCACCTGATCGGCGAGGATGTCGAGCTGGTCGCGGCCGAGCGCCCCGACCCCGGCCGGCCCCCCTACGAGCGCCTCATCGGCGACGCCACGATCGGCGACACCGACCTGTTTGCGCGCCAGGACGCCGTCGAGGCCGAGTGGCGGGTGGTCGACCCGGTGGTCGGCGACGACGCCACCCCCCTCTACGAGTACGAGCCCGGCACCTGGGGCCCCGAGGAGGCCGACCAGCTGATCGCCAGCGACGGCACCTGGGCGGTCCCCAGCCGCGCCTAGGGGGCCGGGCTGGCGGCCGGGCGGTGGAGGGTGACCAGGGAGACGGCGATCATGGCCGCGACCAGGACGCCGGTGACCAGGACCGGCTCGGGGGTGAAGGTCGACGCCAGGACCAGGGCGGCGGTGGCCGGGGTCAGGGCGCCGTGCCAGCGGCCCAGGTGGTGGGGGCGGACCTGGAGGGCCCAGACGGCCAGGAGGAACAGGGCCACCGGGATGGTGAAGGCGGCGGCCGAGGCCCGGGCGCCGATGGCCGCGTGGTGGGTGAGGTAGTCGACGTTGACCGCCAGGCCGGCCCCGACGGCCGCGGCCGAGGCGAACACCAGGTAGTGGCCGTAGCCCCAGACGATCCCGGCCCGCAGCGAGGTCAGGAACTCGTGCGCCTCCTTGGCGAAGTACAGCCACCACATCCCGAACACGGTCAGCAGCCCGCCAGCGGCCGTGGTCGCCAGGTCGGCCAGGGCGATGTCCCCGTCGACGGCCGTCTGGATGGCCAGGGTGGAGGCGAGCACGCACTCGCCCAGCACGATCAGGGTGAACAGGCCGTAGCGCTCGGCGATGTGGCGGGGGTGCCAGGTGGTGGGGGCGGCCCGCTCGGCCCACACGGGGATGGCCAGCTCGGCCGCGACCAGGGCCAGGAAGCTGGCCATGCCCAGGTCCTCGGGGAGGGCCAGCCGCAGCACCCAGCCGACCTGCACGGCGACAATGCCGGCGGCGAACCGCAGCGAGCTGCGCCGGTGGGGCGGGTCGGTGGCGGCCGCCCGCAGCCACTGGGTGACCATGGCCAGGCGCATGACCACGTACCCGAAGGTGATGACGGTGAAGTCGCTGCCGTCCATGGCGTCGGGCACCCCGGCGGCCAGGATCAGGGCGCCGGAGATCTGGACCAGGGCGGTCAGCCGGTAGGCGACGTCGTCGGTGTCGTAGGCCGAGGCGAACCAGGTGAAGTTCATCCACGCCCACCAGATGGCGAAGAACACCATGGCGTACCCGACCACGCCGTCGCCGGCGTGGTCCTCGGCGATCTGGTGGTGGAGGGCGGAGGCGGCCTGGGCCACGGCGACCACGAAGCACAGGTCGAAGAACAGCTCCAGCACGGTGGCGCCGCGGTGGTCCTGGTCGGTCGGCCGGGCCACCATCGGCCGGTACCACACGCCGCCCGAGGCCCCGTCCCTGGCCTGGTCCTCCTGGTCGGCTCGCATCGGCCGATGATACGGCCTGGCCGCGGCCGTCAGCCGCTCAGGGTGGCGAACGCGATCACGTTGTCGGTGTAGTGGCCGGTGGACCGGTCGAAGGCGCCGCCGCAGGTGACCAGGCGCAGCTTCGGCTCCAGGGTCGGGTAGTAGACGTCGGCGGTGGGGAAGCGCCGCTTGGGATACCGCTCGACCCGCTCGACGGTGAAGGTGACCCGTGACCCGCCGGCCCGGACGACCTCGACCCGGTCGCCGGGACGCAGCTGGCGCAGCCGGTAGAACACGGCCGGGCCCGCCTTGGAGTCGACGTGGCCGAGGATCACCGCCGACCCGGGGTCGCCCGGCCGCGTGCCCTCGTCGTACCAGCCGGCCACATCCCACTTGTCCGGGCCGTGCGGGACCTCGACGGTGCCGTCGCCGGCCCGGCCGAGCCGCTGGAGCCGGGTCGCCACCCCGATCGCCGGGATCTCGAGGCGCACCGGGACGGGGGTGGAGCGGTAGCCGCGGGCCGAGCGGAAGCCCCGGGCGGCCTCCAGCCCGTCCTCGGGCCCGGCCTGCTCCTGGCCCTGGGGGCCGATGGTGCTGGAGACCCCGGCGTACTCGCCCCGCGGGCCGCCGCAGCCGGCCAGCGCGAGCAGGGCCACGGCCACCGCGACCGCGGTGGCCGTGCGCCGGGACCTGCTGGTGGTCATCTCATGGGTGGACGTGGGCCGTCCCGCCGCCGCCGGTCTTGGACCCGCCGGCCGGCAGGCTCTTGGCCATGACCTTCTCGATGGCGTCGACCAGGACGTTGGCCACCCCGACCATCTGGGTGTAGCCCTCGTCCTGGACCTGCTGGGCTCTGGCGTAGTCCTTGGCCGCGAACGCGTCGGCCTGGTTGATCAGGTGGGCGTCGTGGGCGGTGATGGCGTCGGTCAGCGGGTCGGTGGCGAGCACGTTGCGGACGACGTCGCTGAAGTACAGGGCCAGGCGCTCGGCGAACGCGTCCAGGTTCTCCTTGGCCACCGCCTTGCCGGCCTCGTCCTTGCCCGCGACCGCCGCCGTGTAGGCCATCAGCCCCTCGACGTGGTTGGCCCAGGCGGTCTGGAACTCGGCCGCCTTGTCGGGGCCGACGATCCCGCTCATGGCCTTGGTCAGCGTGGCCGTGTTGGCGTTGACCTGGGCGGCGGCGGCGTCGAACTCGGGCGACCCGGCGAAGGTGGCCCGCTGGGCGTCGACGATCAGCTCCATGTGCTCGCCCAGCAGCATAGCGAAGGCCGACCGGAGGTTCTCCGGCGCCTTGTCCAGGCCGGCCGCCTCCTTGCTGGTCAGGCTGGCCTTGGCAAGGGTGGTCCCGGTGCCGTAGGTGCCCTGGTAGGCCTGGCGCTCCAGCTTGTAGGCCTCGGCGTAGTCCCGGTCGGCGTAGGCGTCGACCTGCCCCATGAGCTGCCCGACCCGGGCCTGGGCGTTCTTGGTCGCGGTGGCCGCCTCGACCCGGCCGGCGCTGGCGTCCTCCAGCCAGGCGCCCCAGTCGTCGCAGTGGGCGAGCAGGGCCGCCCGCGCCTCCTGGACGCCGGTGCTGTTGCCGGTGGCCGACGCCCGGGCATAGGACGCCAGCTCGTCGGTGTAGCCCTTCCACAGCCGCTCGAACTCGGCCGCCTTGGCGCCGTCGTAGGTGGTCGTGACCAGCTGCCGGAGTGCGCCGGCGTTGGTCGCCAGGGAGGTGTCGACGACCGTTTTGAGATCTGGGGCCTTGGCCACCTCGCTGCGGGCCTGCCGGACCGCGAGCAGGGCGTGCTGGCCGAGCAGCTGCTCGAACCGGGCGCGGACCTCCCTGGGGCTCGCGTCCGGCCCCAGGGCCGCCGGGGTGGTGTGATGGGCGGTGGTGGACGTGGCCGCCGCCTGCGAGCGCGACCCCCCGTCCCCGCCCGAGGTGCAGCCGACCGCGGTCGCCAGGACCGCGGCTAGCAGCGCCGTGAAGCCGACTCGAACCCGCACGATGCCCCTCCCGAGAACCAGTACGTCCAGGCCTCCGGCCAGTATGGGAGGCTCGGCGAGTTCCGTCATCGTATGTTCTGCGGAGAATGACGTACGGTGCATGCGGGGAGGAGCGGCCATGGCCAGGATCGCCGTCACCGGGGGGAGCGGGAAGGCGGGGCGCGCCGTCGTCCGCGACCTGCTCGAACACGGGCACCAGGTGCTGAACGTCGACCGGGTGCCGTCGGCGGAGTCGAGCACGGCCGACTCCCCGGCGCCGTTCCTGCCCACGGACCTGACCGATCTCGGCCAGACCCTGGAGGCGCTCAGCGGGGCCGAGGTCCTCCCCGGGATCCAGGCGGTCGTCCACCTGGCCGCCATCCCCTCCCCGGTCCACGCCACCCCCGACGTCGTCTTCCGCACCAACGTCACCAGCACCCACACGGTGTTCGCGGCGGCGGCCCGCCTCGGCCTGGAACGGGTCGTCTGGGCGACCAGCGAGACCACCCTCGGCCTCCCCTTCGACCGCCCACCCGACTACGCGCCGGTCGACGAGCAGGCCGAGCTGCGGCCCGAGACCTCCTATGCCCTCTCCAAGGTCCTCGGCGAGGAGATGGCCCGCCAGTTCTCCCGCTGGACCGGCATCCCGTTCCTCGGCCTGCGGTTCTCCAACATCATGGAGCGGGCCGACTACCAGCGGTTCCCGTCCTTCTGGGACGACCCGCGGCTGCGCAAGTGGAACCTGTGGGGCTACGTCGACTCCTCCCACGTCGGCCAGGCGGTGCGGCGGGCCCTGGAGGCCGACGTCGCCGGGGCCGAGGCGTTCATCATCGCCGCCGCCGACACCGTCATGCGCCGCCCCAGCCGCGACCTGCTGGCCGAGGTGTTCCCCGGGGTACCCGTCAAGGGCGACCTGGCCGAGCACGGCACCCTGCTCGGCATCGACAAGGCCCGCCGCCTGCTCGGCTACGACCCCGAGTTCACCTGGAGATCCCTGTTCTGATGGACCAGCACGTCGGGCAGGCCGGCCCCGACCAGCACACCGGGCGCGACCAGCACGCGGGTCACGGCGGCCATGGCGGGCACGGCGACCACGCGGCGCAGTTCCGGGACCGGTTCTGGGTGAGCCTGGCCCTGACCGTCCCGGTGGTCGCCTACTCCGAGATGGTCCAGGAGTGGCTGGGATTCACCCCGCCGCGGTTCCCGGGATCCGCGTGGGTCGCCCCGGTGCTGGGCACGGTGGTGTTCCTGTACGGCGGCTGGCCGTTCCTCCAGGGCGGCCTGGCCGAGGCCCGGGACCGGCGGCCGGGCATGATGCTGCTGATCTCCCTGGCCATCCTGGTCGGGTTCGGGGCCAGCGCCGCCTCCGCCCTCGGCCTGTTCGACCTGGAGTTCTGGTGGGAGCTGGCCCTGCTGGTGGTGATCATGCTGCTCGGCCACTGGCTGGAGATGCGGCCCCTCGGCCAGGCCTCCGGCGCCCTCGACGCGCTGGCCGCGCTCCTGCCCGACGAGGCCGAACGGGTCAGCGGCGACCGGGTCGAGACCGTGCCCGTCGCCGACCTGGCCGTGGGGGACGTTGTGCTGGTCCGCCCGGGCGAGCGGGTCCCGGCTGACGGGACGATCCTGGAGGGCGAGGCCGAGCTGGACGAGTCGATGATCACCGGCGAGTCCCGCCCGGTGGCCAGGGGGCCGGGCGACCGGGTGGTGGCCGGCACGGTGGTCACCGACTCGGCCCTGCGGGTCCGGGTCGACGCGGTCGGGGAGCAGACCGCCCTGGCCGGGATCCGCCGGCTGGTCGAGCAGGCCCAGGCGTCCGGGTCGCGGGCCCAGGCCCTGGCCGACCGGGCGGCCGGGCTGCTGTTCTGGTTCGCGCTGGGGGCCGGGCTGGTCACCGTGGTCGTCTGGCCGGCCCTGGGCGAGCCCGACCAGGCGGTCGAGCGGACGGTCACGGTGCTGGTGATCGCCTGCCCCCACGCCCTCGGGCTGGCCATCCCCCTGGTATCGCCATCTCGACCGGGCTGGCGGCCCGCAGCGGCATCCTGGTCAAAGACCGCCTGGCCCTGGAGCGGATGCGGACCGTCGACGCCGTCCTGTTCGACAAGACCGGCACCCTGACCATGGGGAAACCGCAGGTCACCGGGGTGGTCGCCACCGACGGCGACGCCGACGGGCTGCTGGCCCTGGCCGGCGCGGTCGAGGCCGACAGCGAGCACCCGCTGGCCAGGGCGATCGTGGCCGCCGCCCAGGCCAGGAGCGACCCGCCCCGGGCGACCGGGTTCCGGTCCATGACCGGCCGCGGCGTCCAGGCCCAGGTCGACGGGGCCACGGTCGCCGTCGGCGGCCCGGCCCTGCTGCGGCAGCTGGGCCGGGCCGAGCCCGAGACCCTGGTCGGCGACCTGGTGGCCTGGCGGCGGCGGGGCGCGACCGTGCTGTTCGTGGTCCGCGACGACAAGGTGGTCGGGGCGCTGTCGCTGGAGGACGCGGTCCGGCCCGAGTCCCGCGAGGCCGTCGACGGACTGCACCGCCTGGGCAAGCGGGTGGTCATGCTCACCGGCGACGCCCGCCAGGTCGCCGAGGCGGTTGCCGCCGAGCTCGGGGTCGACGAGGTGCTGGCCGAGGTCCTGCCCGAGGACAAGGCCGAGGCGGTGGCCGGCCTCCAGCGCCGCGGGCTGGCCGTGGCCATGGTCGGCGACGGGGTCAACGACGCCCCTGCCCTCGCCCGGGCCGACGTCGGTATCGCCATCGGGGCCGGCACCGACGTGGCCATCGAGTCGGCCGGGATCGTGCTCGCCGCCATCGACCCCCGGGGCGTGCTCGCGGTGATTCGGCTGTCGCGGACCAGCTACCGCAAGATGCTGCAGAATCTGGCCTGGGCGACCGGCTACAACCTGGTCGCCGTGCCGGTCGCGGCCGGCGCCCTGGCCTGGGCCGGCGTCACCCTGGCCCCGGCCGTTGGCGCCGTCCTGATGAGCCTGTCCACCATCGTCGTCGCCCTCAACGCCCAGCTCCTGCGCCGCCTCGACCTCCAGCAGCCCGAGCAAAGGAGAGGATCGCCATGACCGACCCGGCGGCCGCCGGCGGACCCGCGACCGGCATCACCATGGAGGAGCTGGCCCTGGCGGCCCGCAACCACGGCATGCCGCTGGAGGCGCTCCGCTACGACGTCACCCCGGTCGGCCTCCACTACCTGCTGATCCACTTCGACATCCCCGCGGCCGACGAGACGGCCTGGCGGCTGGAGGTCGGCGGACGGGTCGAGCGGCCGCGGTCGCTGACCATGGAGGAGCTGCGGCGGCGGCCGGCGGTGACCGCGCCGGTGACCATGGAGTGCGCCGGCAACGGCCGGGCCCGCCTCGACCCGCGGCCGGTCAGCCAGCCCTGGCTGGAGGAGGCGGTGGGCACGGCCGAGTGGACGGGCACGCCGCTGGCCCCCCTGCTCGAGGAGGCCGGGGCCGACCCCGGCGCCGCCGAGGTCCTGTTCGCCGGCGCCGACCGCGGCGTGCAAGGCGGCCTGGAGCACGACTACGAGCGCAGCCTGCCCCTGGCCGAGGCGATGCGCGAGGAGGTCCTGCTCGCCTGGGCCATCAACGGCCAGCCGCTGCCGCCCCAGCACGGCTACCCGCTGCGGCTGGTCGTGCCCGGCTGGTACGGCATGACCTCGGTCAAGTGGCTGCACCGGATCACCCTGCTCACCGAGCCCTTCCAGGGCTACCAGCAGACCGGCACCTACCTGCTCCACACCTCCGAGGACGACCCGGGCACCCCGGTGACCCGCATCCAGCCGCGCTCGCTGCTGCTGCCCCCGGGCATCCCCGAGTTCGAGTCCCGCCAGCGGTTCCTCCCGGCTGGCCGCCACCGGCTGTCCGGCCGGGCCTGGTCCGGCCTGGCCCCCATCGACCGGGTCGAGGTCAGCACCGACGGCGGCGCCAGCTGGGCCCCGGCCGTCCTGGAGCCGCAGCGGTCCCCCTTCGCCTGGGCCGGCTGGAGCTTCGAGTGGGACGCCACCCCCGGCCGCCACGAGCTCTGCTCCCGGGCCACCGACGCCGCCGGCAACACCCAGCCGACCGAGATCCCCTGGAACACCGGCGGCTACGCCAACAACGCCGTCCACCGAGTCAAGGTCACCGTGTACCCCGCCGACGACACCCACCGGGCCGCGGAGGCGTGACCGGAGCCGGCGACGCAGCGGAGCTCGACACCGCCAGGGACTTCGGCAGCTTCGAGGGGCGGGCCTGGCTGAACTGCGCCCACCAGGGACCGCTGCCGCTGCCGGCGGTGCAGGTGGCCGAGGCCGCGCTGGCCGACAAGGTCGCGCCCCACCGGCTGGGCGACGAGACCTTCGCCGAGGTCCCGGCCCGGCTCAAGCAGGCCCTGGGGCGGCTGGCCGGGGTCCCGGCCGACCAGGTGATCCTCGGCAACAGCACCAGCTACGGGCTCCAGCTCCTGGTCCAGGGCGTCGACTGGCGCCAGGGGGACGAGGTCCTGCTGGTCGACGGCGACTTCCCGGCCACGATCATGCCCTGGCTGCCGCTGGCCGAGCGCGGGGTCAAGGTCCGGCTGCTGCGGCCCGAGGGCGGGGCCCTGGAGGCCGGGCAGCTCGAGGCCGAGCTGACCCAGGCGACCCGGCTGTTCTGCACCAGCTGGGTGTTCTCCTTCACCGGGCAGGCGGTCGACCTGGCCGCCCTCGGACGGGTGTGCCGCCGGGCCGGGGTGACCTTCGTCGTCAACGGCTCCCAGGCCGTTGGCGCCGTCCCGCTCGACCTGGCCGCCCTGCCGGTGGACGCGCTGGTCAGCTGCGGGTTCAAGTGGCTGTGCGGCCCGTATGGGACCGGCTTCTGCTGGCTGCGGCCCGAGCTGCTGGCCTCGCTCACCTACCGGCCGGCGTACTGGCTCAGCCACCTCGCCCAGGACGACCTGGGCCAGGACACCGGCTACCGGCTGCGGGACGATCTGGGCGCGGCCGCCTACGACGTGCCCGGCACGGCCAACTTCCTCACCTTCCGGCCCTGGACAGCGTCGGTCGAGCTCCTCCTGAGCCTGGGCATCGACCGGGTCGCCGCCTTCGACCAGGCCCTGGTCGAGCGGTTCCTCCAGGGCCTCGACCCCGATCGCTACCGGCTGGTCAGCCCGCGGCGAGGGGCCGCCCGTTCGGCCCTGGTCGTCTTCGGCCACCACCAGCCCGACCGCACCTCCGAGCTGCACCGGCGGCTGGCCGACGCCGGCGTCGACGTCGCCTTCCGCCGCGCCCACCTGCGGGTCTCCCCGCACCTGTACAACACCGCGGCCGACATCGACCGCGCCCTCGAGGTGCTCGACTCGGCCGACGGGCCATGAAGGTCACGCTGGCCCATGAGGTCGCGGCCAGGGTCGGGGCCCTGGAGGGGGTGGTGGCGGTGGCGCTCGGCGGCTCGCCGGCCCGAGGCCGGGGCGACGCCGATTCCGATGTCGACCTGGGCATCTACTACGACCCGGCGCGGCCGTTCTCGGTCGAGGCGCTGCGGGACCTGGCCACCGAGCTCGACGACCGGCACGCCCCCGAGCTGGTCGGCTTCGGCGACTGGGGGCCGTGGATCAACGGCGGCGCCTGGACCCGCATCCAGGGCATCAAGCTGGACCTGCTCTACCGCGACCTGCGGCTGGTCGACCAGGTGCTGGACGACTGCGCGGCCGGCCGTGTCACCTGCGACTACCAGCCGGGCCATCCGCACGGGTTCTGCAACCACATCTACGCCGGCGAGGTGCACCACGGCCTGGCCCTGCACGACCCCGACGGGGCCTCGGCCGAGCGCAAGGCCCGGACCTCGCCCTACCCCCCAGCCCTGGAGCGGGCGATCCTCCGCCCGCCCGACCGCCGCCACCGCCTCCTCGGTGCCCGTGCCAGCACCGCTCCGAACCCCGTTGTGTTCGGGGTTGGCCGGGAGCACACTACTTGGGTGCCTCTGGCGGATTGGTCCTGACTGCAGGGGTTGTCCTCGGGGGAGGCGAGGCGGTGGAGGGCGTCGGGGCCGCGGGAGGGCTGCGCGAGGAGGTCGAGCGCCTCCGGCGCGACCTGGCCGAGGCCCGCGAGCAGCAGGCGGCGACGAGCGGGGTGCTGGCCGTCCTCGGCCGCGCCACCTCGGACCTCGACGCCGTGCTCGAGACCGTCGTCGACAGCGCCCGCCGTCTCTGCCGGGCCGATATCGCCCTGATCTTCCTGCTCGAGGGCGACGCCTACCGGCTGGCCATCGCGTCGGGCCCCCTCACCGAGGAGGACCGCGCCTACCTCGCCCAGCACCCGCTGGCCCAGGACCGGGGCACGCTCGCCGGCCGGGTCGGGCTGGAGCGCCGGCCCCAGCAGATCGCCGACGTGCTCGCCGACCCCGAGTACGGCCGGCTCGACATCCAGCGCCACGGCGGCTTCCGGACCACCATGGGCGTCCCCATGCTGCTCGACGGCGAGGTCGTCGGCGTCCTGGTCGTCTGGCGGACCCATGTCGACCCGTTCAGCGAGCGGGCCACCGAGCTGCTGACCACCTTCGCCGCCCAGGCGGGGATCGCCATCCGCAGCGTCGACCTGGTCAACGCCCTCAAGGCCCGCACGGCCGAGGTCGAGGTGGCCAGCCGGCACAAGTCGGAGTTCCTGGCCAGCATGTCGCACGAGCTGCGGACCCCGCTCAACGCCGTCATCGGGTTCTCCGAGGTCCTGCTGGAGCGGATGTTCGGCGACCTCAACGACCGCCAGGAGGAGTACCTCCGGGACATCTGGAGCTCCGGCAAGCACCTGCTGGAGCTGCTGAACGAGATCCTCGACCTGTCCAAGGTCGAGGCCGGCCAGATGACCCTGGAGCCGACCGAGTTCTCCCTCCAGGAGGCCCTCGGCCACGGCCTGGCCCTGGTGCGCGAGCGGGCCGCCCGGCACGGCATCCGGCTCGGCCTCGAGGTGGCGCCCGAGGTCGGGCTGGTGCGCGCCGACGAGCTGCGGATCAAGCAGGTGATCGTCAACCTGCTGTCCAACGCGGTGAAGTTCACCCCCGACGGCGGCCGGGTCGAGGTCCGGGCTCGCACCGAGGGCAGCGAGGTGCTGGTCACCGTCGCCGACACCGGGACCGGGGTCGCGGCCGCCGACCGCGAGCGGATCTTCCAGTCGTTCCAGCAGGGCGGCCGCCGGGCGTCGACCACCGAGGGCACCGGGCTCGGGCTGACCCTGTCCAAGCGGATCGTCGAGCTCCACGGCGGCCGGATCTGGGTCGAGAGCGAGCTCGGGGTGGGCAGCACCTTCGGGTTCGCCATCCCGGCCGGCGTCCCGGCCCCGGCCGCCGGCGCCGTCGCCGACGACCCCGGCCGGGCCGACGGGAAGGGCACCGTGGTCGTGATCGACGACGACCGGCGCTCCATCGACCTGCTCACCGTGTACCTGGAGGCGGCCGGGCTGCGGGTGGTCAGCGCCTCCGACGGCCGCCGCGGGGTCGAGCTGATCCGGGCCCTCAAGCCGGCCATCGTCGTGCTCGACATCCTGCTCCCCGGGCTGGACGGCTGGCAGGTCCTCGAGTCCCTCAAGGCCGACCCGGCCACGGCCGCCATCCCGGTGGTGGTGGTCTCGATCCTCGACGAGCGCGGCCGCGGGCTCGCCCTGGGCGCGGCCGAGTACCTGGTCAAGCCGGTGTCCCGCGAGGGGGTCCTGAACGCCCTCGCCCGCTGCGGACCGGAGGCGACATGGCCGACCAGCTGATCCTCATCATCGAGGACAACGAGCGGAACCTGAAGCTGGTCCGGGACGTGCTCCAGTTCAACGGGTTCCAGACGGCCGAGGCCCGCACCGCCGAGCACGGCCTCGCCCTGGCCAGCGCCAGCCCGCCCGACCTGGTCCTGCTCGACCTCCAGCTGCCCGGCATCGACGGCATGGAGGCGTTCCGGCGGCTGCGGGGAAGCCCGCCCACGGCCGGCGTCCCGGTGGTCGCCGTCACCGCCCTGGCCATGAAGGACGACCGCGAGCGGGTCCTGCGGGCCGGCTTCGACGGCTACCTGGAGAAGCCCATCAGCGTGCGCGAGCTGCCTAGCCAGGTGCGCGCGTTCCTCACCGCCGCGGAGCTGCCCGATGACCGATGAGCCCCTCGTCCTCGTGGTCGACGACCTGCCGGCCAACGTCCGCCTGCTCGACGCCGTGCTCAGCCCGCGCGGCTACCGGGTGCTCGGAGCCGGGTCCGGTCCCGAGGCGCTGGCGCTGGTCGCCGAGCACCGCCCCGACCTGGTCCTGCTCGACATCGTCATGCCGGAGATGGACGGCTACGAGGTCTGCCGCCGCCTCCGGCAGGACCCGGCGACGGCGTTCCTGCCCGTGGTCATGATCACCGCCAGCGGCGACCAGGAGCGGCTCCTGGCCATCCGGGCCGGCGCCGACGACTTCGTGACCAAGCCCTTCGACCAGGCCGAGCTGATCGCCCGGGTGCGGTCGCTGCTGCGCATCAAGCGCTACCACGACACCATCGAGGGCCAGGCGGCCGAGCTGGCCGAGTGGAACCGCACCCTGGAGCGGCGGGTCCAGGAGCAGGTCGAGCAGCTGGAGCGGATGGGACGGCTACGCCGGTTCCTCTCGCCCCAGCTGGCCGACCTGGTCGTCTCCTCCGGCGACGAGTCGTTCCTGGAGAGCCACCGGCGCGACATCACGGTGGTGTTCTGCGACCTGCGGGCCTTCACCGCCTTCGCCGAGACCGCCGAGCCGGAGGAGGTGATGGGGGTGCTGAACGACTACTACCAGGCCCTCGGGGACCTGGTCACCCGGTTCGAGGGCACCCTGGAGCGGTTCACCGGCGACGGGCTGATGGTCTTCTTCAACGACCCGCTGCCGTGTGAGGACGCGCCCCTGCGGGCGGTCCGGATGGCGGTGGCCATGCGCAACCGGATCCAGGGCCTGGCCCAGAGCTGGACCCGGCACGGCTACGACCTGTCCTTCGGGGTGGGCGTGGCCCAGGGCTACGCCACCCTCGGCCGGGTCGGCTTCGAGGGCCGCTTCGACTACACCGCCATCGGCAACTGCACCAACCTGGCCGCCCGGCTGTGCGCCGAGGCCCGGCCCTGGCAGATCCTGGTCAGCCCCCGGGTCCACGCCGCGGTGGAGGAGTTCGTGACCAGCGAGCCGGTGGGGGAGCTGACCCTGCGCGGCTTCTCCCGCCCGGTGGCCACCTTCAACGTGGTCGGGCTGGACGCGGCCCGGATCAGCTCATGACCGCCACCCGGCCGCCGACCCTGGCCGAGCTGGACCCGGGGGAGCGCGAGCGGCGGTTCGCCGCGCTCCAGACCCGGATGCCCGAGGTCTGGCGGGCCATGCGCCTCAACCAGGAGGGCGAGTCCGTCGTGGTGGTCCCGTCGGTGACCGTCGACCGGG
>JASLBL010000234.1 GCA_030146615.1 Actinomycetes bacterium
TCAGGTTCCGCTGCTGGCGACCCTGGCCCTGGCCGGGCTCGCCATCTTCGTCATCCGGCCGGTGGCCGTCCGGCTGGTGCTGCGGCTGGGCCGAGCCGGCCTGAGCCGCTATGCCCGCCAGTTCATCGGCTGGTTCGGCCCGCGGGGGCTCAACTCCCTGCTGTTCGCGCTGCTGGTCGTCGCCGAAGGCGTACCCGGGGGCGAGGAGCTGTTTCCCGTCATCGGGGTCGTGGTGCTGGTGTCGGTGATCGCCCACGGGGCCACCGCCACCCCGTTCTCCAGCTGGTACGCCCGCAAGGCCAGCAAGGAGACCCTGGCTGAGGAACGCGCGGGCACGGCGGCCGAGCTGTTCACCCAGAGCCCGGCCGACGTCCCCCGGGTCACCCCGGCCCAGCTCTTCGACCGCCTGCGGGGGACGAACCCGCCTCTGATCCTGGATGTCCGCAGCCGCTCGGAGTACCAGCGCGACGGCGTCCGTATCCCCGGCAGTGTCCGGGTCCTGCCCGACCAGGTGGCCGAGTGGGCGGCCGACCGCCTCCGCGACCAGCCCTACGTGCTGTATTGCACCTGACCGCGGGAGCAGACCAGCGCCCGGGCGGCGCTGCAGCTTCGCCAGCTCGGCTTCCAAGCCGAGGCGCTCCAAGGCGGCCTGAACGCCTGGCGCTCCCAGTACCCGGTCGAATCGACAAGCGACGCCGCCGCATAACCGAACCTACATCGCCAAGTCGATAACCTCTGAATGTCAGCTATTGGCGCCAGGCACATCGATGGGACCGCCGGCGTTACAAGGCGCGTGACTGAAGGGTGCAGACATGGAGTTGTTCCCACCGATGCCGCTGGCCTCCTGGCAGGACACCAAGCAGACGCTGCATCGGTTCTGCCAGGTCATCGGGAAGATCCGACTGGCCGCCAGCGTGCGGCGCAACCACTGGTGGAACGTGCCGTTCCACATCACCGGCCGGGGCATCACCACCCGGCCCATGGGCCAGGCCGACGACAACCCGGTCTCCACCATCGACTTCGACTTCATCGACCACGAGCTGCGCATCCACACCCTGGACGGCCGGGCGGTGACGGTCCCGCTCCAGGGCCAGTCGGTCGCCTCCTTCTACGACCAGACCCTCCAGGGCCTGGCCGGGCTCGGGATCACGGTGGCGATTGCCCACCCCCACCCGTTCGACCTGCCTGACGCCGACCGACCCTTCGCCGACGACACCGAGCACGCCAGCTACGACCCGGCCTGGGCCAGCCGCTACTGGCAGGTCCTCAGCCAGGTCAACCTGGTCCTGGAGGAGTTCGCGGCCCGGTTCTCGGGCAAGGTCAGCCCGGTGCACCACTTCTGGCACACCTTCGACATCGCCCACACCCGCTACTCCGACCGCCACGTGGACCAGCCGCCCACCGCCGACCCGGTGACCCGGGAGGGGTACTCGCGGGAGGTGATCAGCTTCGGCTTCTGGTTCGGCGACGACCGCTTCGCTGCGCCGGCGTTCTACGCCTACACCGCCCCGGAGCCGGCTGGCCTGGCCAACCAGCCGCTGCAGCCGGCGGCTGCCTGGTGGGATCCGCGCGACGGCAGCCACCTGGCCGTCCTGCGCTACGACGGTGCCCGCGCCAGCGACGACCCACGCGTCACCGTGCTGGACTTCTACGAGAGCGCCTACCAGGCCGGCGCCCGACTGGCCGGCTGGGACATCCGGCGCCTGGCCTCCCCCGGCGGAATCACCGACCCGCACCTGCGCCGACACCAAGACCAGTCATGGGAGCAGCCACACCAATGACATCTGACACACGAGGCATGGTCGGAGGTTCCACGAAGCCTGACAGAGAGCAGGAACTACCTCAGCTATCGGCCCCGTGACCCGCGACGCCGACATGCCCTAATGGTGTCGGCGAGCTCGCAAAGTGCACCTTGACCCGGATCCGAGGAGGCATAGATGGACCAGGCCCGGGCGCGAGCCCTGCTCGCCGGCGAGCGAGCCCGGCTCCAGCGGCTGCTGCAGGCAGAGACCGGCGAACCGCAGGCGGCCGAGCTGGGCGATGAGGTCGACGACGCCGACCGGCGAAACGCCGAACAGACCGGCATGGCCGTCGACCAGCTCCTGCGAGCCCGGTGGGCGGCGCTGCAGCGAGCCGAGGCCCGGCTGGCCGCCGGCAGCTACGGCCGTTCCGTCCGCACCGGCCAGCCAATCCCCGACGAGCGGCTGGAGGCCGACCCACTGGCCGAGCTGACCGTCCAGGAAGCGGCCGCCGCCGAGCGCGAGGCACCCCCGGAGGGCGACGACGCGGTCGGGTTGGTGTCGCCCGGCCATCCCTTCGAGGTGCTCGCCCAGGCCGACATCACCCCAGAGGAGGAGCAGGCCAGCGAGGAGGACGACGACGAGCCTGCCCCCGAGCCAAGCCTAGGCATCCACCTCGAGCGTGACCACCGCACCCGGTAGCCCGGCCGCCCTCGATCACCAGCACCTCGGGGTGATCGAGCCGGATGATCTCGTCTGCTCGGCCTGGATCGTCGCCACGATGTCGCGCATCCCGTCACAACGGCCCACCCTTTCCGGCCAGACTGCGCGTTCAGTTGACGGGCGCGCCGAACCACCTGGGCAGCTGGCTGAGCAGATCCGTCTGATCTTCGCCGACCCACGCCACGTGGCCGTCCGGCCGCAGCAGCGCCGCGGGCACGTCCAGTTCCTCGCTGACGTCGACGACGTGATCGACCCGATCCGCCCACCCGGCGACCGAGAGCCGGCCGGTCTGGTCGAGCAGCAGTCCGCGACCGCCGTGCATCAGCCCGTAGAGGCGCTCGCGCTTCAGCGCCACGTCCCGCAGCCGCCGGCCGAGCAGTTCATGGCCCTCGCCGAAGTCGTAGCGGATCCCGATCGCGGTGATCTTCTCGATCAGGTACCGGTTCACCTCCTCGAAGTCCATCAGTTCCGACAGCAGCCGGCGCACCGCCTGGGCACCCGGCTCCAGGGACGTCAGCTCGACCAGCGCGCGGGTGTTGTCCAGCACGTCGGCGGCCACCGGGTGCCGTTCGGTCTGGTAGCTGTCCAGCAGCCCCTCCGGCGCCCAGCCGTTGACCTCGGCGGCCAGTTTCCAGCCCAGGTTGAATGCGTCCTGAATCCCGAGGTTGAGGCCCTGCCCGCCCAGCGGCGGATGGATGTGCGCCGCGTCGCCGGCCAGCAGCACCAAGCCGACCCGGTAGCGCTCGGCCAGGCGGGTGGCGTCGCCGAAGCGGGACAGCCAGCGCGGCGAGTGCGCGCCGAAGTCGGTGCCGGCGAACACCCGCAGCTGCTGCTTGACCTCCTCGAGGGTCGGCGGGACCGTGCGGTCCTCGGCCACCCCCTCGGCGGGCACGACGACGCGGTACACCCCGTCCCCCAGGGGCCCGGCGCCGAACCCCTTCTGGGTCTTGCGGACTTCGGCCACCACCGCGGCCAACTCCTCCGGCGGCGCGGTCAGCTCCACCTCGCCCAGCAGCCACTCGACCCTGGCGGACTCGCCGGGGAAACCGACGCCGAGCAGCTTGCGCACCGTGCTGCGGCCGCCGTCGCAGCCGACGAGGTAGCGCGAGCGCAGCTGCGTGCCGTCGGCCAGCTCGACGGTCACCCCGTGGTCGTCCTGGCTCAGCCCGACCAGTTCGCAGCCACGCCGGATCTCGACGCCGAGCTCGGTGGCGTGCTCGGTCAGCAGCCGCTCGGTGGTGGTCTGCGGGATGCCGAGGATGTACGGATGTGCGGTGTCCAGCCGGTCCGGCGTCGGCTTGTCGATGCCGGCGAAGAAACCACCGACCGGGTACTGCTGGCCGAGCGGGAGGAACCGCTCCAGCAGGCCGCGCTGGTCCATGACCTCGATGCTGCGCACGTGCAGGCCGAGCGACCGGACAACCCGGGTCGGCTCCGCCGCCTTCTCCAGCACGACCACGTGCCCGCCGTGCAGCCGCAACTCGCTGGCCAGCATCATGCCGGTCGGTCCGCCGCCGGCAATGATCACGTCAATCATGAAAATCCCCATTCAACAAGGTTGCATTTCGGCCAGCTGCTCCGCGCAGTCCGGCGGCGCGCACACCCGCACCTCCGCACCGAGTGCCCGCAACCGCACCGCGAGTCCCACCGGCGGCTCGACGTCCCGCGAGACCCACACGTCGACAAGAGCACACGTACTTCGTGAATCCCTGATTTCCGCAGGTTCTGGCTTCGCCCGGAGATTCTGCAACACGACCCGGGTCTTGCCGCAAGCCCCCCGGTGCGCTATAAATTGGGAGTGGCAAGGAGCGCGTAACTCCTTGCTTTTTTCTTTTGCCGTCCGCTGTGACGGACAACCTCCTCGCGAAGCGGCAGCGCGCCGCGTACGGCGGTACGTCGATCCAGGAGGATCTCCCCTGCACCGCACGCCGTCTTAGACGTACTCGTCATGGCGGCGAATCCAGAGCTGGAAGCCATCGCCCTCGTCGCGCCCCTTCGGCGCCCGGTCCAGGATCGGGTAGTAGCCCATCAGGAACTCGACCCCGCGCCATGTGGTCGCATAGGTCTGGTAGACGGCGCCGTCCTGGAGCGTGAAGGCGCTCATCGCCGTGCTTCCGAGAGGTGTGGAGGAGGCGCCGAAGTCGAATGGGAGCGGCCGTCGAAGAGCTCGGCCAGGGTCCGCGTCCCGTCGTCGGTGTCGAACCGGTACTTCTTGTCGATCGCGACCCAGGGCAGCTCGCGGCGCTGCGCGCCAGCTCGTCCGCCATCCGGGTGTGCTCCTTCTCGCGCCGGAGCAACTCCTCACGAGCGGCCTGCCACTCCTCACGGCTAACAACCTTGTGACCTGTCATCGCGTCTTGTCTCCTTTCCGAGTGCGTTCCAGGCGCTCATGCGATGACCACGAACGTTCACCGGGTTTGGTGCACTAGCAACGCTGAGGCCACCCCGAACCCAACGTGGCGTGATCAAACCCGGCGAACGTGAGTGGTCACCGCACTAGCGGTCGACTGAGTACGCGGACTGAACAAGACCCGCCCCGAACACCTTGGTCGATTGGTGGATCAGCGGGATGTCGGCGTCGAGGTCGCCGGGGAACGGGATCCCGCTCCCAATCAGGACCGGGACGGTCGTGATCGTGATGTCGTCGATCAGGCCAGCCTGCAGGAACTCCCGGATGACCCGCCCTCCGTCGACGTAGACGCTCTTGGTGCCCCGGTCGGCGAGGCTCTTGAGCAGCTGGTCCAGGTTCCGGTAGACGGTGATGCGCGGGTCGTCGTCGGTGTCCAGCCGGGTGCTGAGTACCGCCACGTGCTTGCCGTGGAACGGCCACTGATCGGTGCCCAGGCTCAGCCAGTTTCCGTAGGTGACGCGGCCCATCGCGACGGTGTCGATACTGTCGATGAACTCCTGGAACCCATACTCGCCGGCGGCCTCGCCGCGGCTGGTGAGCCACTCCAGGTCACCGTTGGCACGGGCGATGAACCCGTCCAGGCTGGCGCCGATGAACACATGGCAGGTGAGCGGCCTCTGGTCGGTCATGACATACCCCGCTCTCAGTGTGAGGGTGCGTTCGCGGACCCATCACAGACCGGGCCCGGCGGTGACGATCACCAGGGTCGCCCTCAGCCCTCGGCGACCGCGTACGTCGCGAGAATTGCGCCGGTGGTCGTCACCTTGCTATCTACGAGCCGGAGTGGCCTGCGCGCACCGTCATCGCGGAAGATCCGCTTGCCACCGTCGACCAGAAGCGGATCGATCATCACCCGGAACTCGTCGACCAGGCCGTGCTCGATCAGCGTGTAAGCCAACTCGCTGCTGCCGATCACGTGGAGGTCGTCGCCATCCTCCTGCTTCAGGCCGGCGACAGCCGCAGCGACATCGCCTTGGAGCACCGTCGAGTTCTGCCACGGGAGCGGCCCGCTGAGCGTCCTCGACGCCACGTACTTCGGCTTGGTGTTCAGCGGCTGGGCGACAGGTTGCTCCTCCTCGGACGCATTCGGCCAGTAGGCCGCGAGGCTCTCGTAGGTGCGGCGCCCGAACAGGAAGCCACCCGCCTTGGCGTAGCCCTCGAGCACCCATTCCCGGGAGAGATCGTCGAAGTAGGGCAGGTGCCAGCCGCCGTGCTGGAAGCCGCCGGTGGTGTCCTCATCGGCGGCGCCGGGCGCCTGCACGACCCCATCGAGGGTCATCCATTCGTTGACGATCACCTTGCGCATCTCGGCTCCTTCCGGTCGCTTGGTCGGACGCAGCCATCAACGACTCGTCATCTGGTCGTGGGGTGCGGATGCGTCCCCAGGGCTTGAACACGGCCAGGACCATCGCCAGCAGCAGAGCGGTCGGGGACACGATCGGGGGGAAGATCAGGTCGCCCACCCCCAGCGGCGCCGGGACGCCGGCGTCGAACTGGCGGGCCCGCGCGGCCGCGTCGGCCACCTGCGGGGCCAGGGAGACCAGGACCAGCCCGGTGAGGACCAGGTTCAGGACCAGCTTGACCGCCACCCACCAGTACCGGACCAGCCCGTACCTGCTGCCCAGGCCGAGCAGCACGCCACTGAGCAGGCAGACCAGGCCGGCGGCGAGCAGCGGCCCGACGGCCACCAGCTCCAGGGCCCGGAACGACAGGGCCTTGGTACGGTCGTCGTCGCTTCCCAGGGCGGTGAACACCAGCACGGCCATCACCACGTCGATGCCGAGCCAGGCCCCGGCGGACGCGAGGTGGACCACCAGGACGCTCCTGCGGACCCGGGCACCAAGCCGCCAGCGCACCACCGGCTGCGCAACTGCATGGGACATCGATACTTCCTCCTTTCGTGGCGCCAGGCTAGGAGGAGGCGGCGACCATGTCTTGAACGGAATTGGCCTCTCCCCCGCCGTCCCCAGCGCGCGGGACGGTCCGGGCCGCTGTCGGGGGCCGGACCCCGACCTGCTGGCGGAACCTGGCGATCAGGTGCTTGTGGCTCCAACCCACCTCGGAAGCGATCTGGCCGATCGGCACGGTCCCGGCGGAGGCGACCAGCCGCTCCCAGGCCCGCCCAACCTCCAGCCGCTCCAGCAGCCGGTAGGCCCCAGCGGGGCCAGCCACACCTCCAGGTAGGACCGGGCACATGCACCCTCCAGGACCATGAAGGAGTCATGGGCGCCCAGGACGAACGCTGGGGGACGATACGGCGAGTCAGCAAGCTTCACCACCAACAGGACCGAGCTGGTCGCCGGCAGGACCAGGTGCCGCGGGGTGGTCGCCTCGGTGAAGCCGCCATACCGCGCGGGAGCAGCGACCGCAGCAGCGGGTGCGGCGCGGCGGCCAGGCGTGGCCACCTGGCCCGCTCCGGCGCAGCAGTCGACGATGCCGAAGCCATCGAGCTTCTCGCCCTTGCTGGCGGGTTCTCCACAGGAGTCACGGTTGTGGCGCTCCTCGGTCCTCTGGTGCGGGTCAGGCGCTCGGCCGTCGGGATGCGTCGTCGGCTCACGGTCACTGTCGATCCTGCGGCCGGGGGACGGCTGGGGCATCACCCGTAGGTGGTGTCGGGGTGGGATCTCTCGGATCGGGCCTCCTGGCCGGTACATCAAGGTGCTCCGTGCCTCGCGGGCTCACGGCCGCGTTCACCAGGGGAGCAGCCGCCCCGACGGAGTCCGCCGGTCGACCAGGCCGGCCGTCAGGCGGCGCCGCCGCCCGGTCCTTCCAGGCCGCTGCGACCTCAAGCGCTGACGCTGGCGGCGTGGAATGGGAGGTGCTGGCATCACTGCTCCGTTTCGGACTCGTGTCCTGGACCGATCCGTTGGACCGACAGCAGCGGGAGGCCGAGGTCGCGAACCTTGGCGAGCAGGCCGTGCAGGGCCCTCTGGTCGGCGACCGGCTCCGGGCGCTCGGTTCAGTCACGCCGGTACGAACGGTCGGGTCAGCGGCCCTGACCCTGACCGCAGCACCTACCGCTCCTACGCGCCTCCTTCAGCGACCCGGGCCCACGGCGAGCACGAGAAGCGCACCGGGCAGCGAGACGAGAACTGGCCTGACTGGTACGCCGCGTACATGGTGGCGGAGCAGGCCGGGACGGAGCTGCCGACGCGAGCGACTACCCGGATCGAGGAGAGCTTTCTGCGGAGGGTCGGCCGCTATTGGAGAAGGGCCCCGCGAAGCTGCCGGCGAGAGCTGATGTCGAGCTTGGTGAACACCTTGCGCAGATGCCATTCGACAGTTCGGGCACTGATGAACAGTTGCGCGCCGATCTCCGGGTTGGACAGGCCGTCACGAGCGAGGCGCGCGATCTGGGTTTCTTGTGCCGTGAGGTCATCGCGGGTCTCGACATTGCATTTACGCACGGTCGCGCCTGTGGCCAGCAGTTCCCGGCGGGTGCGCTCCGCGAAACCCTCGATGCCCATCGCGCTGAACATCTCGTATGCGATGTTCAGTTCGCCGCGCGTCCACACGGCGGTTCGCCCGTCGAAGCCACTCTCCATACAGCAAGCGAGCGCGGGCGAGCTCGGCGCGGACCCGTGTTCGGCTCAGATGCTGGATAGCAGCGCGGAAGCGGCGCTCGGCATCGTCTCCTTCGCTCAGCAGGGCTAGTGAACGGGCCTCCATCCCGAGCGCCCAGTCGGTTCCGCTCGCCCGTGCCTTCCTGGCCAGCCGATGCAGGGCGTCCGTCGCCAGATCGGTCCTTCCGGTTCGCGTGGCCGACTCGATCAGCTCCGTCAAGCCCCAGTTCTCGGCGACGACTTCTTGATATTCGCTGGCGGAGCCGGCGGCAACCAGTGCCTCCTCGTACTGGCCCAAGCCGTTGCACAGGACGGCGCGCGTGTACTCACAGATGGCGACTCCAACTCCCTCGCCGCGGGAGCTAGCCTCACGCATCGTGACCTCGATCAGTTCTCTCGCCTCGCGTGCCTGGCCCCGCCATGCGGCGAGGGTCAACGCGCCATACGGCGCCTCGTTGACCCCCATCGCCTCCACTACCGACCGTGCTTCTTCGACCAGCGAGGCGGCAGCGGAGAGCTCGCCGCAAAACACCAGGATGGGCGTACGCGAGCCGAGCGCGAGCGGCAGCTCGCTCAGCGCGCCCGTCTTGCGGGCGATCTGAAGGTGGCGCTGCGACAAGACGTACGAACTCTCGTCGTCCCACAGTTCGAGGGCGAGTACGCAGCCCTGCCACAACCACCGCAGCCTTTCCTTGGTCGAGATATTGAGGCCGCGGAGTCTCTGCAACGCGTCCCGGGATCGTGGAACCGCCGTGTCGTAGTCGTCGGTGAGCGCGCTGAACGCGTCCAGCAGCACGTCGCCAGCCGTGGGCTCATCGTCTGACCGGCGCGGCGCGGCTCGGGCGGCCCGTGCCACCTCGGCGACGCCCACGCCGGCATTGAGCCGGGCCGCGAACTGGGCCGCGGAGAATGTGTCCAGGTACGTCTGGCGCGCGAGCTCGAGATTCAGTGGTTCGAGGCGTCGAGCGGCTGCCAGCAACAGCGGTGTCGCCTCGTTGCCCCGGCTTGACGCGAATGCCAGCTGAGCACGCACCAGGTCGATCTGCGCGCGTTGCAACTCGTCGACCGGTCCGCCGCGGGCGATGGTGAGCAGGGTACGCGCGGTGTCGAATGCCCCGGCCTGCACGTTGGCGAAGGCTGCATCCAGCGCCCGACGAACCCGTCGCGTCGGATCGGGCGTGAGCTCGGTCGCGCGGGTCAGGAAGGCTGCAGCGGCCGCGAGCCCTCCGCGGGACTGTGCCCGGCCGGCCGAGCGCTCGAGTTCCGCCGCCACGTCCTCGTCGGGCCCCGGTGTCGCGCGTGCGCGGTGCCAGGCGCGCCGATCCGGGTCCGCCTCGGCGTCGGTGGCGTTCGCGAGCGCGCGATGCACCCGGTATCGGTCGTCGGTGGCGGCCGAACGGTACGCGGCGGATCGGACCAGTGGGTGCGCGAACTCCACGCGCCCGCGCACCTGGAGGAGCCCGGCGTCCACCGCGGGAGCGGCCGCAGCCATGTCGATGCCGAGCGCCTCGGCGGCACCGTGGAGCAGTACGGGGTCGCCGAGGGGCTCCGCGGCCGCGGCAAGGACCAGCAGCTGGGTGTCGGAGGGGAGCATCAGGAGACGCCGGACGTAACTCCGTTCGATCTTGCTGGCTACCGGTTGACTCTCGGGCAGCCCGAACCCGCCGGCGAGATCTGCAGCCCTCCAGGTGCGCGGCAGCTCGAGGAGCGCCAGGGGGTTGCCATGGCTCTCCGCGATGAGCTGGTCGCAGACGGCCGCATCCAGGGGGCCGTGCACATTACCCAGCAGCAGCGCGCGTGCATCGCTGTCGCCCAGTCCACGGATCGGTAACGCGGGCAGCCCGGGGAGGACGTCGTCTCCGCTCCCGGTGCGCGCCGCGCACACCAGCGCGACCCGCTCGGCGAGGAGGCGGCGGGCGACGAAACCGAGAATCTGGGCGGAGGCGTGGTCGAGCCACTGCGCATCGTCGACAAAGAGATCAGCGGGTTCTGCTCGGCGGCCTCCGCCAGGAGCGTCAGCGTGGCAAGTCCCACCATGAGCCGGTCGGGAACGGGACCAGTGCTCAGCCCGAACACCGTCGCGAGCGCGTCGCGCTGCGGGACGGGCAGCCGTTCAAGATGGTCCAGCATGGGCGCGCACAGCTGATGGAGGCCGCTGTAGGCCAGTTCCATCTCCGACTCCATGCCGACGGCCGACGCGACCCGCCAGCCGGCAACTCGTTCGGACAAGTAGCCCAACAACACGCTCTTGCCGACGCCCGCGTCGCCGCGCAGGACCAAGACTCGACTCGCACCGGCGACCACGTCAGCCACGAGCCGGTCGAGCACCTCACACTCGCTACGACGTCCAAGCAACCTCGCGGCGCGCTTACCAGCGTCTGCAGCCAACGCCGACCTCCCGAGTCCTTCAACAGGACTCCTAATCTACGGTCTGAGCCGATTTGCGAGAATGGCTCCTAGCACAGCGGTTCCCGGGGTCTGCTGACACGGAAGAGGTCACAGGTTCACGCTGTCGACCGACGCGCGGGACCAGTCGATCTGGCCATCGTCGCCGAGCCAGTCCAGCAGCCGATGGTGCAGCTGCTCCCGCACGCCGCCTGCTGCCAAGCGCGCAGCTGCCCCCAGCAGATGACCCGGCTGTCGCAGACGAGGGCCTTGGCGGGCAGCAGCCGTCAGGCGGTGGAGTTGAAGAGCCGGAGCTGAGTAGAGCAGGGGGCAAGTGTTCCTCTCCACCATGAGGCGAAGTGCGGCCGGCCGCTCGGGCGAGCAGCCGGTGGGCAAGGCTCTGGGGCTAGAGTAGTTTCGGACTCAAGCTTCACCGCTAGGAGGTCGCTGATGGACCTACGCGTGAAGGCATGGCACCCGCCGCCAAGGTTGATCACCGATGCGTACTTCTTCAACTCGGGGCTGTCCAAGCGTGGCGCGGACGACGCCACCGCAGGACAGCTCCATGGCTTTGCGGCTGGGACCTATACCGTCCTGGGCAGGCTGGATGCCAAGCGGTTCACCAGTCTGCTGTCCACCGCTGAGATCACCATCGGCACGGCCCTGTGCTGCCGGTGGTCCCGGCCTGGCTGGCCGGCGCTGGGCTGACCGCCTTCGCCTTGGGCACGCTCGGCTTGTACCTGCGGACCCCCGGCATGCGAGAGGAGGGTTCGCAGCGTCCCACCCAGCAGGGCATCCCCCTCGCCAGGACGCGTGGTTGGTTGGGATCGGGCGGGCCCTCATGATCGACGAGGCCGCTGGACGCACAAGCCCGTCCTGATCGACTGCCAAAGCTGGGTAGAACCGATCGCGCGCTTGTGTGGCACATCGTCATCGTCGCGCTGGCCGAGCAGCTCAGCTGAAGCGTTCGAAGCAGGTCACGACCCCGACGACAACCCCGAACAGCGGCGACCTCGACGACAGCACGCCCCGACCTTGCGTCGGCACGACCAGCCCCGCCTCCTCGGCGTCGACAACGGACGTGATCATCTGGCTCGAGTGACCCCCTGACCGCTGTGATCACCCGGCCCGATCACCGGCCTCGCCTCACAGGAGCCACCCCCGCGGAGCCACAGGTGGTCAAGATCCATTCGTCGCCCGCACCCCGGCAACCGCTTACTAACCCGCTTCATGACCGTCGGGCTTGCCGTGTGTCTAGCGTCTAGATACGCTAGACACATGGATGAGAAACTGCTGGCAGCCGCCAGGCAGGCGCAGGAACAACTCGTCGAGGCAGACCATGCCGCCGAGGTCGCTAAAGCGCAGTTCCACCGGGCCGTCCGCCGGCTCCATCTGAGCGGCGCATCACTGCGCGAACTCGCCGCGGCCCTGAATCTCAGCCACCAGCGGGTCCACCAGATCGTCGAGACAGCCGGCGGGGCACGGCGATGGGGCAGGCGCGGCCGGCTCCCGCCAGAGCTGGCGTGCTCCTTCTGCGGCCGGCGGCAGCGAAAGACGCGCAAGCTCGTGGCCGGGCCGGACGTCTACATCTGCGAGACGTGCGTCGAGATGGCCGAGACAGTCATCCGCTCCGGCCAGGCCACCGAAACTGCGCTTGGCCCGCTGCACAGCGTCCCCGACAACATGGCCCAGCGGCGATGCAGCTTCTGCGGCAAGCGCCGCCACCAAGTCACTGGACTTGCCACCAGCGTCGGCGATCCGGCTGGAAAGCATGCCGATGACGCGGCCATCTGCGCGGAGTGTCTTATCCTGTGCCGCGAGATCCACTCCGAGCAGCTAGCCTGACCTGGTCGCTTGCCCTGTCGTAAGAAGAAACGTACAAGTCCACCAAGTCCCAGACTCCGCAGCGTCGCCAGCGGAACGCCATGTTTACCTTCGCGAGCGCGACCACGTCGGCGGGGTGCTCCCCCGTCCGGGAGCATCAGCCACTGGTCTGGTGACCTGACGGCCGACCCCCGTTGGCCCGGACGCGCCGGAGGTGCACGGCCTCCGGCGCGCCTGAGGAACTCCGAATCGCACCCATCGCGGCCGCTTGCGGTGCTTCTCGGCCTTCGAGTGTATGCGTCATCGGTCCCTCGCTACTCGGCGTAGGGCTGGTCCTCTCCTTCGGCGCTGTAGCCGATGTTCCAGATGTAGCCATCCGGGTCGGCGAAGGATCCGCCGTACCCGCCCCACTCCAGCTTCGCCGCGGGCTTGAGGATCTTCCCGCCGGCCTTCTTGGCCTCGTCCAGAATCTCGTCGACGCGGTCCTCGCGGCGCACGACGTAAGTGAAGACGATGCCGCTGAAGCCGCTGCCGTCAGGACTCACGCCCACCATGTCGGCGAGCCCGTCGCGGCCGTAGAAGCCGACTATCGAACCGCCGTGTGGAACGAAGAACACGGAGATTTTGTAGTCGTCCTGGACCTTCCAGCCCAGCCCTTCCGTATAGAAGCGCTTGGATCGCTCCATGTCCTTGACGCCAAGCAGGATCGAGCTGACGTGCGAGTTCATTGCATCTATCCTCTCTGGGTCGATTGGGTTGTGACGTTGGCGTGCTGTCGCCATCTCTTCGGCATTGCTTCCTCCTGCGCGTTGGCTTCGTGCTCCGAGCGGCCGTTCGACGACCGCCCACGCGCGATGAACGACGTATACGAGTGCGCCTGACCGGCTGCCGAAGGATCGTCGTGCGGGAGGAAGCTCGCGTGAATGGTGATGTCCATGGCAGTCACGTTAGGTGCGGCTCGGGGGCGGCGCTTCTCGATTCCTGACCGGGTCTGGTCACCTGTTTCGCCGCGCACGACAACATCCCCGCCGTCGCCCGCGCCGCCTGGCGCCGATCGGCGCCGGGGGCATCCCGACCAACTCGGTGAAGCGACTGCTGAGGCTGCCCCAACAGGCGCTGGTCCCGCTGTGCGCAGCCGTCATGACCGCTTGGTGTCCGCGAGCGTCAACGCCTCCCAGAAGGCCGCTCGGATTTCGCTGGCGCCCCAAGCGTTCGGCTCGATCAGGCCGCAGTACCAAAGGTCACGGTCGGGTGGGCGGGCGGCCGGCTGGCTGGGGTCGCCGGTGGCCAGGCCATGGCCGAGGAAGCGGGCATGGACGTCGGCGACGAGCGCCCCATGGGCTGCCGCAAGCGCCCGCAAGGCCTGGTTCAGCTCGGTGAGCCAGTCCAGCGCGTCTGGCCAGGGCGGCAGGCCGAGCCGGCCGGCGTCACCGCTGCCGTCGCTCGGGTCGTAGACGGTGGCGACCACGATCGGCGCGTCCGGGCCCATCAGGTCGCACAAGCCGGCCAGGATCAGCCGGCCGTTGTCGACCACCGTCCGGATCACCCGCCGGGCGGCGGTCGCGTCGCCGTAGGCGGCCAGTAGGTCGTTGCCGCCCATCGTCACCGTGGCCAGCGTCGGGGCGCGTCCCAGACTGCGCAGCCGGGCCAGCTGCTGGGTGGCGACTGTGGTAGAGGTCGCGCCGTCGGTGGCCAGCAGTGCCAGCCGGACGGCCGGGTCGTGGGCGGTCAGGTCGCGGCCGGCCCAGGCCGGGAAGTCGTCGTCGCGGTTGCGCCACAGCAGGCTGGCCGCGCCGCGGCCCGGGCCGCCAGCGTAGTCGTCGATCGACATGGAGTCGCCCAAGGCAGCATAGATCATCCCCGTCCCCATCCTGTCCATCCTGTCCATCCTCGCGCACTGGCGGCCACCGACCGACCGGGATGCCGCCTCCGATTCTCGACTCCCGACGCCTGCTACCCCGGCGGATCGCAGACCATGCAAGCGCGGAGACCCCGCGGGATGCGCGGGCCTCCAGCCGCCATGCGAGCCTGTCCGGCCACCACCTGAGCCATCGGCGCTGTCCATCGCAGCCTGTCCGACTCGCTCAGCCCCGACGGCACTGCCGGACGCACCTACTGGGTCACGACTAGGTGACCGCCGCCACCCATTCGCGGTAGCGCGTGAACCGCCGGTCGACCGCAGCCGGGTCGAGTCCGAAGTCGGTGAGGGAGGACCGATGGGGCGGCCGCCGCGGTGGTGATGATGGCGGCGATCCACCGGGTCATACGCTGCCGGGCGGCGCCCGACAGCTCCAGACCCAGCCGGCATACACCCGTTCCACCTCACCGAGCGGGTCGGCCACCAGTGCCTCGTAGCCCACGTCGCGAAAGTGGGCTGGATCGGCGGCGGCCCTGACGACCAGGCCCGATCCATCTCGCTGGCCCAGAAGTCCAACCACCGCCGGCCCAGCGCGACCAGGTCGACATGGTGGCTGGAGGCGCTGGCGAGCACGGCGGCCAGGCTGCACCAGCTCACTAACGCCACCGCAGGATCACGGTGGGTCCACACCACCATCGCCTCCGGGACCTCCCCCAGCAGCGCCCCAAGTCGATCCAGATGAAACGATGACTTCAGCACCGGCCGCGTCCGGGCCGATCGCGTAGCAGCGCCTGCAGGTGCCGGCGGTAGGTCCGGCATTGCGTGGTCGGGTCGCCTGCAGCCAGCGCAGGTAGCCGGGTGCCGCGACCGGGACGGCCAGCATGCCGGTGTCGCGGAGTAGCAACACATCCTCCTCTGGGCGCAGGGACGAGACCGGATGGATGTCCCGCAGCCGTGGTGCCATCGACGGGGCCAGGCTTGCCATGGCCGGCGCTCGCACGATCCGGGTCGCCCGGTCCAGCCTGACCCGCGGGACCGGGTACGGCCGCCGGAGCTGCTGCCAGAATGGCAGCACGAACGCGGCCGGATCGCATCCAAGCAGTGCGTGCAGCAGCGTCGTGCCGGTCCGTGGCAGGCCGACCACGACCCAGCGGTCGAGGCACCAGCGTGTCGATGACATCTGGGCGGTGGCGGAGTTCGTCGTGGAGCCCTGCCTCGGTGACGTCTCGGCGGATTAGCTCGTTGCGTAGCCAGACTCGCCCTATCGGCGTCAGCCGTGCGTCGGCCGGGTCGGTGAGCGCTACCCGCAGCCCTGGGTCATCTCCGACGACCGGGCGTCCCAGCCGCCGGGACTCCCTTCGACGCATCTCGTGCTCATCGAGACGCCCAATTGACCGTCCTGCTCGCCGAAGGCAGCTACGACAGAATTCCCCGCGATCACCTTGATGGTCCCACATCCAGATATTGTGGTCATGTCGCAGGAGGTATCTGTCAGCACTTGGACTGCCAAGGGGAGCTACGCCGCGGTCCGCCACGTGCGCGAACAATCCCGCTGCTCCGTACCATGCCAGACGACCAACCACCCGATACCGTGCCGTTCCCGGGAGCCTGACTATAGCCACCTTCGGCTGCATATCCGCCCGTACTCCGATGCCCGGCCGCTTGGGTCGATCTCGGAGCACGATCGGCGCGATGCTGCCACGGCTGGGAACTGTCGGAACCTTACAGGTTTCGGTGACGCGATGACGGCCTATGCGCCGCCTGATCGGCGTCATCGCGCGAGCCAAGGGAGCTGGTTGCATGGAAGGATGGGACGGTAACGTTTCCTACTGGGTGGCGACCACGCCCGAGACCGACTTCCCCAGCTATCCGGGCGGTGGCCTGAAGGTCGACGTGGCCGTGCTGGGCGCCGGGATCACCGGGCTCACCACCGCGCTCCTGCTGCAGCAGGCCGGCGCCTCGGTGGCCGTGGTCGAGGCCGGCCGGGTCGCCTGCGGCGTGACCGGCTACACCACCGCCAAGGTGACCTCCCTGCACGGCCTGACCTACGCCAAGCTCACGAGCACGTTCGGAGCAGAGGGGGCTCGGATCTACGGCGAGGCCAACCAGGCCGGCCTGGAGCTGATCGCCCGCCTGGTCCAGCAGCTGGGCATCGACTGTGACTTCGAGCGCCTTCCCGCCTTCACCTACACCGAGGACCCCCAGCGGGTCTCGGCCATCGAGGAGGAGGTGGAGGCGGCCCAGCAGGCCGGCCTGCCCGCCTCCTTCAGCACCGACATCGGCCTGCCCTTCCCGGTGCAGGGGGCGGTCCGGTTCGAGGGCCAGGCCCAGTTCCATCCCCGCAGGTTCTGCCTCGGCCTCGCCGAAGCCATCGACCGGGACGGCGGCCAGATCTTCGAGCGGACCCGAGTGGTCAACCTCCGGCCCGGCACTCCCTGCACGGTCGACACCGAGCATGGCCGCCTGCGGGCCGACCAGGTCGTGCTCGCCACCCACCTGCCCTTCTTCGACCCGGCCGGCCTGTTCGCCAAGACCTCCCCGTCCCGCTCCTATGCGGCCGCGGTGACCCTGGCCGAACCCGCGCCACCCGGCATGTACCTCAGCGCCGACCCGGCCACCCGCTCGGTCCGGCCGCTGGTGGGTGGCAGCCGCCAGGCGGTCCTGGCCGGCGAGGAGCACAAGACCGGCCACGGCCGCGACACCCGCACCCACTACCAGGCGCTCGAGGAGTGGGCGCGCGAGCGCTTCCGGCTGGAGTCGGTGGATTACCGCTGGTCGGCACAGGACTACCTGCCCGCCGACAGCGTCCCCTACATCGGCCGGCTCGTCCCCGGCTACGGGCGGCTGCACGTGGCGACCGGATTCAAGAAGTGGGGCATGACCCACAGCGCGGTCGCCGCCATGCTGCTGCGCGACCAGATCACCGGCCGCCCCAACCCCTGGTCGGGGCTGTTCCGAGCCACCCGCCTGCACCCGCTGGCCTCGGTCAAGGAGCTGGCCGTCCACAACCTCGACGTCGGCCTGCGCTTTGCCGGCGACCGGCTCCTGACCCTACGCCCCGCACCCGCCGGGGAACTGGCGCCGGGAGAGGCCGGGATCCGCGAGCTGGACGGCGAGAAGGTGGCCGCCTACCGCGACCCCGACGGCCGGCTGCACGCAGTCTCGGGCCGCTGCACCCACCTCGGCTGCCTGGTGGCCTGGAATGCGGCCGAGCGCAGCTGGGACTGTCCCTGCCACGGCTCCCGCTACACCTATGACGGCCAGGTCATCCAGGGCCCAGCCGTCGACGACCTGGCCCCACGGCGCGTCGAGGAGTCGTGAACCAGGTGCACGGTGCTCGAGCGCCTGGCGGCGGGCTCGCCGGTCGTTCGTCAGCGGTCACGGCGTAACACGACGCCGAGCCGGTCGGTGGGCCCTTGGAGCATGGCGTGGTTGGCTCCACAGACCAGCTCGCGGTGCTGGGCGGCGATGCGGTCGATTCCGCCCACCCGGCACCGGCTGGAGAGCCTGGAGGACGCCGCCATCCCCTCACGCATCATCGATGAGCTGATGGGACATGCGAGCGGCGCCGCGACCGCGGCGCCGGCGGCAGCCCGATGGGCCGGGTCTACCGGGAGACGACCCCGGCGATGGTGGCCCGGGTGACCGCCGCGCTGGACGAGCGCATTGGCCGCGCTCTGGCGGTTGCTGCACGAGCTCAGGGATTCGCGGGCGGTCGACGGCGGAGAGGGCCTTTGAGCTGGGGTGGAGCTGAGGGATTTGAACCCCTGACCCCTTGCATGCCATTGATGCTCGGATAGTTCACGTCGCCACGCACCACCTCACTTACCCACGCAACCGAGCAGGTGGAAGGCGCTGGCCCCTGCGTGGTTTATGGCACGAACGCCGGTGCCGGCAGCCCTCGACCGCAAGCTGACCGCACCTGAGGTGCACCGCTGTCCTCGGACGAGTTGAAGGTAGGGTCATCGCTCGGAGCGCCGGCCCCCAACGGCGACCAGCCCCACCGGCACGGCGGTGCGCTAACCCGTCCGGCTCGGCCAGTGCCACCCGGCACGAGGGAGCGGCGAGCGGGACGATGCCTGCGGGTGGCTCGACACGTCGTGCGGCGGGAATCCGCAACGTGGAGAAGGAGCTTGCCTGAGGAGCATCCATATACCTAGGTTCATCCCCTCAGGTACGGCTCCGATGGCATCGCAACGATTCAGCGCGAAGGGCGCAACCCCGCCAGCGTGACCCTGACGAGCCGGCGGACCGCAGCCTTGGACGGCAGGCTGCTGGCTGCGCCGAGGGCGTGGACGCAGTAGCTGGCGAGCTCGTCAGGCGCGACGTCATCGCGCAGGCCGCCGGTCGCTGCGGCCTCGGTCAGCAGGTCCTTGATCAGGGTATGGACATGCTGCTGGGCTCGGGTGAGGTGTGCACCGCGATGCAGGAGTGCGGCGAGTTCGGGGCCGGGGTGCTCGTGGGAAAAGCGGTCATGGGAGATGAATGCGTAGGCCTCCAGCGCGGCTTCCAGCCGCTGGCCCGCGTCGCCAGCGTGGTCGCGGAGTTCCTCGAGCTGTGCGAGGTGAGCGGTGATCTGACGTTCGTGCCAGGCGAACAGGATCGCTTCGACGTCTGGGAAATACTTGTACAAGGTCGCCCGTCCGATGCCGGTGGTCTCGGCGATCTGCGACATCGTCACCGACAACAGCCCGTGCTCGGCCACCAGCGCCGCGGTGGTGTCGAGGATGGCGTTCCGCACCGCCGCGCGGTGCGCCTCGATCGTGTCATTCCATAGTCTCGGCACCCCGACAGTATACGCCGCGACGCACCTGGAACACTTCGACTCGACATAGTCACTATGTCTCGATAAGCTACTGTCGCCATGACCCGAGGCACGACCGAGGAGGCTCCATGGCTGACCCGCCCCGCCGTCGCGACCCGGCCGGTGTGGGAGCCGACCCGGCTCCGCCCCCTCGCATGCCACGCTGGGTCAAGCTGTCCTTGATCCTGGTGGCCCTCCTGGTCCTCCTGGTCGTCATCGTGACGCTCATCGCCGGTGGTGGCCACGGCCCGAGTCGCCACGCGCCTGGCATCCAAGCACCGCCCATCAGCGTCACCGTGGACTTCACGCTGTCCGGCGGTGGCCTCGGGGGCCACGTACCGGCCGAGGTCAACGATCGATGAGGGTGAGACCCGGCCTCCGCAAGTTCGCGCTCACGGCGCATCTCGCCTTCTCGGTCGGCTGGATCGGTGCGGTTGTCGCATACCTGGCGCTCGGCGTCTCCGCCGGTACCAGCCAGGACCCCCAAGCGATCCGTGCCGCCTGGATCGCGATGGAGTTGACCGGCTGGTTCGTCATCGTCCCATTGGCCCTCGCTGCGCTCCTGACCGGGCTGGTCATGTCACTGATCACCCCGTGGGGCTTGCTCCGGCACTATTGGGTCCTGATCGCCCTCGTGCTGACCATCCTTGCCACCGTGGTCTTGCTGTTGCACATGCCGACCGTGAGCTCCCTGGCAGACGTGGCACGAAAGGCCGATGGTGCCGACCTCCGCGGGCTTGGAGGCGACCTCTTCCATCCCGGGCTCGGCCTTGTGGTGTTGCTCGTGATCACGGTGCTCAATGTCTACAAGCCGCGAGGCTTGACCCGGTACGGGTGGCGGAAGCAGCAGGAGCAGCTTCGCAAGACATCGGCGACCACAGGCGGAACTGTCCAACCCTGAGGGAGCTGATCAAGCCGACGTGCTGGCCGCCAGGGCGGTGCTCGTCCTCCCACTTGTCGGCCCAGGCGTCGGTGGCCGCCTGGTCGATCTGGAGCCCGGGGCGCATCTCAACGCTGAGTAGGGCGTCGCCCGGCCCGGCGTTCCACCACTGGGGTGTCCCGGCCGAGACCAGCGGCTGCTCGGCGCGGGCGAGCAGCCGCTCCTGCTCGCCGATCATGACCCTGATCGTCCCTGAGCGGACCGAGAAATGCTCGCTCTGATAGTCGTCTCTTGACCGTCAGCCCTGGAGGAAGGAAACTTCGCCGGTTCGGGGAAAAGAGGCATTATGCGCCGTCCTGCGATGCTTTGGCGGCTAAAGCCTGACAATAGTGTCTCAGCACGGGCTCCTCCTCGGCAGCAGCCACCGCGGCTGTACCGCTGAAGGAGGGTGCATGCGACGCCTGATCCATATCCTCGTGCTCGTCGCCACAACCGCCGCGCTCCTTGCTCTCCCGCTCCCGGCATCGGCACGCCACATCCCGGTAGAGAGCGAGTTTGAGCACACCGACAACATGCACCTGGTCGGCTTCTCGCCAAGAGGCAACACCATCGACCCCTTCACCGCCAACACCGACCTGGCGTTCTGGCGCAACCTCGCGTTTCAGGGCCACTACGACGG
>JASLBL010000278.1 GCA_030146615.1 Actinomycetes bacterium
GTACCCCCGGCCAGCACCACCGCTGGGGCAGCCGTGGCCGGCGGGACGACCGCATCCTCCACGACCCTCCCCGGCGAGCCAGCGCGGCCAGCACCTGTCGGCGCTGCGGCGCCCATTCCAGACCACCGTGCACCGACCGGCCCGACGGTGGGGCCAGTACAGGCAGGGCGCAGCACCGCTGACGCCCCCAAGGACCTACCTACCCCCACCTGGACCGCGCCGAACAGGCTTGCCCAACGCCTTCTCCGCTCAGGCGCTGGTCCGGTCCGCGAGGCGCAGCGGACACTCCAAGGCACCGTCGACGAGCTCTCGGAGCTGTCACCCCGTGACCTGCTCATCCTCCTCCTGGCGATCCTCTTATCCATGGGGCTGACGGGTGTGGCCGGTACCACGCTCTGGTGGATGCTGCACGCCTGGCGGACTCCAGCGACCCTGACAGGGACCGGCTTCTCGGGTCTGACCCGTGGACCCCGGCGGTCCTTCTCGCTGATCGTGCCGGCCCGTCACGAGGAGACCGTCCTTGACACCACCCTCGCCCAGCTCGCGCTGAGCGACCATCCCGACTTCGAGATCCTCGTGGTGGTCGGCCACGACGACCCGGCCACCCTTGCCGTGGCCGAACAGGCGGCCCGCCGCCATCCCGACAAGATCCGCGTCCTGGTCGACACCAACTGGCCCAAGAACAAACCAAAGGCCCTCAACACGGCGCTCACCCAGTGCCGGGGCCAGATCACAGGGGTCTTCGACGCCGAGGACGGGGTCCACCCCCAGCTGCTGCGCCATGTCGACGGTCAATTCACCGACACCGGCGCCGACGTCGTCCAGGCCGGGGTCCAGCTCATGAACTACCAGGCGAGCTGGTACGCGCTGCGCAATGTCCTCGAGTACTACTTCTGGTATCGCAGCCGCCTCCACTTCCACGCCGGACAACGGTTCATCCCCCTCGGCGGCAACACCGTGTTCATCCGCACCGAGCTGCTGCGCCAGGTCGGTGGCTGGGACCCCGAGTGCCTGGCTGAGGACTGCGAGCTGGGCGTCCGGCTCAGCTCCCGCGGAGCCAGGATGGTCGTCGCCTACGATCCGACGATGGTCACCCAGGAGGAGGCACCGGCGAGCCTCCGAGCCCTGTTCAAGCAGCGCACCCGCTGGAACCAGGGGTTCCTGCAGGTGCTCCGCAAGGGCGAGTGGCGCCGCCTTCCGAGCAGGCGCCAGCGCCTGCTCGCCCGCTACACCCTCGCCATGCCGTTTCTGCAGGCCTTCACCGGCCTCCTGATTCCGCTGTCCCTCGCGGCCATCGTGCTGCTGTCGCTTCCTGTGCTCGCCGCCCTCCTCAGCTACCTGCCGCTGATTCCGACCATCATGGTCGTCGCCGTCGAGGCGGCCGCCCTCGGCGAGTTCTGCCGTCGCTACGGCCGTCGGCCCAAACCCAGGGGCTATGTGCGGCTCGTGCTCGGCGCGCTTCCCTACCATGCGCTCCTCGCAGCCGCCGCCGTCCGGGCCGTCGCCCGGGAGCTACGAGGGGAACGGGGCTGGGAGAAGACCGCCCATATCGGGGCGCACCGCCGGGTGGATAGCTCCCCGCGGCCGACCCTCGCCCACCTGGCCGGCTCGCGGAGGCCGTGATGGCGGCACTTCGGCTCCACGACCTGGAGCAGGCACCTGAAGAGCTGGGACCGCGGCCAGCCGAGGACGCTGTCCGCGTCAACCGGCTTCGACAGCTCCTCGGCCGGGCCTGGGCCCAGCGCACCGGTGTCTTGCTGGTGGCCGCCGTCCTGGCCGTGGTCGCCGTCGTGCACGCCTGGGGCATGACCCGCGCCCCCCAGCGAGGCGACGACGAAGGCACCTATGTCTCCCAGGCATGGGCCGTCCAGCATTGGCAAACGCTGGCCCACTACACCTACTGGTACGACCACCCACCGGTTGGCTGGATCCTCATCGCGGGCTACACCGCAGCGACGCGAGCGTTCGCCCGCGCCCCCAACGCCGTGGCCGCCGGCCGGGAGTTCATCTTCGTCCTGCAGCTGGTGAGCTGCGGCCTGTTGTATGTGCTGGCCCGTCGAGTTGGCCTGCGCCGGGCGGCCGCCGCCGCGGCGGTCCTGTTGTTCTCGCTCTCGCCGATCGCGCTGACGTTCCACCGGGCCGTGTACCTGGACAATATCGCGACACCGTTCCTGCTGGCCGCCTTCGTCTTGGTACTCTCCCCTGCCCGCCGCCTGGCCGCCCATATGGGCAGCGGTCTGTGTTTCGGCCTGGCCGTGCTCTGCAAGGAGACAAGCCTGCTCCTGCTGCCGGCCCTGGCCTGGCAGTTCTGGGGGACAGCGGACCGACGGACCCGCCGCTACAGCGCCGTCCTCGCCGGCTCGCTGTTCCTGCTCACCGGGTCGATGTACCTGCTGTATGCGCTGCTGCGGGGCGAGCTCCTGCCCGGCCCGGGGCACGTCAGCCTGTTCGACGGCGTCTGGTGGCAGCTGTTCAACCGGCGGGTGGGAGGAAGCCTGTTCGACCCCACAAGCTACAACCATGACACCGTCGTCTCCTGGCTCCAGCTCGACCCCTGGCTGCTGGCCGCGGCGCTCGTGCTGGCCCCGGTCGCGCTCGCGATCCGTCGGCTTCGGCCACTGACCGCCGGCTTTCTGCTGCCCGTCGCCATCATCACGCGCCCCGGCTACCTGCCGATCCCGTTCGTCATCGGGCTGCTCCCCTTCGCGGCGCTGATCGTCCCCGCGGTGGCCGATGCCGCCTGGGGACGGCCGTGGCCCTCCCTGACCCCGAACGCGCGAATCTGGTCAATTACCGGCCGGGTAGCCGTAACCGCCAGCTTGATCACCGCGGCTCTGGCGGTGGGTCCACAGTGGCGGGACAAAGATCGGGACCTGATGATCACCGATCACAATGCCCCCCTCGCCCAGGCCGAACGGTGGATCGCCGCAAACCTGCCGCCGAACAGCCGGATGGTTGTCGACGACGCGATCTGGGTCGACCTGGTCCGCCGTGGCCACCCACCCAGGCACGTGGTGTGGTTCTGGAAGCTCGGCACCGACCCCGAGGTCGACGCGTACTACCCCAACGGTTGGCGTGACTTCGACTACGTCGTCTCCACGGGTGCCATGCGCGGGTCGTCGAACGTCATCCCGGAGCTCAAGACGATGCTCGGCCACAGCAGACCCCTGGTCTCCTTCGGGCACTATGGGGAGGAGATACAGATCCTCGAGGTCCGACCCAACGGGTGAGGCTGCGTCTGTCACACGGCCGCAGCCTGTTCGGGGCGACAGCCTGACGTCCGTGGTAGGGCCGGCAGTCACGAGCACAGCAGCGCTTCGGTGTCACCGGAATTGGTCGGCCAGGAATAATCGTGCCGGCGGATGTTCCGGTCCCTTGGAGGATTGGATCTCGGTCGGCCTGATCGCACGGGAAACGTGCATCCCACAGCCGGCGTTTCAGTCCATGCGGACCACTTGGGGAACCTGTCGGATCTTGGGATCTGGAGGCTCTTGTCAACCAGCTTCCCGAGGTTCGGGCTCTATCCGCTTGAGCCGAATTCCGCCGATCAGGCGAAGGCCAGCAAGGGCGGGCAGCATGGGCGTCGACTCCTCGAAGGCCTCGTCACCGAAATTGGCGACGGCTGGCCGCGGCGCCGCTCGGCCCGGAGCGCCCGGTTCGCCCAGAGCCCGCTGGCCACGGTCGCGGTGAGCGAGGGCGCCGCCCTTGATGTCGGCCGCCAGCGGCACCCGGAGCCGATCGTTGGCACGAGCGCTGGCGCAGCTTCCCCTCCGCTGCGCGAAGGCCGGCGGGTCGATCTTGGGTGGAATCGAGCCGATGGCCGCCGCTCAGCTGCGGACGGCGGCTGCCGATGAGCCAGCGGACGCCGCACCGGACCGGGCGGCGGGAGGGGAGGGTGCATCGGCGTGGCGGACGACACCATGGCAGGTCAGGCGCGAACCCGCGCCGGCCTGCCGGCCGTCCGGGCGGGCCTGCTGCTGCCGGCCAATGCGGCGATCATGGTGCTGGCCGTGGGCTGGTTCGCGGTCAATCTGCGGGGTCCGCGCGGGCCACAGCCGCTTGGCTGGCTCGCGCCGCCGCTGTCCGCCGCCCTGACCGCGATGGTCCTGCGGCGGGCCGCCGCAGCCCCCGGCCTGCCGGCCCCGGCCCGGCGCTTCTGGGCCAAACTCAGCCTGGTCTGCGTCCTGACCGTGGTCGGCGTGCTGCTCCAGGCCTGGCACGCCCTGACCCGGTCGCGGCCGGCCCCGCCGGGAAGCGTCCCACCCGACGCCCTGCTGGTCTTCCTGGTCGCCGTCCTCGTCGTGCTCTGGGCCCTGCTGCGGATCCCCATGGGCGTCCGGTCCCGCGGCGCCCGGCTGCGCCTGGGACTGGACGCGCTCACGGTCATGCTCGGCGCCGCCCTGTTCATCTGGTACCTCGTCCTCAGCCCGATGCTGACGAGCTGGGGCGCCGGCTCGGTCTGGGGGTCGGTCTTTGTGGCCACCCTGGCCGTGCTGGCCGTGGCCGCGACCTCCAAGGTCGTGCTGGCCGGCGCCGAGCCGGTGGACGCCGGCGCGCCGCGCCTGCTCGCCCTCGGCCTGCTCGGTGGCGGGCTCAGCTCCGGGGTCACGCCGCTGATCGCCCACCAGCCGCACCTGGCCGCCGCGCAGCTCGCCCTGCCGATCATCTCCCTGATCGTCTCGTGCGCCGGCGAACGTCAGCGGAGGGCCGTGGCCAGCCACCAGCAGCCGCGGCGGCGGCGCCCGCCCCGGCCCTACAGCCTGCTGCCCTACGTCGCTGTGGCGGCCACCGATGCGCTGCTGCTGGTGGTCGCCGTGCGACCCCCGGACGGGCGCGGGCTGGTCGTGGTCGTCGGCGTGGTCACCCTCACCGCGCTGGTGGCGGTCCGCCAGCTCGCCGCCCTCCACGACAACGCGCGCCTGCTGGACCAACTCCGCCACCAGGAGCAGCAGCTGCGCCACCAGGCCTCGCACGACGCGCTCACCCAGCTGGCCAACCGTGACCTGTTCGGCGAACGGATCCAGGCGGCGCTCGCCCCCCACCGGCAGGCCGACCGCCTGGCCGTCCTGCTCATCGACCTGGATGACTTCAAGTCGATCAACGACACGCTCGGGCACGCGGTCGGCGACGCGCTCCTGGTCGCCGTGGCCGAGCGGCTGCGCAACTGCGTGCGGCCCGGCGACACCGTCGCCCGCCTCGGCGGCGACGAGTTCGCCGTGCTGCTGGAGCGGGTCGAGCCGGACGCCGTGACCGAGATCGCCGAGCGGGCGCTGGCCGGGTTCGCCCAGCCGATCGTCATCGACGGGCACACCCTGCTGGTGCAGGCCAGCATCGGCGTTGCCGCCGGCCAGCCCGATGAGGATCCCGGCCAGCTGCTGCGCAACGCGGACGTGGCGATGTACACGGCCAAGGAGCGCGGCAAGGGCGGCTATGCGGTCTACGCCCCCGGGATGGACGCCCGCGTCCTCGAGCATGCCCAGCTCGGCGCCGAGCTGCGCCGGGCACTGCACAGCGGCCAGCTCTACCTCGAGTACCAGCCGATCGTGCGCCTGCCCGATGGGCGTGCCGTCGGCGCCGAGGCGCTGGTCCGCTGGCGGCACCCGACCCGGGGCACGATCCCCCCGGCCGCCTTCATCCCCGCCGCCGAGCGCACCGGCCTCATCGTGCCGCTCGGCCGCTGGGTACTCCGCGAGGCCTGCCGCCAGGCCGCCGAATGGCAGGCGGCCGGCGTAGCGGCCACCATCGGCGTCAACGTGGCCGTCCGCCAGGTCCAGGAACACGGCTTCGCCGCCGAGGTCGCCGCCGTCCTCCGCGACGCCCACCTGGCGCCGCACCACCTGGTCGTGGAGGTTACCGAGAGCGCCATGCTCGGCGGCGGACACGTCCTGCAGGCGCTGGAGGCGCTGCACCGCCAGGGCGTGCGCCTGGCCCTGGACGACTTCGGGACTGGCCAGTCCTCCCTCGGGCTGCTGCGGACCTGCCCGGTCGACATCCTCAAGCTGGACAAGTCCTTCGTCGACGGGGTCACCGGCACCGACCGGCAGGCGGCCGTGGCCGCCGCCATCATCCAGATAGCGCAGGCCCTCAAGCTGGACGCCGTCGCCGAGGGCATCGAGACCCAGGCGCAGGCCGAGCGGCTGGAGCAGCTCGGCTACCGGCTCGGCCAGGGCTTCCTGTTCGCCAGGCCCCTCCCGGCCGAGGAGGCCGGCCGCCTGCTGGCCTCCTCGGCGGGCAGATCCGGGGTCACCGCGGAGACCCGCGCCAGCTAAGCTCCTGCCCGACGACCAGCCGGGAGGAGCGGTTGTGATCGACATCTTGTACCACGGTTGCGCCGTCGTCGATCAGGTGACGAGATCGCTGGTTCCGGAGATGGCGGTGCTCGTGCAGGGGGGACGGGTGGGCTGGCTGGGGCCGGCCGAGGAGGCACCCGAACCGAGCCCTGGGGTCGAGGTGATCGACGTTGGGGGGACCACGGCGGTGGCGGGCATGGTGGATGCGCACAGCCACCTGACCCTGCCCGGCGGGTCCCATTGGATCGACCGGGCCACCGACCCGACCGATCGGCTGCTGGCGGTGGCCGAGGACAATGCCCGGCTGCTCCATCAGGCGGGGGTGCGGTGGGCCCGCGATGTCGGAGCCCCGGTCCGGGACGGCCGAGCGCTCAGCCTGACCGTGCGCGATGGCTGGCGGGGTCGGGCGGGCTATCCGTATGTGCGGGCGGCCGGCTGCTGGCTGGCCCGGACCGGCAGTCTCCCTCCGCAGCTGCCGGTGGAGGTCGAGGACGCCGACGGCTTGCTGGCCGCCGCCCTCGGCCAGCTGGAGGACGGCGCCGACCTGGTCAAGCTGTACATGGACGGGCCCGACCGCGACACCTCCCCCTTCACCGCCAACGAGGTCCGCCGGACGGTGGAGGCGGTGCACGCTCGCGGGGCCGGGGTGACCGCGCACAGCTCGCTGCTGCCGGGCGCCCGGGCGGCGGTCGCCGCCGGGGTCGACGCGCTCGAGCATGGCTTCCGGCTCGACGCCGACCTCACCCGGGCCATGGCCGCCCAGGGGACGGCGCTGGTGGCGACGCTGGCGGTGATGAAATCCTGGGCCACGTTCGGGACGACCACCGGGCTGCCCCGGTTCGCCTCGGTGGAGGGGCGGGCTGGGCTGGCCGAGCGCCGGGAGGCGGCGCATGAGTCGGTCCGGCTGGCCCATGGGGCCGGGGTGCTGATCGCCGCCGGCACCGACTTCGGTGGCGGCTCGCTCCGGGCCAACCAGCTCGCCTGGGAGGTCGAGACGCTGGTCGCCGCCGGCCTCGAGCCCTACGACGCCCTGGCCGCGGCCACCGTCAACGGCGGGCGGCTGCTGGGTGAGCCCGGCGCCGGTGTCCTTGAGCAGGGTGGCCCGGCCGACTTCATGCTCGTCCACGGCGACCCGCTGTCCGACCCCAGGTCACTATGGCGGGTGTGGCGGACCAGCTGGTGACCCGGACGAGATCCCCATGGGTGTTGGGAGGCGCTGTGGGGAGCCTGGAAGGAGGAGCCAGGTCACAGACGACACCGCGGAGGGATCGGGAGGAGTTCACCGGCTGGATCGCCGGCCTGGGCACCGACCGTGGCCACCGGATCGTGATCGGCCGCTGGCCCACCTCCCCCTATGGTGTGGTGACCGACGCAATGGTCGAGGACCGGCCGGATGCAACCGGATCCCACGGCGTTCTGCTCCAGGCCGGCACATTCACCCCCATCGACTTCCCCCTCGCCGGTCTTCGACGCGGGACTAGGAACGGGCATGTGCTACTTGTACGGCACTTCTTCGGGTCCGTACGGACAGCAGCCCGGCAGTGCGACGCCCGAAGCATCCGTGCATTGGCGCAGGCCGCTTCGCTCCACGGGGAGCGAGATCATACCAGCGGTGCTGAAGCCGCCTCCTGCGCCTGCACTCCCTTCACCGTCAGCCACAGCGCCAGCGACAGCTCAGCCAGCCCGACAGGCAGCAGAATCCCCGGGACGAGCCGGTCCGACAGTGCCGGCGAGACCAGCAACGCCAGG
>JASLBL010000338.1 GCA_030146615.1 Actinomycetes bacterium
ATCGGCTCCGGGTCGGGGCCCCGGTCCCGACCCGACGGCTGCCGCGGCCGCGACCCCTCCGGGTCCAGCGGATGCCAGACGTCACTCATCGGCCGGCTCCTCGACCTGGTTCTCGGCCGCGTCCTTGGCCAGCAGGGCGGCGAAGGCGGCCTCGTCGAGGGTGGGGACGCCCAGTTCGGCGGCGCGGGCGGCCTTGGCGCCGGGGTCGCTGCCGACGACGACGTAGGCGGTCTTCTTGGAGACGCTGGAGGCGACCCGGCCCCCGCGATCCTCGATGGCCTGGGTGGCCTGCTCGCGGGTGAAGCCGTCGAGGCTGCCGGTGAGGACAAACGACATGCCGGCCAGGGTCTGGGGCAGCTCGGCCCCGGTGTCGCCGTCGGCCTTGGTGTTGACCCCCGCCTCGACCAGGCGGCGGACCAGGTCCTGGTTGCCCTCGTCGGCGAACCAGGCGGCGACGCTGGCGGCGATGGTCGGGCCGACCCCGCCGACGTCGGCCAGCTCCTCCTCGGAGGCGGCGGCGATCGTCTCCAGGGACTTGAGGCGGTTGGCGAGCAAGGTGGCCACGGTCCCCCCGACGTGGCGGATGGACAGGCCGGCCAGCAGCCGGTCCAGCGGGCGCTGCTTGGACGCCTCGATCGCCCCGAGGAGGTTGGCGATCGAGCGGTCCTTGAAGCCGCCGAGGGCGGCCAGGTCCTCGGCGGTGATCCGGTAGATGTCGGCCGCGTCGCGGAGCTTGCCAGCCTCGATGAGGGCGGCCACGGTCTTCTCGCCCAGGTGCTCGATGTCCATGGCCCCGCGGCCGGCGAAATGCACCAGGGTGCCCCAGCGCTGGGCCGGGCAGCCGGTGGTGTTGGGGCAGCGGGTGGCCGACTCCCCCTCCGGGCGGACCAGCGGGGTGCCGCACTCCGGGCACTCCCTGGGGAACGTCCAGGGCTGCGAGTGCTTGGGCCGCTTGGTGAGGACTGGTCCGACCACCTCGGGGATGACGTCGCCGGCCTTGCGGACGAACACGGTGTCGCCGGGGCGGACGTCGCGGCGGGCGACCTCGTCCTGGTTGTGGAGGGTGGCCAGGCCGACCGTCGACCCGGCGACCAGCACCGGCTCCAGCATGGCGAACGGGGTCGCGACCCCGGTCCGGCCGATCGACACCTGGATGTCCTTGAGCAGAGTGGTGCGCTCCTCGGGCGGGTACTTGTAGGCGATCGCCCAGCGGGGGGCCTTGGAGGTCCGGCCCAGCTCCTCCTGGAGGCCGCTGGCGTCGACCTTGACCACCACCCCGTCGATCTCGTACTCGAGGTCGTGGCGGTGCTCGGCCCAGTGGGCGACGAAGGCCTCGACCTCCTCGAGGGTGGAGACGATGGCCGTCTGGTCGGCCACCGGCAGGCCGGCGCGCTCGCAGAAGGTGAGGAACTCCGAGTGGGAGGCGAAGCGCATCCCCTCGGCCAGCCCGAACGAGTGGCAGAGCATGGCCAGCTGCCGCGACCCGGTGACCTTGGGGTCCTTCTGGCGCAGCGAGCCCGAGGCGGCGTTGCGGGGGTTGGCGTAGACCTGCTTGCCCTCGTCGGTCATCTGCTGGTTGAGCGCCTCGAAGCCCGAGGCGGGGAAGTAGATCTCCCCCCTGACCTCGAACGCGGGCGGCGGGTCGTCGATGGTCAGGCGCTGGGGCACGTTGGCGATCGTGCGCACGTTCGGGGTGATGTCGTCCCCAACCATGCCGTCGCCCCTGGTGGCGGCCCGGACCAGCCGGCCCCGCTCGTACTGGAGGGAGACCGCGACCCCGTCGATCTTGAGCTCGCAGACATACGCCGGGACGTCACCGACGATCCGCTCGGTGCGCTTGCCCCAGGCGGCCAGCTCATCGGTCGAGAAGGCGTTGTCGAGCGACAGCATCGGCACCCGGTGGCGCACCGGCGCGAACGCCCCCGTCTGGGGCGCCCCCACGGTCTGGGTGGGCGAGTCGTCGGTGCGCAGGTCCGGGTAGTCGCGCTCCAGAGTCTCGAGCTCGCGGAACAGCTCGTCGTACTCGGCGTCGGAGATGTCGGGGTCGCTGAGCACGTGGTAGCGGTAGAGCGCGTCCCGCAGCCGCGCCCGCAGCTCGTCGACCCGCCTGGCAGCCTCCTCGGCCGAAACTGGCACCCGTCCCCCTCGTCGGCTCGGCACTCCTCCCTGGTCATCCCAGTATCGCCCACCTGCCCGACCGTTCGCCCCCGCCGTCCCCAGCTACTCCCCGACGGTGCCGTCGGCCAGCTCGCGGGCCACGTCCAGGTGGCCGGTGTGGCGGGCGTACTCCTGGAGCACGTGGAACAGGATCCAGATCAGGGCCGGGTGTGGCTCGGACGGGTTGAAGGCGGTGCCGGGTCGCGGCTGGTCCTGGAGCCCGGCCGCGGCGACGATCCGCCTGGAGCTGGCGCACTCGGCCAGGAACGCGGCCCTGACCTCGTCGGCCGACTCCTCGGGGCCGACCTGCCAGCGGCCGTCGGGCCCGTGCTCGAGGTTCGGGTCATCGACCCGCTCGCCGGCGAAGCCCCAGCGGAACCAGCGCCGCTCCACCCCGATCAGGTGCTTGAGCAGGGCCAGCGGCGTCCAGCCGGACGGCAGCCGACTGCGGCGCAGCTCCTCCTCGGAGAGGCCGTCGAGCTTGCGGAGCACGGCGTCGCGGTACCAGTCGAGGTAGCCGACCAGCAGCTCGCGTGGGTCGGTCAGGGTCTCGGCAGGCTCGGGCGGTGGCTCCACGGGGGTGACCATGCCCACGACCCTAGGGACCCGCGGCCCGCCGGGCCAGCCATTTTCCGGTGCGCGAAGGCGGTCGGGCCGTCCTATGCTGGGCGTCGTGTTCGCTTCCTTGGGTCGTTTCGTCTACCGCCGCCGGGTGCCGGTGGTGCTGGCCTGGGTGCTGGTCCTCGGGGTCGGGCTGGGGGTCGGCGGGCAGGTGTTCGGCCGGCTCGGCACCGGCAGCGGGCTGCGCGACGACGCCGAGTCGGTGGTCGTCTCGGACCTGCTCAGCCGGGTCGGGGGCGGCGGGACCGGGATCACCGGGCTGATCGACGGCCGCCCGGCCGACGACCCGGCGTTCCGGGCCGAGGTGGCCGACGCCGTCGGGGACCTGGAGGCCGTCCCGGGCGTGGAGCGGGTCAGCGGCCCCTGGGCCGAGGGCCGCCCGGTCCCGGGCCTGGTCGCTCGGGACGGGCGGGCGGTGCTGATCCGAGTCGCCCTGGAGGACGGGCTGCGCGGGCCCGACCACGAGTGGGCGGTGGAGCGGGTCGGCGAGCGGCTCCAGGCCGTCGACGCCCCCAGGGTCGTGGTCGGCGGGGAGGAACGGGCCCGGGAGGAGTTCCAGGAGCAGGCCCGGGAGGACCTGGAGCGGGGCGAGGCCCTGGCCCTGCCGGTCATGGTGGTGCTGCTGTTCCTGGTCTTCCGGGGGGTCGTGGCCGCCGTCACCCCGCTGCTGGTGGCGGCCGTGGCCGTGGCCGGGGCACTGCTCATCCTGCTCGGGGTGAGCGGGGTCGCCGACATCTCGGCCTACTCGGTCAACGTCATCACCATGCTCGGCCTCGGCCTGGCCGTCGACTACTCCCTGCTGGTCATCAGCCGCTTCCGCGAGGAGCGGGCCGGCGGCCTTGAGCTCGCCGAGGCGATCGAGCAGACCATGGCCACGGCCGGCCGCACGGTCGCCTTCTCCGGGCTGACCGTGGCCGCCTCCCTGTGCGGGCTGCTCGCCTTTGCCGAGCCGTTCCTGCGCTCGATGGCCTGGGGCGGGATCGGCGTGGTGCTGGTCGCCATGGTGGCCGCGGTCACCCTGGTCCCGGCCCTGGTCGGCCTCTGGGGCCGCCGCATCAGGCCGAGCCGGGCCAGCCCCGGGGGGTCCGGGGGGCTCAAGGAGCGAAGCGGTAGCCCCCCGGTGGATCGGGACCACGGGGTGTTCTACCGGCTGTCGCGGCTGGTCCAGCGGTTCGCCCCGGCGATCGTGGTGCTGGTCGCGGCCCTGCTGGTCCTGCTGGCCCTTCCCTTCCGCCACGCCCGCCTGGAGAACTCGGGCCTGGAGTCGCTCCCCCGCTCCTCGGCCTCGCGCCAGCTGTTCGAGACGGTCGAGGCCCGGTTCCCGGGCGGCGGCACCGACCCGGTGGTGGTCGTGGTCGAGTCGGCCCCCGGGAACCCGCTGGTCGCCGACTACCTGCGCCGGGTCGAGGCACTGCCCGGGGTGTCGCGGGCCGAGGCCCGCCAGGGCACCCCGCCGCAGATCACCGTGCTCGACGTCATCCCCGAGGGCCGCAGCGAGGGGCCGACGGCGACCCGGCTGGTCCAGGACATCCGGGCCCTGGAGCGGCCGGTGGCCGCCGGGGTCACCGGCTCGGCCGCCTTCCTGGTCGACTACCGCGACTCGCTCACCTCGCGGCTGCCGTACGCCCTTGCGCTGATCGGGCTGGCCACCTTCGCCCTGCTGTTCCTGATGACCGGGTCGGTGGTGGTGCCGGTCAAGGCGATCGTGATGAACGTGCTGTCGCTCGGGGCCAGCTTCGGCGCCCTGGTCTGGGTGTTCCAGGACGGCCACCTGTCGGGGCTGCTCGGCTTCGACCCGCCGGGCATGGTCGACATCACCATCCCGGTGCTGATCTTCGTGTTCGCCTTCGGGCTGTCCATGGACTACGAGGTGTTCCTGCTCTCGCGGATCAAGGAGGCCTGGGACCAGACCGGCGACAACGACCGGGCGGTCGCGCTCGGCCTCCAGCGGACCGGGCGGATCGTGACCTCGGCGGCCGCCCTGATCGTGGTCGTGTTCCTCGGCTTCGCGGCCGGGGAGCTGCTGACCATCAAGGAGGTCGGGCTCGGCATGGCCATCGCCGTGGTGCTGGACGCCACCGTGGTCCGCATGCTGCTGGTCCCGGCGACCATGAAGTTGATGGGCCGCTGGAACTGGTGGGCCCCGCCGGCCATGCGCCGGTTCCACGACCGCTACGGCCTGGTCGAGCAGCCGCCCCCGGAGCTTCCCCGGCCCGGCGAGCAGGAGCGGGTAGGCTCGCTCCATGCCGGTCACTGACCCGCGGGGCAACGGGGCCGTCCAGCTAGTCGTGACCGACCTGGACGGGACCCTCTCCGATGCCGCCGAGCGCATCCATCCGGCCTCGGTCCGGGCGATCCGCGACCTGGAGGCCGGCGGCGTCCCGGTGCTGGTCGCCACCGGGCGGCGGCTCCGGATGGCCTGCGCGGTGCTGGAGGCCGGCGGCCTGACCGGGCCGGCGGTGGTGCTGGACGGCGCCCTCGGGCTCGACCTGCGCGACGGGCGGGTGTTCCACCAGGTCGCCTTCCCGGCCCCGGCGGCCGCCAAGGTGCTGGAGGCGTTCGACGCCGCCGGCCTGAGCCCGTGCGTCTACGTCGACCGCGAGGGGGTCGACCTGGTCGTCGGCGACCACCCCTCGACCCACCCCGACCACCTGGCCAGGGCCATGCCCTGGGTGGCCGTCGACGACCTGGCCCGCGTGGTCCGGGACGAGCCCGTGTACACGTTCGCGGTGGTCGGGCGGCCGGCGCCGCTGCTGGAGCCGGTGCTCCAGCTGGTCGGGAGGGCCGGCAGCGCCAGCATCGTCGGCGACCTGATCTACGGCGGCTCCACCCTCCAGGTGCGGCCGCCCCGGATCAGCAAGTGGAGCGGAGTGCTGGCCTACTGCGCCGAGCAGGGCATCGACCCCGGCCGCGTGCTGGCCGTCGGCGACGGCGCCAACGACCTGGAGCTACTGGAGAGCGCGGCCGTCGCCTGCGTGGTCGACACCGCCGCCCCGGCCATCCAGGCCCGGGCCGACCACCTGATCGGCCGCCCAGCCGCCGGCGTCCGGGGGGCCGATCA
>JASLBL010000355.1 GCA_030146615.1 Actinomycetes bacterium
AAGATCGCCGAGCTGAAACAGCAGTCTGGCGGCGACATCTTGCTCTTCGGCAGCGCCGACCTTCTCAACTCGCTCATCAAACATGACCTGATCGACGAGTACCGGCTCATGGTGTTTCCCGTGGTGCTTGGAAGTGGCAAGCGTCTCTTCCGCGACGCGACCGACATCACCCACTTGGAGCTCGCTGACTCTAGGACCTTCGAGTCCGGAGTCACCGTTCTCACCTACCGGCCAGCGGACCGAGTCCCATCGAGCAAGTACGTGGAGACGTTCGCCTGGACCCAAGAGCAGATGCGATCCTGGCAAGCGGCGCAGAACGCCGATCGCGTCCTTGCGACCGTGTTGTTCACCGACATCGTCGGGTCGACCGAGCAAGCAGCCGCGCTCGGCGATCAAGGATGGCGCCGGCTCCTCGATCGACATGACCGAGTGGCGCGCGCGGAGGTCGAACGCTTCCGGGGCCGCTTCGTGAAGTCGACCGGGGACGGCATCTTGGCCACCTTCGACGCCCCCACGCGGGCGCTTCGATGTGCCTTCGGCCTCAATGCTGGTCTCGGCGACTTCGGGCTTGCCATCCGTTCGGCGATCCACACCGGTGAGATCGAGTTCCGCGACGACGACATCGGCGGGATCGGCGTGCACATCGCGGCTCGGGCCCTTGCTCTGGCCGGCGATCGCGAGGTCGTCGTCACGCGAACCGTTCGCGACCTCGTCACGGGCACCGACCTCGCGTTCAGCCCGCTCGGCGCGGTTGGGCTTCGCGGAGTTCCCGGTGAGTGGGAGCTGTTCGCTGCTTCGGCGGGATGATCCCGAGACCCGACGCGACCTATTGGCCGCTTCGCTGAAGCCTCGCCGGCTCAGCTCTGAACTACCCTCATAGGGCGGGCCAGCACTGAAGGCTGGACCTGGACCCAGAGATTCACCCCATCCTTGGAGGACTTACGGAGCCGCACGGCCTCGGGGAACGCTGGTTAGCATGGCGCTTGGCCGTCGATCTCTGATGAGGAGGAGGGCGCTGGTTCAAGCCCAGCCAGGCCCACTGCACCGGGGTGGACCTGCGGGAACGCTCGCCGCTGGTCTCGTTCGATGGCAGTTGCTTCCGTGAGGCGTCTCCACACAGCGGTCCTAGACCGCATCCCTTCGCGGGGAGGACGGCGGCGCCGCCCCGGTCCTTGCAGGGGCCGGGGCGGCGTCGGGGTGGGTCAGGCTAGCGACGACCCGGGAGCAGCCGCTGGAACATGCCCCCGCTGACCTGGGTCGGGCGCTGCTGCTCGCCCATGCGGGCGTTCACGACCAGCATCGCCCCGGTCAGGATGGGGATGCCCCACTGGAGGACCTTGAGCTGCTGCTGAGCCTTGGCCGCGTCCTCGGGGGTGTCGCCGCTGGGGTCGGTGCCGCCCTCGACCGGGACGTCCCCGGCCTGATTCAGCTTGGCCCCCAGCGCCCGCGACCAGGCGGTGGCACCCAGGGCGAGCACGGTCAGGGTGGTCTTGACCGTGGTGGCCTGGGCCACGCCCTGCTGGGTGGCCACCCGGCCCTGGTTGGCGGCGAGCAGGACGGCCCCGCCGGCCAGGTGGGCGGCGATGCCGGCCAGGTTGACCGGGGTCCAGCGATTCCAACCGGCGTTGGCCACCCGCAGCCGCTGCTTGGGCTCCTCCACCTGCGCGGCCGCCCCGTTGACTCCGACCGCGCCCATCAGCGACCCGCCGAACCAGGCGGCCAGCCCCAGGTCATGCAACGAGCGGGCCAGGCTGTTGTCGTTGGATGCCATGCGTGGTGTTCCTTTCGTCGTTTCGGTGATCAGGTGGGGCGGTCGGCGATATTGCCTCGGGCGGTCCGCTCGGCCGGCCAGAGGGCGATGGCCACGCCGGCGAGCGCGCTCACCAGGTGCAGGATGTTGTCGGCGCCGTTCAGCGACAGGAAGTTGATGTCGCGGTTGCCGACCGCGAACAGTCCGTACAGGAAGGCGAGGCCGTAGCCGGCGGCCAGCAGCCAGCCGTAGGTCCGGGCCGTGTCCAGCCGGCGCCACAGGGCCAGCCCGGCCAGGCCGATGACCAGATGGACGATGTTGTGCAGGGGATTGACCTCAAAGCCGAGCAGGGTCTTGTCGGTCTCGGCGGCGAAGTTGTCGAAGCCGGTGACGAAGAACCCAGCGATCCCGACCAGGGTGTAAACCACACCGATGGCCAGGGCGAGCAGCTGGGCGGGGTGCCGGGTGGTGGCGTCGGGACGCCGCGCCATGAGAGTTCCTCCTGGAGATGGTTGCAGCTCTGACGATACGTTCGACCGGTACCAGGCCGGCGGATGGGTTGACCGGGATCGGAGGCCGCAAACACGCCTGATTTGTGGACGGGACGGTCGGGCGCGCCCCAGCGGGCACAACGGGCCGATCTCGTCCGGACCCTGAACCTGGAGCGGCTGCGCCGCCCGAACAGGTGGCGGCGGCCGGACCTTGTGGCAGCTGCTCGAGGAGCGATTTCACGGCCGGCTGGTCGAACAGGACCAAAGGCTCCGACAACCCGATTAGCGAGTCCCAGGCCCGACGACACTGCCGACCATGGGTGCTTTGTCAGAATGGACCTTCGTTCAAAAGTATCGGCGGACCGAGGTTTCGTAGCTGCGGTAGGCAGGGCCGAACTGCCGTTCCAGGGAGCGCTCCTCGCGAACGACCACGATGTGGGTCACCAGCAGCACAACCGGCAGGATCAGCAGTGGCCAGGCGGCGTTGGCCACAAGCGCGACACCCACGTAGACGACAGTCCAGGCGACGTACATCGGGTTTCTACTGAAGGTGTACGGCCCCCTGCGGACGAGCTGGTCCGGCCGTTCCAGATCCACGTCGGCAGCCGCCCGCACCGCCCACGCCGCCAGCCACAGGCCGGCCAGGAGTAGGGGCCACCCCAAGGCATGGCTGATCCAGAAGGACCAGAACAGCCTCCAAGACGCGATGAGCTGCAGGAGAAAGCCGGCCCCGAGGCCCACGACGTGGGCCTGGGGCAACGGGACGTTGGCCCACCGCCACGCAGCGGTCTTTTCCATTCGGTCACCCTGAGAGCACTCGCCACCTGGAACCGCCGCTCAAGTCCGGACGGTCCACTAACGGCCACGGCCCGAACCTGTCCCTACCTACCTCTCAAGATCGTGATCGACCCTGGCGGCTACCTCCAACTGATCGCTGGGAACTCTCGCGGCGCTCCAGCCTCAGTCATCGGTCACGATCAGGCTGCGTCCAGAACGCTGCCCATACGCCGGTCTGCCGGTGTGCGGGCGCACAGGTGCTTGACGACGTACTCGGCGTCCCTGCCGGCCCCGCCGACGAGCATGGAGGCGAAGGCGTACTGGAACGCCAGCCCGGCGAAGTACAGCCCCGGCGAGGACGCCACCACGCCGCGGGTCTCGAGCGGCCAGCCGTCGTCGCCCGTCACCGGCAGGTCGATCCAGGAGAAGTCCTGCCGGAACCCGGTGCACCACACGACGTTGGCCACGTCGAGCACTCGGCCACCGTCGAGCACGGGCTGGCCATGGCGGACCCCGACCGTCCGCGCCGGCACCATATCGACGCCGACCCGGGCAAGGTCGGCCCGCTTGACCCGGATCAGCGGCCCACCATGGGCCCGGACCTCCGGGCGGATCTTGCGACCGAGCGGCGTCCTCATCGTGATCAGATGTTTCGCCAGGAAGAACATGATCGGAAAGATCACGTGCGCCGGCTTGCCCTCGATGTCGAAGGGCACCTGGCCGTGGATCCGGCCGCTGAGCACGGTCGGATGGCCGGCCGTCCCTGCTTCGAAGGCGATGTCGCCGCCGGAGTGTGACGCGCCCACCACCAGCACCCCGCCGGGCTGGAGCTGGGTCGGGTTCTTGTAGGAACTGGAGTGGAGCTGCACGATGCCGGGGTCGAGCTCGCCGGCGAAGTCGGGGACGTACGGTGTGCGGCCGAACGTCCCCGAGGCGACCACGATGTTGTCGCACAGGAACGAGGGCCCGTCGGTCGCCACGAGATAGCTCCCGCCCTCGCGCGACACCCGGCGCACACGGACACCGGTCCGGACGGGCAGCTCGAAGGTTGAGGCGTAGGTCTCGAGGAAGTCGGCCATCTGATCCTTGGTGGGATAGGACATCGGCGGCGCGGGGAACCGCATCCCGGGCAGGGCCGCCGCGCGGGCCGGGCTATACAGCCGCAGCGAGTCCCAGTGGCAGCGCCAATTGTCGCCCATCCGCTGGTAGGCGTCGAGGATCACGAACTGCCTGCCTCGACGGGCGAGGTGGTAGCCGGTCGCCAGGCCGGCCTGGCCCGCTCCGATGACAACGGTCTCCACCCGCTCGGGGCCGAATGCACTGGTCATGCTGTCGCCTCCAAGGTCCATGAAGGCCTAACGGCCTCCTGTCAGGACGTTAGGGGCCGATGGACCCCGTCGCGTCGGGAGAACGCACCAATCCGAGGCGGCGGCGCAAGATGGGTAATCCTGTGTAGCGCAGGTACCAGACGAGCATCAGGGCGGTGCTCACCAGGTAGAACGAGTGCAGCACCCACACCGGCCCGGCCGGCAGGTGGAAGACGTAGACCGAGTGGATCACGTTGCCGAGGTTGCTCAGCACGATGTTGCCGAGGCTGTAGGAGCCGAGGTCCTTGGTCCGTGCGGCCTTGACCAGCATCGGCAAGGTGCTGCCCGCAAAGATCACCGTGGAGGCGACCCCCGCGAGCACGGGGATCGTCATGTTCATGGTGGCCTCCGCAGCTCGGGCGCCAGTGTCTGGCCCCATCAGACTGGGGCGCCGCCATTGCCCGCACATCGGATAAAGCAGGTATCTTGCGCGCCCGGACGTATGAGTAGATCAACCCACGACCCGTCGCGTTTGGGCGTGCGGCGGCCGGAGGCTGCGAGGACGGGCGCTCAGACGAGGTCGTGCTCGTAGGCGTATGCCGTGGCCGCAGCCCGTGACGACACGCCGAGCTTCATGAAGATGTTGCTGACATGCCGTGCCACGGTCTTCTCACTGAGGAACAGCTCACCAGCGATCGCCCGGTTGGTCCTGCCGGTGGCCACCATTCGGAGCACCTCGACCTCGCGTGCCGTCAACCCGGAACCGCCCTTGCTCGGCGCCCGGCCCGTCAACGACTCGACCCAGGTCGCGTCGGGACCGGCCGAGAGGCTCTCGAACACGCGACGCGCGGCGTCGAACTCCATACGAGCCGCGTCCTCGTCCCCGAGTGATCGGCAGGCCATCCCAACAACAACCCGCGCCCTGGCGGCCTCGTAGGGCGCGTCGAGCTCCTGCCACAGCGACCAGGCCTGCCGCGCCGCTGAGAGCGCGGCTCGTGCATCACCCTCGGCCAGCAGCACCACACCGCGGGCCTGGGCGGCCATCGCGTTCAGCAGGACCACGTTCCGTTCGTCGGCGAGCTCGACGAGCTCGTCGACGGCCGAACGGGCCCCCTCGACATCTTTGGACTCAAGCGCGATCACGACAGCGGCGCTCAGCAGCCGGGGGCGCAGAGACCGGCCGCCGGTCTCATTCAGCGCGCGTCGGATGCCAGCCGACGCGGCGTCGAGCCGACCCTGCGCGAGTCGGAGCAGCGCAAGGCCCGGCTGCGCGTCGCGCCCGAACTCGGCCGCCTTACGGTAGGCCTGTTCGGCGATGTCGAAGTCACCGCGTAACCGGTGTACCTCGGCCTGCTCGTAGAGGGCGTCGCCCACCGCCGG
>JASLBL010000380.1 GCA_030146615.1 Actinomycetes bacterium
GCTCGACCCGAACCCCCTTTGCTACAATCCGCCCGCACCCAGGTGCACCACGTCGGAGTGGCGGAATAGGCAGACGCGCTAGGTTGAGGGCCTAGTGTCCTGATAGGACGTGGGGGTTCAAGTCCCCCCTCCGACACCCCAACTGAGCAGGACTTCTGCGCTTCACCTCCTTCCCCATGTCAGTCGGTACTCAGGCCGGTTGCTAGCGGTTTGTTAGCGGACAGGTCAGCGACGGCCTCGCCGTCCCCTAGGATCAGGCGGGCGACCGTCTCGGCGGCCTGCTCGTCCAGGCCAGGGATGACGTGGCTATAGGTGTCCATCGTGATCGCGATCGTGGCGTGTCCGAGGCGCTGGCTGATCACCTTGGGCGGGACGCCGGCCGCCAGCGCGGCGGTGGCGTAGCTGTGCCGGACATCGTGCAGGCGGATCCGGGGCAGCCCGGCGGCGTGGGTGTGCTGCAGGAACCAGGCGGAGATTCGCTGCGGGTGGATCGGCGATCCGTCGGGCATGGTGAAGACCAGTCCGGAGTCCCGGTAGCCGGCGCCGATGATCGTCTTTTCCTCGGCCTGACGGGCCCGGTGGGCCGTGAGCGCGGCGAGGGTGGCCGGGTCGAGTGCCAGCGATCGGCGGCCCTTGGGGGTCTTGGGGTCGGATTCCACGACGGTGTAGTCGACCACTACCCGTGGGCGGCGAGGGGAGACCCGGCCGGCGGCAAGGTCAACGTCGAGCCAGCGGAGCCCGGCGAGCTCGGCACGCCGTAGACCGGTGGTGGCCACGAGCAGCCACGCGGCATATAGGCGGTCGTCGCGCACGTGGCTGAGAAAGGCGCGGAGCTGCTCGGGCGTCCAGACCTGCCGTTCGGCTGGCAGGCCCTTTGGCGGCTCAACGGCGTCGGCGACGTTGCGGACGACGTGGCCCCAGCGCATCGCGTCTTTGAGGGCGCGGTGGAGGATGGCATGCACGTTCTGGACGGTCTTGGGGGCCATGCCGCGGCCGTCCCGGAGCCGGCCATGGGTAAGGAGCGCCTGGTAGAAGGCGTTGAGGTGGGCGGGGGAGAGCTGCTGGAGTGGGATCGGGCCAAGCGCCGGGAGCACGCAGGTGCGGATGTGGGTGCGGTAGTTGGAGAGGGTCGACGGGCGGAGCTGGCGTAGGGCCGGCAGCCATTCACCGACCAGGAAGCTCTCCAGGGTGCGCTTGGATGGCTCGACGAACGTGCCGGCCCGGAGGGCCGCCAACGCGTCGTTGAGGGCTGCCTGGCACTCCCGCTTGGTCTTGAAGCCGCCCTTGGTCTGCTGCCTGCGCCTGCCGGTAACTGAATCGACCCCGACGTCGACATGCCAGGTCCAGGTCGACCCTCGCTTATAGACGCTTCCTCTCATCGGCCCAGCATCCGCAGCAGAGGGGCGGTCGGGACGAGCAGCCTGCGGCCGACTCGGAACGTCACAAGTTGTCCGGCCTTCGCCGCTCGGTACGCCGCCGAGCGGCTTACGCCGAGGAGTTCGGCAGCGTGCTCCACGCTGATGGTTGGAGGAAGTCCATGAAGGGCCATGGGAACCTCGGCCTGCTTATGTGACATATTGCTATGAGTGAGCTTGGCGGTTGGGGGATGCCGCGTCAAGGGACTCCCGTCGACCGGAAGGAAGACCGCTCTCTGGCGGGCTTCTCCTGCGTCGACCACGCCCCACTCTTGCTCCCTTCGGATAGGTCCTACTTGGCAGCAGCACTGTAAGGCCGGATCAGCCGAACCAACCGGACAGGTATCCGGTAGTACGAAAATCCGGGTTAGTGTGACGTGGGTCCCATAAGCTGCAGTGGTAAGCCGACTCCAAGGAGATCGGCGAAAGGGTGGAGCGGCTTTGGGACAGGACATGCCGATTGGCGAGCGTATCGCCATCTACCGCCGACGGCGCGGCCTGACCCAGCTGGTGCTGGCTGGGCTGATCGGGCGGTCCGAGAGTTGGTTGTCGCAGGTCGAGCGTGGCATCCGCCCTATCGACCGCCTGTCGGTGCTCATCGACATCGCCCATGTTCTCAAGGTCAACGTGACCGACCTAACGGGGCAGCCATTCTCGTTGGCGCCGAACGGCAGTTTCGAGAACAACGCTGTTCAGGCGATCCGCCACGCGCTCACACGCTACGACGCGATTCCGGCGATTCTTGACCCCGCTCATGACAAGCATGCGGCGCCACCCGACGTAGCGAGCTTGCAGCGCCACCTCCAGCGAGCCTGGCAGCTCCGGCAAGCGGCCCGCTACTCGGAGCTCGGCGACGTGCTCCCCAGGCTGGTGGCAGACACCGAGCGTGCCACCAGGGAGCTTGAGGGAATCGATCGCCTGGCGGCCTTCGCGGTGCTAACGGAGACCTACCATGTAACGGCGATGGCGCTGAAGAAGTTCGGCGAAAACGAGCTGGCGTGGATCGCGGCCGACCGTGGCGTCCTGGCGGCCGAGCGGGCTGAGGCGCCACTCCTTATGGCCGTCAGCGCCCGCGCCGTAGGTCAAGTGTTCATGTCTGCGGGGCGGCTCGACAAGGCGGACAGCGTCTCGACGGCTGCGCTCACGGCACTCGAGCCGCGCCTCGGCAACCCTTCACCCGAGCACCTGTCGGTTTGGGGTGCGCTGCTGTTGACAAGGGCGATGATTGCTGCCCGCAAGAACGACCGGCCGGCCGCCCAGCAGTTCATCTGGGAAGCCCAGGCTATCGCCAGCCGGTTGGGCCAGGACAGAAACGACTTCTGGACCATTTTCGGGCCGACCAACGTGGCGATCCATGCGGTGTCCGTCGACGTGGAGCTTGGCGATCCCGCCGCCGGGTTGCGCAAGGCGCCGAGCGTTGACCCGTCTCGGCTCCCGCCGGAGTTGGTCGAGCGGCGCGTCTACCACATGATCGATGTGGCGCGGGGCTACGCCCAGCAACGCAACGATGCCGCGGCGGTCCTCACCTTGCTGGAGGCCGAGCGAGTGGCTCCCGAAGAGGTTAGATATCACGTGATCGTCCCGGAATTGCTTCGTGAGTTGCTCAAGCGCGAGCGCCGTGCCGCCACGCCCGGACTTCGCCCCCTCGCTGCCCGCGTCGGGGTGCTGTCCTGACGGGTAGAGTCAATCGATTGGGAAGTGGTACGACAGGACATACTGGTCGGCCGCCACCACCAGGTCGCTGATGACAACCGGCCCGTCACTGGTGAACATGGCGCGGGCGACCAGAAAGACTGGGGTGCCTGCCCTCAGCTCAAGGTCTCCAGCCTCCGCCGGCAGGGGGAGTCGGGCACTCACCTCCTCCACAACCGTTGTAACCCGGATCCCCACAGTCTCGAGTTGCGCAATCGTGCCACCGGGCCACGGTTCTCGGCTCGGGTCTTCGATTGGACTTCCGTGCACGAGTCTGTACGGCAGGTACGAGGTCGAGAGCTGCACCGGCCGTTCATCGATGAAGAAGCGGAAATGGCGCGCGAGGACTTCTGCACCCTCGGAGAGGCCAAGTCGACTAGCAACTTCCGCCGAAGCCGTGGTCCGCGCGAACCGCCGGACCTCAAGCCGTGCTGCTCGATCCGTTCCCACATCGACGGTGAAGGGCGTTTGGCCAGCTTGCCGGTGTCTCCTCGCAAAGCGGTCGGGCGCGTGCCGGAGAACGCGAGGATGCTTCGTGCGTACGAAGGCCCCGCGACCTTGACGGGTTTCTATGAGGCCCTCGCTCTTCAAGACTTCGATAGAGTGACGGACGGTCGATCGTGATGCGCCGAACTCGGTAAGCAACTCGGTTTCCGACGGCAGCAGGCCACCCGGCTGCAGGTCTCCGCCGAGGATGCGGTCGCGCAGCTGATCGGCGATCTGTCGAAAGGCCGGCCGTGAATCAGCGGGATCGACGCGTGCCAAACGCAAGGCTCCTCTCGCTTATTGCGACGAACGTGATCGTACCGTGCGGGACGCCCTCTCCTGACGCGCTCTATCGCCGCTGATCTCGACCGCGCTTATGGTCGAGATCAACCTGTTCTGAACGAGCGAAGGTCGCCCAGCGGGCGATCGCAACGACCGCCGCGAGTGCAAGGCTTGCGGTTGCGGCGAACAGAGCCATCCGGGGACCGCTTGCATCAATCAGCATTCCCGCAAGACTCGCCCCGATCGACTGACCAGTCAGAAAGCCAGTCAGCACCCAGGTGAAGGCCTCGGTCACCGTGCCAGCCGGCGAGAGCCGGTCGACCAGCAGGTAGGTGCAAGCAAGCCAGGGAGCGATGGGCAGACCAGCGAGCACGATAATCAGCCCCATCTGCCGGTTCGTCTGAGGAAGTAGCAGCAGGGCGAAGACGCCGGCGAGTAGTAGCAGAAGCCCGACGAGCGATGCTCTATGGGCGCAGCCCACCGTCGGCCGCCGGCGATCAATCCGCCCACCAAGCTGCCGAAGGTCCAGGTCGCGAGCAGGACCCCAGCTGCGCCCGGCGCGCCATTGCGAGCAGCGAACGCGGCAATCGCCACCTGGAGGAGCCCGAACGCGATAGCAAGCAGCACCATGACAGCCACAAGGGTACGAACACCGCGATCTCGCAATGGTCCAGCCCAGTCCCGCGTGCGCGGCTGCGCCCGCCACGCACGCGAGGCTGGCGAAGTCGCGAAGCTAACGGTGCCCACAAAGGCGAG
>JASLBL010000429.1 GCA_030146615.1 Actinomycetes bacterium
TGTGCGCGTCGTTGTGCAGCCGGGCGTTCGAGCTTGGCTTCGGCTCTCCAGCGTCTCAGCCAGCAGGCTGAGAGCTCCCGGTGTGGGTACCTCAGCGCCCAGACGCCCAGCCCGGCACCAGCGACCCTGTTCGCCACTCACGCTTGGACTCGGGCGAACCCGACACCACGCAAGAACGCCGGAACCCTGGGCCACCCTGAGCTGCCTCAAGACCGTATGAGCGGTCCCCCAGGACCAAGCGTTCGATGGCGGGGCCTAGTACTGCTCCTAATACGAGAGTCAGGACCGACAACAAGATTTCGAACCAGTGAGCCTCAAGGAAGGCGATCATGACGATCTCCCCCGCTTACACCGGCACCGTACAAGTTCAAGCCTCAGATCGTACATTGGCTTCCCTGACTAACGGCCTGGTACTGGTTGAACTTGCCCGGTCCCATCTCAGGGCTCGACACCCTTCCGGGTGAATGTCAGGGATCGTAAGTGTCGGGCGAATCGGGCTTGCCTGTCAAGACGCCAATAACCCTCAAGCTGACCCCTGAGCAGTCGTATTGCCCGACCTTCGGGACCACAATCTGATCCGCTGCCTGCTGTCGTACGAGCTGGCTGAGCTGGAGACCAGCTTCGACCTGCGGTTCCTCTTGGTCGTTGATGACCATTGGTGACCGCTCGTGCCCCTGTGGTCCCGGTGCGCCACGGACCCAGCACGGACCGAGGGTCCGGTCCCGTCTGGTCGCGGACGCCTTCGGCGCTCCGGTCCTCCGCGACCAGGGACCGATCGGCCGGCCGGGCACGGCAAGGCCGATCATAGCCGCGACCACTTTCAGGCCATATACGGTCCGTTGAGTTCATCCGGCCGAAGGCCATTGAGCTGCGGCTCCGATTGTCCGCGGGGCACCGTGATTGACCGCTGTTGACTGCAGGTTCGCGGCCCCATGACGGCCCCGGTGCTTCTGCTTGCTTCTCTTACGAGGCGGCACTCCTTGTGTCTTGTGGGTCAGGTCGGCGCAGCCCAGGGAACATCGGGGGCTGCCGATTGAAAGGTCTCAGGTGCTGGTCCAACTGGGCGACTCACCCCGTTTGGGTCGTCGTCCGAGTCGTCTACCTCCTGGCTCAACCCTCGTTACGTCGGCCTTTCCTGCCAGGCTTCAGCGATTGAATGTGGGAACTCCGGAGCCGCAGAAACATGCTGCGACGAACGCATGCAGCAGGCCCGACCGGGTGAGGCGAGCGCGACGGTCAGACCGGCGCCCCCCATTGGGCGGGTGCCGGTCTCGCTAGTGCCGCAGCGAGGACCTACGCCTCGATGCCGCAGAGGTGTTCGGTCGGGATTGTCAGGGGCGCCGCGCCCACCGGCACGATGAAGGTGCCGACCACGACGGCGTCGGTGTCCGGGTCCTCATTCTTGACGAGCATCGATGCTTCGGGGCCCATCTCGAAGAATGTCTCGCCGGCCCCGTAGACCGTCTTCTCGCAGTCCTCGTTCCAGACCGAGATCTCGCCCGACTTGATCACCACGAAGACGGGGCCCGGGTGGGTGTGCCAGCCGGCTGACCCGCCTCCCCTAGCGAACGTGACCTCTAGCGTGGCCACGTCGACGGCGTCCTTCGTCTTGATCTTGATGTCGCCGACGTTGACCTTCACCTTTTCCGCCAGCGTCCCGCGAGCGAGCAGAACCGCCGTCGTGCCGCCGGGTGCATGTTCGGCGAGGGCGCTCCCGGCAACCGCCAGCGACGCGGCGACGAGCAGCGTGAGCCACAACGACTTTCTCATCATGATTTCCTCCCTGGTTACAGGATTTAATCGGCGCAGCACCGCGCCCGTCGGCGTTTCTCATCCGGGTTCGATCTGATCGTCGGGACGGGCCTAGGGTAATGCCGCGCAGCGCTGCCTAAGTCGATGAACAAGACGATTAGGCCGATTAGGATCAGCGGCCCTCATGGGCACCACCCCCCTCTTGCGCCAAATGTCCCGGCCGCCAACCGTACGACTGTGGGTGGCGCCGGTCAATGGGAACCTGGCGACGCTGCCGGCCGAGGACGGCCGCCGGAGGCGGCCGCCCGCAGGGCCGGCCTTGAAGTGGTAGAGAAACTGCTTACTGCGATGATCTGGGTGGGTGCGCCCCCGCCGGTTGGTCTGACCCGACGTCTTACCGGCCATGTGCCTTGCTCTTGACCTGTCGGCCAGTCGGCGGAGGCCACCCAGGCACCCACCGGTCGGACTCGTGACCTGATAGCGCCTCTGTGTGTCAACAGGCCTGCGTGCGGTGGCGGTGGTCGATGACCAGGTGGCCGTAGACGACGTTGGCGAGGTGCCGCTTCAGGCTCCGGCGGGCCTCCTCCGGAGTCTTGGCCTCGGCCAGCTTGCGCTGGTAGAAGGCTTGCCCTGGGCTGGGGTCGCGGATCTGGCAGACCGCGATCAGGTGCAGGGCGGTATTGAGCTGGCGGTTGCCGCCGCGGTTCAGGCGATGGCGGCGCACGTCGCCGCTGGAGGCTTCCACCGGGGCGGTGCCGGTGTAGCTGGCGAAATGGTCGCGGTCAGGGAAGCGAGTGATGTCGCCGGTGTGGCCCACCAGCTTGGCGGCCAGCACCGGGCCGACCCCATACACCTCGGTCAGGGTTGTGCCGTGCTCGCGGACCGCGGTGCGGATGGCCTGGCTGGCCGTCTTGACCTGCCGGTCGAGGCGACGCACATCCGCCAACAACTCGCGAGCGATGCGCTTGCGCTCGATATCAACGGCGGTGCTGGGACGGATCTTGCGCAGCAGGGCGGCGGCTCGGGTGGCCGAGAGCTCACGGGCTGCCCCGCCGGGCTGAAGGTCGGCCAACAGGACGTGCAGCCGGCTCAGAGTGCGAGTGCGCTCGGCAACCAAGTCGTCGCGGCGGTCAGACAGCAGCCGGAAGATCACCATGTGGTCCTCGAGGGCGACCGGGCGCAACTGCCGGTGGTGGAGGGCGGCGGCCGCCACCGAAGCGGCGTCGGCCAGGTCGGTCTTGCGGGCGCTGCTGGTCCCCAGCAGGCGAGCCCGGGCGGCCAGCTTGGCCGGCACATCCACGACCGGCTCGCCGACGGCGACCAGCAGCTGGGCGATCCCGCGGCCCAGTCCACTGGCGCCCTCGACCGCCCAGCGCCGCTCAGGCCACTGCTTTGCCCAGGCCAGCAGCTGCCGGCCGGCCTGGCTGGTGGCTGGTAGGCGCTGCTGGCCGAGCAGCCGGCTGTGGGGATCCAGAGCGACGGCGGTCAGCGAGCGCTTGTGCGGATCGATGCCGATGGTGATCAACGGTGGCCTTTCGTCGCGGCGGACACGGGCTTCCGCGACGGGCAGCCTGACTTCAGGTGGGCACACGCCTCTGTCGAGCCACGTCACGGCGGGTGCCGGCCGCAGCCCGGCACGCTATCAGCGAGCCAACCCCAAACGGGATGGCAAGGAGCCTGCGAGCCAGACGGCCGGCACCCTGGACGCTACGGGCTGCAGACCCTGGCGTCCTGGTCGCGATTCAACAAGTCAGGAGCCTGGCCTAGAGGCCCCCGTCGCAGTGCTGTCCGCCGTCCCGGCAGGTGCGTGCCGTCCCTGTCCGATCCAGGCGGAGGAACAGCCATGGCTAGCATGCCAGCCCACCCAGCTCCGGTCACGGTCGGGTCGACACCCATGCCGACAGCCATGTGGCTGCGGTCGTCGACCAGACCGGCCGCGTCCTTGGCAGTGCCTCCTTTGCGGCCTCGACCCGCGGTTATGTGGCGCTGGTCAACTGGGCCGAGCGCCTAGGCCCAGTGGCCAAGATCGGCATCGAAGGCACCGGCACCTACGGAGCCGGGCTGGCCCGGTTTGCCCGCGCCTATGGCTTGGAGGTCGTCGAGGTTGATCGACCCGACCGCCGGACCCGCCGCGGCCTGGGCAAGTCCGACCCGATTGACGCCGAGGCCGCCGCTCGAGCCACCCTGTCTGGAGTGGCCTCCACCACCCCCAAGACCCGTGAGGGACACGTCGAGATGATCCGGGTGCTCCGGGTGGCCCGCCGCGGCGCGATGAAGGCGCGGGTCGCCGCCGGCGGACAACTGCGCGACCTGGTCTATGCCGCCCCTGAAGAGTTGCGCAGCCAGCTGCGCCGCTCCCACACCACCAAGGCGCTGGTCCGGGCCTGCCTGGCCCTGCGACCAGGACCACTGCGCGATCCGGAGTCGGCCACCAAGGCGGCCTGCGGGCCCTGGCCCGGCGCTGGCACCACCTGCAGGCGGAACTGGACGCCCTGGATGTCGAACTCACCAAGCTGGTCAGCACGGCCGCGCCAGCGCTGTTGGCCCGGCCCGGCATTGGCCTGGACACCGCCGGGCAGCTGCTGGTGACCGCTGGCGACAACCCGGGGCGGCTGGGCAGCGAGGCCGCCTTCGCGCGGCTGTGTGGCGTGGCCCCGCTGCCCGCCTCCTCGGGGCGGACCGATCGGCATCGGCTCATGTAGGGAGTCTCGGTGAGTTGATCGCTGCTGGGGTTCCGGGTTGCATGGCATGCCCGGCTGGTCTGGGAGG
>JASLBL010000446.1 GCA_030146615.1 Actinomycetes bacterium
CCACGTCGAGCTCGGCCTCGAGCCGACGCCGCGACTCGACCAGGTCCTCGAGCTGGGCCGCGGGCGTCTCGCGGGCCAGGATGGCATGGTCCATCGAGTGGGCCCCGACCTCGAAGCCCCCTCGAAGCAGCTCCCTGGCCCCATCCCAGTCCAGGAACAGTCGCTGGTGGTCCGGCTCCCCGTCCGGCTCCAGCCGCTCCACCAGCTCGGCCACGGCTCGCCTCCGGGCCGCCTGGTCGTGCGCCTTGAGGCACTCGGTCAGTAACTCGAGGGTGCGCCGGCCGGCCCGGCCGCGGATGGGTAAGGCCTGGCCCTCCCAGTTGACCGACGTCCTGGCGCTGCGGTGCATCGCCCAGGCGACCGTCTCCCACCAGGGGCTGACCGTGCCGTCCAGGATCCCCGGGACCAGGAAGAAGGTGGCCGGGAGGCCGAGGCGCTCCAGCACCGGCACTCCGACCTCGAGGTTGTCGCGGTAGCCGTCGTCGAAGGTGAGAGCGATCGCCCGTGGCGGCAGGGGCTGGCCAGTGGTCAACTGGCGCAACGCCGGTGCAAGCGGGACAATCGTCCCAAGCCGTTGCAGCCGGCGTAGCTGGTGCTCAAACCTGGCCGCGCCCGCCCCCGGGGCTGCGGGGTAGTTCCACGTACGCTCGACGTTGTGCCAGGCGACAATAAGGAGACGGTCGGTCATCCTGGATGTCCTGACGGTGACGAAGTTGGGGGGGAGCACGGCATGCCGCGCATGCGGTTCGGACTTTGGCAGGTGATTCGCACGGCGGCGATGATACTGGTCGTCGCCGCGTGCAGCGGCGACCGGGCGCCCGACCAGGTGCCCGTTCCCGACCCGGCCCCCGGGCCCGAGCCGGCGGTCAAGGCCCTGCCCACGCCGCCGGCCTGCCGGGGCCGGAGGGTCAAGGTCGGGGCCGACATCCAGGCGGCGATCGACGCCGCCGGCCCCAACGGGCGCCTGTGCCTGGCCGCCGGGACCCACCGGCTGCAGGAGCCGCTGCGGCCCAGGACCGGCCAGCGCATCGGCGGGCGGGGGGCGATCCTGTCCGGGGCCCGGCCGCTGGACCGGTGGACGGCCGACGGCGCCGGCCGCTGGCGGCACGCCGGGGTCACCAGCGCCCCGGCCCGGCTGGTCGGGGAGTGCGCCGGGGGCGGCAGCGCCTGCCGGTACCCCGACGACGTGTGGCGGGACGACACCCGCCTCGTGCGGGCGCTGTCGCTGGACGAGCTAGCCCCGGGCACGGTCTACCTCGACTACGCCGCCGACCGCATCTGGGTGGCCGACGACCCGACCGGCGCGGACATGGAGATCTCGGTCACCCCGAGCGCCCTGCGCAGCGGCAGCAACGAGCGCGGCACCGCCGGGGTCAGGCTGTCGGGGCTGGTGGTGGAGCGGTTCGCCAACCAGGCCCAGGCGGCCCCGGCGGTCGAGATGGGGCCCGGCTGGGTGGCCGACGGCATCGAGGTCCGCGAGAACCACGGCGGCGGGGTCGACAGCGGGTCGCGCAGCATCCTGCGCAACTCCCACATCCACCATCAGGGCCAGCTCGGGCTGGGCGGCGCCGGAGCCGTCGGGGCGCTGGTCGAGAACAACCGGATCGACCACAACAACACCGCCGGCTACGACTCGGGCTGGGAGGCCGGTGGGTCCAAGTGGGCGGCCGGGACCGAGCGGCTGACGGTCCGCGGCAACCACGTGTTCGCCAACAACGGCCCCGGCCTGTGGACCGACGGTGACAACATCGACACCGTCTACGAGAAGAACCTGGTCGAGGGGAACCTGGGCCCGGGCATCATCCACGAGATCAGCTACGACGCCGTCATTCGGGACAACACCGTGCGCGACAACTCGCGGGCCACGGCCGGCCGCTCGATCTGGTACGGCTCCGAGATCCTGGTCAACAGCTCCCAGCGGGTCGAGATCTCCGGGAACACGGTCGTCTCCAGCGAGGACGGCAACGGGATCGGGCTGGTCGACACCGACCGGGGCAGCGGCCGCCTCGGCCGCTACCGGGTGACCCAGATCGACGTCCACGACAACGTGGTCCGGATGGCCACCGGGGCCGAGACCGGCCTGGTCGGCCGGGAGACGGTCTTCGAGGCCGACGCCCAGGTCCGCTTCCGGCGCAACACCTACCACGTGCCCGACCCGGGAGCCCGGTTCTGGCAGTGGGACGGGGCGCTGGACGCCGAGGGCTGGCGCGAGCGCGGCCAGGACCGCGACGGGACCTTCGTCAACACCTGACTGGGCCGGGGCGGCCGGCGCCCGGGCGGTCATGGCCGGTGCTCCGCGACGGCCAGGCGGAACTGCCACCACCAGACGGCGGCGGCCGCCCAGTAGCTGGCGGCCATGCCCCAGGCGGCCCCGACGGCCCCGCCCAGGGCGGCCCCGCCAACGGCCCCGGCCAGCAGCAGCGGGGCCGCGATCAGCCGTGCCCGCAGCCCGCGCCGGGCGGCGGCCAGGGCCCGCAGGCCGGTCTGGGGGCCGGCCGAGGCGGTGAGCCCGACGGTCAGCAGCGCGAACGGGACCAGCACCTCGGCCGCCGCGTACCAGGTCGGCCCAAGCACCCTTGTGCCGAGGCTGTCCGGCAGCAGGACCAGCACCGCCCCCCAGAGGGCGGCGGCGGCGCTCATTCCGGCCGACACCAGCAGGCCGAGGCGGGCCAGCCCGGCCACCGACCGGCCGGCCACCCGGGCCCCCTCGGCCACGGCGACCATGTTCCCGCCCATGAACAGCACGTACACCGGCCCGACCAGGATCTCGCCGGCCCGCAGGGCGCCGACCACGGCCAGGCCGGCCACGGCGCTGACCCCGTAGCTGTTGAGCTGGGAGACGGCTCCGATGGTGAGGAACTCGCCCAGGTAGCGGGCGTTGAGGTCGCGGTGCCGGCGCCACCAGGCGAGCGGGTTGAGCGGCCAGGGAAGCAGCCGGGCCTGGGCGATGCCGGCCAGGGCGGCCACCCCGGCGGCCCCGCTCCAGGCCACCTCGAAGGCCAGCACCGAGGTCCGCCCGGTGGCCAGGAGCACGGCCAGGGCGGCGGCCAGGACCAGCGCCCAGACCAGGTCGTTGACGAACGCCTGGGCGCTGCGGCCCCTGGCCACGAAGGCGAAGCGCCAGACGTCCTGGAGCAGCAGGCCGGGCAGGCCCAGGCCAAGCACGACCAGGGCGTCACCCAACAGCCCGTCGGCGACCAGCCCGGCCAGCACGCAGGCCGCCAGCGCGGCCAGCCCCAGCCCGACGGCGCCCCCGGCGGCCGCCGCCGCCCCCTCCCGCCAGGCCGCCTCCCCGGCGGCGCTGTAGCGAACGGCCAGGGCGTCGGAGTTGAGCGAGCGGGAGACCCCGAGGGCCAGCAGGTAGGTGGCGAACACCAGGCTGAACACGCCCAGCTGGTCGACCCCGACCTCACGGGCCACGAGCAGGCTGAGGGCGAAGTTGGTCAGGCTGGACAGGGCCTGGTCGCCCAGACCCCAGCCGAGCTGGCCGGCGGCCCGGAACCGGCCCCGGCCCCGACCCACCGGGGGACCACCCCGGCGGTCCCCCGGACCCCCCGGGCCCTGGGGGGCCACAGTGGCTGCGTCGGTCATGGCCGCCCCGGCGAGGTCGCGGCCAGCCCGGTGCGGG
>JASLBL010000455.1 GCA_030146615.1 Actinomycetes bacterium
TCGAGGTTGAGAGCCGGCACCCCGGCCGCCCGGAGGGTCGCGACCGCGGCCGCGACCCTGGCGGCGTCGTGGGCCCGCCCGAGCGCGGCCAGGACCCGGTCGTCGAAGCTCTGGGCGCCCATCGACACCCTGGTCACCCCGGCCCCGGCCAGGCCCTCGGCCACAGTCGCCTCGACCGTCTCCGGGTTGGCCTCGACCGTCACCTCGGCCCCGGGCGCGAACGACAGCAGCTCCCGCAGCCGGGCCAGCAGCCGCCCCAGGTCCTCCGGCGGCAGCAGGGTCGGCGTCCCGCCGCCCACGAACACGCTGGTGACCTGCGGCGGCTCGGGGCCGAGGGCGGCCGCCGCCATGGCCGCCTCCTCCAGCAGCGCCGCCGCGTACGGCCGCCGCAGCCTCTCCATCCCGGTGTAGGTGACGAAGTCGCAGTAGTGGCAGCGGCTCAGGCAGAACGGCACGTGCACGTAGACCCCGAACAGCCCCGGGTCGACCAGAAGTCCGTCGCCGACCGGGCCGACGTGGTGGGCGGCTTGGGGGGGCTCGGGGGGGCGCTTGTTGCCCCCCCGATGAAGCGGGGCGGCGGTGATAGTCACCGTGCCCCGCTCTCATCTGTCCTCAGGGCTGCAACAAATGCCTCCTGGGGCACCTCGACCCGGCCGATCTGCTTCATCCGCCGCTTGCCTTCCTTCTGGCGCTCCAGCAGCTTGCGCTTGCGGGTGACGTCACCGCCGTAGCACTTGGCCAGCACGTCCTTGCGGCGGGCGGTGACGGTCTCGCGGGCGATCACCTTGGCCCCGATGGCCGCCTGGATCGGCACCTCGTAGAGCTGGCGCGGGATGAGCCGCTTGAGCTTGGCCGTCATCGCCCGCCCGTAGGCGTACGCCTTGTCCTTGTGGACGATGGCCGAGAAGGCGTCGACCGGCTCGCCCTGGAGCAGCACATCGACCTTGACCAGCTCGGCCTCCCGGTACCCGCTCGGCTCGTAGTCCAGCGAGGCGTACCCGCGGGTCCGCGACTTCAGCTGGTCGAAGAAGTCGAAGATGATCTCGGCCAGGGGGAGCTGGTAGCGCAGCTCGACCCGTTCCTCCGACAGGTACTCCATGGTCACCAGCTCGCCCCGGCGGCCCTGGCAGAGTTCCATCACCGGGCCGATGTAGTCGGCCGGGCACAGCACCATGGCGGCGACGTACGGCTCCTCGATCCGCTGGATCGACCCGGCGGGCGGCAGCTCGCTCGGGTTGGAGACCATGATCGTCTCCCCCGTCTCCAGAGTGACCCGGTAGGCGACGTTGGGGGCGGTGGTGATCAGGGCCAGGTCGAACTCCCGCTCCAGCCGCTCCCGGACGATGTCCATGTGGAGCAGCCCGAGGAACCCGCAGCGGAACCCGAACCCGAGCGCGGTCGACGACTCGGGCTCGTAGACCAGGGCGGCGTCGTTGAGCCGCAGCCGGTCCAGGGCGTCGCGGAGGTCGGGGAAGTCGTCGCCCTCGATCGGGTACAGGCCGGAGAAGACCATCGGCCGCGGCTCCCGGTAGCCGGGCAGCGGCTCGGCCGCCGGCCGGCTGGCCGTGGTCACGGTGTCCCCCACCCGGACCTGGCGCACGTCTTTGACCCCCGGGATGAGGTAGCCGACCTCGCCGGCCTGGAGCTCGGCGGTCGCGACGGCCTCGGGGGCGAACACCCCGACCTCCTCGGCCTCCGAGACATGCCCGGCGGCCATCATCCGGATCCGGTCGTTCTTGGCCAGCCGCCCGTCGACCATGCGCACATAGGCGATCGCGCCCCGGTAGGCGTCGTACAGCGAGTCGAACACCAGCGCCCTGGCCGGGGCCTCGGGGTCGCCGGTGGGTGGCGGCACCCGCCGGACGATGGCCTCCAGCAGGTCGGGCACGCCCTCGCCGGTCTTGGCCGAGACCCGCAGCATCTCCTCGGCGGGCCCGCCGAGGACCTGCTCGATCTCGCGGGCGACCCGGTCCGGCTGGGCCGCCGGCAGGTCGATCTTGTTGATCACCGGGATGATCGCCAGGTCGGCCTCGACGGCCAGGTACAGGTTGGCCAGGGTCTGGGCCTCGATCCCCTGGGCGGCGTCGACCAGCAGCACCGCCCCCTCGCAGGCGGCCAGCGCCCGCGAGACCTCGTAGGTGAAGTCGACATGGCCGGGGGTGTCGATCAGGTTGAGGACGTACTCATGGCCGTCGGCCGCCGCATAGCCGAGCCGGACCGCCTGGGCCTTGATGGTGATGCCGCGCTCGCGCTCCAGGTCCATCTTGTCCAGGTACTGGGCGCGCATGTTGCGCTCGCTCACCGCATGGGTGAGGTCGAGCAGTCGGTCGGCCAGGGTGGACTTCCCATGGTCGATGTGGGCGATGATGCAGAAGTTCCGCAGCCGCGAAAGGTCGGTTGCCATAACCAGCCCATCCTAGCCGCCCCCACGGCCTACCCTGCGGCAACCGCCGCCCTCGGCGCCGTTGAGCGCGGGGAACTCGCTGTGCTAGCCTCGCCCGGTTCCCCGTGAATTCGTGAATTTCAGTGCAGGAGTGCCCTTTCTTGGCGAACATCAAGTCGCAGATCAAGCGGAACCGGCAGAACGAGCAGGCCCGCATCCGCAACAAGTCGGTCCGTTCGGCCCTCAAGACCTACGCCCGCCGCGTCCGCGAGAGCGTCGCCGCCGGCGACCAGGAAGCCGCCGAGGCGGCCCTGCGCCGCGCCACCCGCGCCTACGACCGCGCCGCCAGCAAGGGCGTCATCCACAAGAACAACGCCGCCAACCACAAGGCCCGCCTGGCCCGCTCGGTCAACCAGCAGGACCAGTAGGACCAGTAGGCGGCTCCCCCTCCGGGGCCGGCGACCCCTTCAGCGGAGCGAGGTCGCAAGCTGCTCCAGGAGCTCCATCTGCTCCTGCAGGCCGACCTCCATCCCCGAGTCCATGATCGCGTCGCGGTCCTGCCTGCTCGCGGTCTGGACCAGCAGCGTCAGGGTCGTCCGCCCGTCCGCCTCGCTGAAGGTCACGATGTTCAGCGCCCCGTCCCCCTCGGGCGCGTCCGGCAGCTCGTAGACCTCGGTGGTGACGATCCGCTCGTCGGGGACGACCTCGCGGTACTCGCCGTGGAAGGCGACCTCGAACCCGCCGTCGGCCACCATGACGTAGCGCCACCGGCCCCCGACCCGCAGGTCGATCTCGGCGCTCTTCACCTCGCCGCGGTGCCCGCTCCACCAGCGCTTGACCAGCTCGGGCGTGGTCCACGCCTTGTAGACGAGGTGCCGGGGCGCGTCGAACTCTCGCGTGATGAGGATCTCCTGATCGGATGGGAGCGTCACCGTCGCCTTCCCGCTAGCCGCCACCGCCACCAGCTCCTTTCTCCTGCCGCTTGAGGTCCTCGAGGACGACGTCCAGCTGGTCGAACCGCTCGGTCCAGGTGTCCTCGTAGCCCTTCACCCAGTCATGGATGGGCTTGAGGGCCTGACCGTTCAGCCGGTACAGCCGCCGCCGCCCTTCGTCCCGCACCTGCACCACGCCCACTTCCCGGAGCACCCGCAGGTGCTTGGACACCTGCGGCTGCGCCAGCCCGAGCGCACGAACCAGCTCGTTCACCGGCCGCTCCCCCCCAGCCAGGAGGTCGAGAATCTGCCGCCGCCGGGGCTCGGCCACCGCGTTGAACGCATCCGCTGTCGTCGCCGCTCGCGCCATGCGGATGATCGTATACCGATATAGGAATATGTCAATGTGGGCGGGGGTCGGGCAATGGTGCTGGTGAGGGGCGGGGCTAGCGGGAACTCCCGGCCGGCGCGCCGGCGCCGGCGAGGCGGGCGATCAGGAGCTCGAGCAGGAGGCGCGGCGATGGGGTGCCGTTGCGGATGTGGGCGTCGGCCTCGGCGATCAGGTCGAGGGCCCGGTGCAGGTCTTCTGGGCGGAAGCGGCGGATTTGGCGGCGGGCGCGGTCCACCTGCCAGTCCCGGACCCCGCCGCCGAGCAGGCTCGCGACCTGCGCCTTGGGCAGCTCCGGGTGGTCGGCGACCCGCAACAGCAGGCGGAGCTGGCTGGCGATGAAGCCGAGCAGCCGGATCGGGTCCTCCCCCTGGTCGATCAGCGCGTCGAGCCGGTCGAGAGCCGTCGCCGCGTCGGCCGCGAACACCGCATCGGTCAGCTCGAAGATCCCCCGGTCCGCCGTCTGGGCCAGGAACTCGGCGACGTGCCCGGCGGTCAGCACGGTCGGTGGAGGAACCGCCACGTGCAGCTTGGCGACGGCACCGGCCAGCTCCCGCAGGTCCTGCCCGACCGTGTCGATCAGCGCGGCCACCGCCGCCTCGTCGGCCTTGCGACCCAGCCGCCGCGCCTCGGCCCGCAGCCAGCTGGCCCGCTCGGCCGGCTTCAGCTTGGCGACCAGCACGGTGGCGGCGTCCCGCTGCACGTCCTTGAAGAACTTCCCCTGGCGCCCCGGCGCGACCGCCCGCAGCACCACCGCCGTCGCCGCCGCGGGGTCGGCCGCCAAGCCCAGCACCGCCTCCCGGGCGGTCGCGTCCAGCCCGTCGGCCTCCTGGACGACCACGACCCGTCCCCCACCGAACAGCGACGCCGTGGCCAGCCCCATGGCGAACCCGTCGGGCAGCCCTCCGCCCCGGACCTCCTCCACCGACGTCCCGGGCCCGAGCCGCTCCCTGGCCGCGGCTACGGCCTCCGCCACCGCGCGCTCCGCCAGCAGCTCCTCCTCCCCGAGAACGAGCGTCACCGGAACCGAACCGGGTCGAGCAGCCATGCCCGCATGCTACCCCGCCCCCAGGTCACCGAGGTCCCGCCCCAGCGCAGACCGCGTATGGCGATTGGCCTCCGGCTCCGGCCGATCGAGATCTTGCGCGGGTTGCGGCCGCGTGCCCGGCCGCGGCCGGCTACGGACGTTCGGCGCAGGGGGCGCCAGCCGCCAGAAGGACCTTGATCGGGACCACATCCCAACGGTCCTGGGCGCAGTTCACGGTCACCTACAACCTGCCCGGTCGCCGCGGCTGCGCATGGACGCCGAGCTGATCGCCGACCTGTTCCGGGGTGAGATCGCCACCTGGCGGGACCGGCGGATCAAGGAGCTGAGCCCGGCCGTCCGGCTCCCCGACCCGCCGGTCTCGGTCGTGCACCGCTCCGACAGCTCGGCGACGACCGCGAACTTCACGGCCTTCCTCACCGACCGCTACGTCGAGCTCACCCACACCCTCGAGGCGGGCCTGCCCGTCGCCGACGTCGAGAACGTCCCCGGCCGGTTCGTCTCCCCAGCCCCGGACCGTCGACACCGCGGCCGAGGACATGGCCGGCCCCGGCCAGTCGGCCGCCAGCCGCCTCAACTACACCCCGGTCCCCCGCGACCTCCGCGAGTCCGTCGCCGCCAGGAGCGGTGGGCCAGTCCCGCTTCAAGCCCGACCTGGTCGTCCGGCAGCCGCAGCCGGCCGCCCGGCTCTACACCCCCCCAGTACGGCCTGTTCGAGCTCCGGGCAAAGGCCATCGACGACCCCGCTGCATGGTCGCCCTCTGGATGATCGGCAGCGATCGGCCGCGATCTGCATCTGGGAGATCTTCGGCCATGACGTGTCCGCCGACCACGCGCGCGTCGGCATGGGCCTGCATCCCTTCGGAGACTCGACCATTCGCGACGAGTTCGCCCAGGTGGAGCTGGCCATGGATCCCACGGAGTTCCACATCTGCGCCGCCGAGTGGACCCCCGAGTACGTGGCCTTCTTCGTCGACCACCAGCTCGTCAAGCTGGTCGAGCAGTCCCCCGCCTACCCCATGCAGTTCATGCTCGGCATCTACGAGTTCCCCGACGAGGGGCAGACACCCCATCCGGCGCATCTCTATCCCAAGGAGCTCACCGTGGACTACGTCCGCGGGTACCGGCGCACCACCCGGGCGCTCGACCCCCGACTCGACACTCGACGTCAGGGAGTGGATCCCGCGTCGTAGGCCGTGACCAGGCGTTTGGGGGCGGTCTGGCGCCATGCCTCGACCATGAGCTCGCGGAGCTCGGTGGGGTCAACGGTGGCGAGCTGGATGCTGACCCAACCATGGCGGCCGACGTAGTCCGGGACCCCGTAGGTTTCCGGGGCGGCGGCGACCAGGGCGGCCTGCTCCTGCTTGGTCGCCTTGACCGTGGCCTGCTGGCCGTCATCGGACATGGTGGCGAACATCTTGTCCCGGACCCGGAAGGTCGGGTGACCCCAGGTCTCGCGCTCCTCCGCCTCCGGCAGTGACCGCACCCACTGGCGGAGCTCGTCGGCGGTGATCATCTCGACCCCTCGACCGCCCTCTCGACGTCGGTCGGCAGCTTGGCTCGGCGAGGCAAGTATGGCGAACGCCGCCGCAGCGCCACCGCCAGCAGCCCAAGGACGACGACCGCGGCCGGCAACGTCCGGGCCGGCCCGGCGAGGGTGACCGACCCACCGGGAAGGCCCGCGGCCCAGCGGGCGACCGCGATCAGGGCGAGGAGGAACGGATCGGCCAGCCGGCAGGCCAGAGTCGCAATCATGGGCGCGACCGGGGCCGTGGCGGCGGCGACCACCCCCAGGAGCATCGGACCACCGGCGAGCGGCAGGCCGAGCAGGTTGGCCGGCAGCCCGGCCAGCGAGACCGAGCCGAAGGCCAGGGCGAGCGCGGGAACCGCGCTCGCCTGCGCCCCGAGGGTCATGCCGACGCCCTTCCTGACGCGCTCCGGGATCCGGTCCGGCAGGGCACGCGCCGTGGCCGGGCCGAGCCAGAGCACGCCGGCGGTGGCCACCACCGAGAGCTGGAACCCCAGTGCTCCGGCCAGACCCGGGTCGGCCAAGAGCAGCACAACGACAGCAAGGCAGAGGGCGCGCCGACCACCCGGCCCGCGCCCGCTGGCCACGCCGAGCAGCACCAGCCCCGCCATCACCCCCGCCCGGAGCACGCTCGGCTCCCACCGGGTCACGACGACCAGCACCACCACCAGGATGATCCCGATGACGGCCAGGCCCCGCCGGCCCGCGCCAGCAACCCCGGCCAACCAGAGCCCGGCCGCGAGGACCACCGCCAGGTTGGCCCCACTGACCGCCATGAGGTGGGTCAACCCGGCCGACCGGAAGTCGCGCTCCAGCTGCCCAGGGAGCAGCGAGGTGTCACCGAGCGCCATGCCGACAAGCAGCCCAGCCCGCTCCGGCGCCAGACTCGCCAGCGCCCGGCTCCGCGCCGCGTCCCGCACCCGCTCGCTGATCCGCAGTGCAGCGCCACCCGGTGGTGCCCGTTCCTCGATGATCGGATTCCGAAGCACGACCGGCGGCTGCCGCCCCAGCGCATCGCTCCACCGCGCCTCCCCCACCGACGCCCGAACCCGCAACCGGTCCCCGACCGCCAGACCCTCGTCGCGGGGGTCGGGACCGGTGGATGTGGCGGAACCCGCCGGCTCGGCGGATGCGGTGGGCGGGCCCTGGGGCGGTTGTGGAGGCGGGAGGCGGCCGCGGGGAACGATCATGCCGGTGCGTTCGCGGGTGCGGTAGGTCGTGCCATCGCGGTGGATCTGGTGGACGGTGAGCACGACCCATTGGCCCCCGAAGCGGAGGCGGCGCGGTTCCTCCGCGACGGTTCCGGACACCTCGACCCGCGCCGGTTG
>JASLBL010000485.1 GCA_030146615.1 Actinomycetes bacterium
CGGAAGGTGTCCACCTGGGGGCCGGGCTTGCGGCTGCGGACCAGGATCCGCGCCGCCACCCCGACCCAGTCCCATAAGGTGCGGGTCTTGAGCACGGCGATGTCGAACTGGCCGTCGTCGGGGACGGCGTCGGGGAGGATCGGGAGCCCGCCCTGGATCTTGCCGAGGTTGGCCACCAGCACCCCCTGGGCTCGCCGGGTCAGCTCCTCGCCGCCGTCCAGCCGTAGACGGTAGCTGGCCCGGGGCCGGCGCAGGTTCCCCAGGGCGCTCCAGACATAGGCGAGCGGGCCGATCCGGGCCTTCAGCGTGTGGCTGGCGTCGCGCAGCATGGCCGCGTCGAAGCCCATCCCGGCTGCGATCACGAAGCGGCCGTCGCCGATCGCGCCCAGGTCGATGCGCCGGCGCCGGCAGGCCAGGGCGATCTCCAGGGCCCGGTCAAGGTCGTTGGGGATGTCAAAATTAGTCGCGACCAGATTGCCCGTCCCCAGCGGGAGCACCGCCAACGGCACCTCGGAGCCGGCCAGGGCGGTGGCACAGGCCATCACCGTGCCGTCGCCGCCGGTCGCGATGACCAGGTCCGCGCCCTGTCCGACGGCGTCTTTGGCCAGCCCCTGCCCGCTGTCCTCACGGGTTGTCTCCAGCCAGATGAGCTTCTTGCCGGTCTCCTCGATCGCCTGACGGATACGGTCGCTCCGCTCGCCTGCCGAGTCGCCGCCGCTGGAGGGGTTGAAGATCACAGCCACGGTCTGCGGCCACTGGACCTGGACCGGCGCGGGCGGGACCGGAGCCGCACCGCCGCCAGGCAGACGACGCGGGTCCTGGCCCTCACTCACCTGGCCCCTTCCCTGGTGCCGGCCTCAGCCGATCCTCCGATACCCATGTTTCGCAGCATAGTCGTGGGTCGGCCACCGTCCCACCGCCAGGCATGAGCAGCTAGACCCGCTCGCCGGGCCCTCGATAGTGAAGCGGACGGGTGACCTGCCGAAGGCGCAGAAGCAGAAGTAACGTTGGGTCTGGCGTCGGGTCGCGCTCGCCTGTGCAACGCCGCAGGTCGCGCAGGATCGCTGGGGAGCGTCAAGGCCGGAATCTCGTGGTATGAGGACCGGCCGAGGTCTCCTTGGCCTGTACCCCCTCGCGAGCCTTGCGGAACAGTGCAATCGCCCACCAGCGCCATGCGGTCAGCGCGAAGAAGACGAGTGCGACAGCGATCGCGGCTTGAGTGGTGAAGAGGAGATCGGTGATGAGGTACAGCACGCCAGTGAAGGCCAGGGCGATGGCGCCCGTCCCTGCGATTGCTTCCCTGTTGCCTTTGCGGACCATGGCGTCCTTGTCGCCTTCGCGGAAGCGGAGGCGATGGTAGGCGGAGGGGGCGAGTAGTAGGACGAGCGCGACCGCCGTGGTTAGCAGCGTGGCGTAGTAGACGTCGCGCTGGACCGCATTCAGCTCGGTGAAGGGGCTGGTAAAGCGGATGGCGAGGAGGAACCCGAACAGGACCTGGGCGCCGGGGATGAGGGCGCGTAGTTCCTCGAGCAGCTCGCCGTGTTCGCGCTCCAGCCGTTCTTTTATCGCTTCGTCCTTTGGAGCTTCTCCGAGCCGCTGTTCGATCGCTTCGTTGGTGGCCACGTTGGTCCTCCGGTTGGTTTCGTCCAGGCACCCTGCGCTAAGCCTGGATCCGAGCTGCTAGTGGCGGGCGGGCCGCGCTGGTGGCTGCCGAGCCGGGTGCGGGCAGGGTCGGTGTCGGACATGGCCGCGGCAGCCTCCGGATCCTCGGCGCCGGCGGTGGCGGTGCCTCCTGGTGGTGCGGTGTGCTTCCAGCAGGGATGTGGCGGGATGGCTGGGTGGCCGGGCCGATCAGGTCAGCGGTGTTGGGTGGCGGTGGCGTCGTGGGGTTGCTGCTCGCCGGGTTCGGGTGGTCGGGGCTGCGATACCGGGATCTCGTCGGTGCCGGTGGTTGGGTCGGGTTTGAGGCGGCCGCGGTAGCTGTCGTAGAGGTCGCGGCCGATGACATGGAGGACTCCGGCTACGGGGATGGCGAGCAGGGCGCCGAGGAATCCGAACAGCTCGACCCCGATGAGGATGCTGACCAGCACGGTGAGGGCGGACAGCTGCACGGTGCGGGCCATGATGGCCGGCTGCAGGACGTGGTTCTCCAGCTGCTGGTAGACCACGAAGACGACCAGGACCACGATGGCGGCGGGCAGCGAGTGCAGAGCGGCCACGGCAATGGCGACGACGGCGCCCAGGGTGGCCCCGACCAGGGGGATCAGGTCGGCGAAGCCGACGAACAGGGCGACGACCCCCCGGTAGGGCACGCCCATGATCCACAGCACGACGTAGGTGACCGTCCCGGCGATGACGCTGATCAGCAGGTTGCCGGTCATGTAGCCGGTGACCGCCTTGGCGCAGTCGGCGGCTACCCGCCGGACCCGTTCCTGCCGGCGCTGGGGCAACGCGCTGACCCAGGCCGAGAGGAGCTTGGGGCCTTGGAGCACCATCAGGAAGGTGAGGACGAAGATGGTCACCAGCGCCACCACAGTGGAGAAGATCGAGCGCAGCACCCCCAGGGCTGGGGTGGTGAGGCGGTTGGCGCTCTCGCGGAGCCGGGCCTGGTTGCGCTGGAGGTACTCGTCCAGGTTGTAGCGCTGGACGAGGTCCCCGACCGGGCCTCGCCCGGTGCGGGCCTGCTCCACATAGCTGGGGACTCGGTCGATGAACTGGGGGCCCTCGCTGGCCAGGGGTCGGATGAACATGGTGAGGATCCCGGCCAGCGCGATGATGGCGACCAGGAACACGAGGAGCGTCGCGAGCGCTCGGCGCAGGTGCAGCCGGCGCTCGGCGATGTCGACCAGGGGGCCGAGGATGATGGCGAGCAGGGCGGCCACCACGATCCAGGTCAGGACGCGCCGGACCTCCCAGCCGAGCAGCAGGACAGCGGCGGTGAACAGCACCATCCCGATGGTGGCGGCGATCGTGCGGATCGGGACCCGGGACTGGGAGTCGCGCATGATCGTTCCGTCCTGGTGGGTGAGCCTTGCATCCGTGGTCATTCGGCCACCGCCAGACGTAGCGGTGCGCCGACGGCGTGGAGGTGGCGGACGGCTTCGGCGTAGGAGCCGACCAGGCTCGCCTCGACATATGGCAGGCCATGCTGGCGGCAGAAGGCCCGGACCAGCGGCTGGGCCCGGCGCAGGTTGGGCCTGGGCATGTTCGGGAACAGGTGGTGCTCGATCTGGTAGTTCAGTCCACCCAGGAGGAAGTCCACCGGGCGGCTGCCCGTCACGTTGCGCGAGGTCAGTACCTGGCGGCGCAGGAATCGAGCTCATCGGCGTGGGTGAGGGTGGGCATGCCCTTGTGGTTGGGGGCGAACGCACAGCCCAGGTACAGGCCGAACAGGCCCTGCTGGACCGCGATGAACGCCACCGCCTGCAGGGGCGACAACACCAGCATCAGCGCCGTGAGATAGCCGGCAACATGAGCCACCAGCAGCAGCCCCTCGACGAGGTTGGCCCGGCCCGAGCCCCGGAGGATGGCCTTGCTGCTGGCCAGGTGCAGGTGGGCCGCTTCCAGCAGCAGCAGGGGGAAGAACAGCCAGGCCTGGTGGCGGGCGAGCAGCCGGACTAGCCCGTGTTTGGAGCTGGCCTGGTCGGGGGTGAAGGCCAGGGCGGCGATGCTGATGTCGGGGTCCAGGTCCTCATGGTTGGGATTGGTGTGGTGGGCGTTGTGCTTGGGGACCCACCAGCCGAAGCTGATGCCGACCCTCAGGTTGGCGTGGAGCAGGCCGACCAGGTCGTTGGCCCGTCGGGAGCGGAAGATCTGGCGGTGCCCGGCGTCGTGGCCGACAAAGGCGATCTGGGTGAACACCACCGCCAGGTAGGCGGCGGTCAGCAGCTGCCACCCAGGAGTCACCGAGGAGGAAGAAGGCGGTCCCTCCGGCGGCGAGCAGGGCCAGGTTCAGGCTGACTCTGGCGGCGTACCAGCGGCGCCGTCGCTCCAGCAGGCCGGCCTGCTTGATCTGCCGCGAGAGCTGGGTGTACTCACGCCAGCGGCCCTTGGGTGCCGACACCGGTGGAGCGGCCGGCTCTTGTTCTAGACGCATACAACCTTCCTGCTTGTTAGGTGGCTGCGGGTGCCAGGAGCCCCCGGAACCAACCATTCGGGTCGCGTCGGCCTTGGTTCCTCCACCGAGGCCGCCGCCCCGTTGAGCCCGACCGCCCCCATCAGCGAGCCCCCGAACCAGGCCGCAAGCCCGAGGTCGTGCAGAGAACGGGAAACGGTGTTGTCGGCTGCCATGACGTTGCTCCTTAATGCTTGTCGGGAGGGGAGCAGGGGCCGCCGGAAGACCGGCGACCCCTACTCCCATAGGTGCTGTTCGACTTAGCGCTGGTCCTGGTTGCTCCGGAACTGGTCCTGGTCGTCGTCGATCTGGATCTGCTCCTTGCGGACCTCCTCGGCGACCTGGCGCTCCTCGGTCACGGTCTCGGTGTCCAGGCGGACCCGCTCCTTGGGCACGGCCCGCTTGTCGACCACGACCTCCTCCTCGCGCAGGGTGACCTCGTGCTCCTCCTCAGAGATGGCCGGGCCACTGGTCGCGGCGTCCAGGTTGGCGTCGGTGATCGGCTCGCGCTCGACCCGGACCTCCTCGCGGGACACCGGCACCGTCACCTGCTGGGTCTCGGTGGTCACGTACTTGCGCAGCCGGGCCCGCCCCCGCTCCCGGGTCTCGGTCCCGACCCGCAGCTCCTCCTCCGAGCGGGTCATGGCGTCGTCGGTGGTCGGCCCGGAGGTGTCGTGGCCCACGGCGCTGTCCTGGACGTCGTCGTAGACGCCGTCGCCGTCCCGGTCCTCGTAGCTGCTGGTGGTGCCGTAGTCGAGGCCGTAGTGGCGCCACAGCTCCTGCTCCTCGGCCTCCGACAGGTGCTGATCGGTGTCGACCCGGGGGGCGTCCTTGACCAGCTGCTTCTCGTACGGCACCTGGACCTGGTCGCCGGAGGCGCTGGCCTGGGCCAGAGGGACGAAGCTGGACTTGGTGCCGAACAGCCCGGTGTTGACGAGGGCCCACTCCGGCTCGCCGGTCTGGTCATCGACGTAGATGGCTTCGACGTTGCCGATCTTGTCGCCGTCAGCGTCGACCATGGTGCGGCCCTGCCAGCTCTGGACGGTCTCGATGCTTGGTGGCATGCAACTTCCCTTTCTGTGGCGTGCGATGGCTGGTTGGTTGGCGGACGGGACGCCTCGGCCCGGTGTCCTGTCGAGGCGTCCCGCCGTCTGGACGGCCTAGCGGTCCCGGCGCAGCCGGCCGGTCGGCGCGGTGTCGAACTCC
>JASLBL010000510.1 GCA_030146615.1 Actinomycetes bacterium
GCGCCGGTACCGCTGCGCGAGCTCGTCCACGGTCAAGTGCGCGGGGATGATCAGTCGTCGTGCCATTCCGGTAGTCTACACCCGCATTCCGTATAAGAGCCTGTGTGGAAAGGGGTCATCGCGCGAGCCGGCGGAGGAGAAGGCGGCAGGAGGCGGCATAGATCCAGGCTTCGGCACTGGCTGGCAGCGCCTCATAGTCCTTGCTCAGCCGCCGGTTGCGTCCCAACCAGGCGAAGGTGCGCTCCACCACCCAGCGCCGTTTGAGCACCCGGAAGCCGGTTGGGAGCACGGGCGGCTCCTGGCCCGGCGCCATCCACACGACGCGGAGTCCGGCCGTGGGATGCTGCACCGCCTCGACCCGCCAGCCCAAGGTCTCGGTCACCCACTCGGCAAACCGCCGCTTGTAGCCGCCATCGATCCAGAGCAGCGCCAAGCGCAGGAAGACCTGGGCCAACCCGGCGAGCAGCGCTTTGGCCCCCTCGGCATCGGTCTCGTCGGCCGGGCCGACCGCCGCTTTCATGACAAACCCTTCGGTATCGACGAGGAGGTGGCGCTTGCGGCCGTTGATCTTCTTCCCCGCGTCGTAGCCGCGTGGCCCCCCTTTTCCGTGGTCTTGATCGACTGGCTGTCCAAGATCGCCGCACTCGGCGTCGGCTCGCGTCCGAGCCGGCTGCGGGCCTGCTCGCGCAGGACGGCATTGACCCGCTCCCACACCCCCTCCTCGCGCCAGCGACGGAAGTACCACCAGACCGTGCCCCAGGGGGGCAGATCGTGTGGCAGCGCTCGCCACTGGCACCCCGTCCGCAGCACGTAGAGGATGGCGTTGACGATCTCCCGCCGCGGATGGCGTGGGGGACGACCACCCGGCAAGGGGGCGGGCACCAACGGCTCGAGCAACGCCCACTCGTCGTCGGAGACGTCATACGGGTACGGCCGGCGGAGCATGGCGGACTCCAGGAAAATCGACTATCGTGACGGCCTCACGCCCAGTTTACCCCCTTTCCACACAGGCTCTAATACTACAGCCGGGGTTATCTTGTTAAGCTTCTCGGTGGAGGACGTGCTGACTGCTGGGCCAAGCGCCGACGGTAGTGGCTGCGGCGCGCCCGGGCTTGATGGGTGCGCCGCCAGACCGACCACGCCCACCGGAAGCGCTGCTCGGTCTCGTCGCGGATGTGCCGGGCGATCAGCAGCAACCGCCGCACCTCCGGCACCGTCAGCGGGAGCAGCTCGGCGGTCAGCGGGTCGTCGGTGCCCCCCTTTTGGTCGCGGTCGCGCGCGTGACCGCTAGCACCGCGTGCGCCAGTAGGGCCAGTGTCACGTGCCGGTACCACCCATCCCAGCGCCGCACCTCATAGTCAGCCAGCCCGACTTCCCCCTTGGCTTCCTCCAAGCAGCCCTCGATCGTCCAGCGTGTGCCGGCCACCCGCACCAGTTCCGCCAGCGGGGTGTCGGCCGGCCCGTAGCCGACGTAGTAGGCGCGGTCATCAGGGTCGGCGAGACTGCGCCGCGCCAGCAGCCAATAGCCTGTGCCTGGCTCCGCGAGCGGACGGATCGGGACCCACGCCCAGTCGTAGCGGCGGGGCCCCTTGGCCCCGTCGCCGGCACTGAGCGTGATCCAGGCGTCGGCGGGCAGGGCGGCGATGAGAGCGGTGGCCGGCACCTGCGCCGGGCCGCGCTCGGTCGCTGCCCAGAGCGGCTCGGTCGCCTTGACCGCCAGGACATGGGGCCACTCCTGCTCCTCCAGCCAGCGCCGCAAGCGGCGGTCGCCGCCGTAGACCTCGTCCCCCGTCACCCAGCCGCAAGGCACCGCCGCGGCCCAGGCGCGCTCCAGCATCGCGCGGGCCAACTGCGGCTTGGTCTGGAAGGCGACCGCCGCCGGCACCCCGGCGTCCTGCCGCCGGGCGATGTCCTCCGCCCAGCGCTGGGGCAGGTACAGTTCGCGGTCCAGGAAGGCATGCCCCCACGCACTGGCGTAGGCCAGGAAGACGCCGATCTGGCAGTTCTCGATCCGTCCCGCCGTGCCGCTGTATTGGCGCTGTACCCCGACCGACTTGGTGCCCTTCTTCAGGAAGCCCGTCTCGTCGAGCACCAGCACCGCGTCGGGATCGCCCAGGTGCGCGACGACGTAGGCGCGCAGATCATCGCGCACGGCATCGGCATTCCAGACGGCCCGGTTGAGCAACTCCTGCATGCCGTGCGGCGTCCGTTCTCCGACCGCCTCGGCCAGCTGCCAGCCATTCTTGCGCTGGGCGGTTCCGAGCAAGCCGTGCAGGTACCGGCGGCAACGCACCCGCATCTCGGCCCGCGCAAAGCGCGGCCGCAGCCGCTGCCACACCTGCTCCACTTCCCTGGTCCAGGCGATCGTCTCAGCGGCGTCCATGGCCCCCTCTCGCTCACTCCTCGCGTCAGAGGGTCGTTACTCTACAATACATCCCCGGCTGTAGTATTAGAGCGCCTATCAAAACCGGTCATGAGAGGGCCTTGAAGCAGATAAGCGCGCAGCCGAGGGTGAGGAAGGCCTGATGGATATCCGCGCGGCTCTAGCGAACGGTGAGGCGACGGAACCGGTTGAGCCAGGCCGGGATGCGCTCGACCACCCAACGGTGACG
>JASLBL010000629.1 GCA_030146615.1 Actinomycetes bacterium
GCCGACCTGGCCGGCGCCGACTGGCCCGCTCGGGCCCGCCGGGCGGTCCTGGTCGGGGTCCAGGAGGCCGAGGAAGGCGACGGCGAGGCCTCGCTGCGGCTGCAGCTGCTGGCCGACCTCAAGGCGATCTTCGGCGACGCCCAGGCGCTGCACACCAGGACCATCCTCGACACGCTCCACGAGCTCGAGGAGTCACCCTGGAAGGACCTGTTCGGCAAGCCGCTGGATCCCCGCGGGCTGTCACGGCGGCTGCACCCCTACGGGATCAAGCCGGCCGACGTCCGGGAGACCGGCGACGGCCCCAACCTGAAGGGGTACAAGCGCGAGGATCTGGTCGACGCCTGGACTCGATATCTGGTCCGCGACATGCGCGACGTGGGCGACATCCCAGGTCAGGCCGTCGCGGATAGTGGCGCCGTCGCGGATCTATCCGCGGCAGAGGAAAGATCCGCGACGGGAACTAGCAGCAACGTCGCGGCTGTAGCGGCTGTCGCGGACCCCACTGAGGAGAGCGATGAGCTGTTCGAGTGGGACCCCGACGATCCGGCCCGGTTCACACGGTGATGGCGGCCGACGTCTGGCAGATCCTGCTGGGGCTTTGGTGGCCCTGGCTGGAACCTTGGTCGCGCAGTGGTCGAGCCTGGCCTACCAGACGAGACGGCAGCGGGAGGCGAGACGGGCCGACTTCCAGCGGTCCGTCCTTGTTCAGGTACGGGATCTGCTTCTGGAGCTGAGCGAGGCAATGGGTAGGGTCACCACCGCTCGCCACGAGATTGCCGAAGGGCCCGATTGGGATGGTAGCGAGGGGCTTCCCAGCTATCACCCGGTGGTGGCGGCCGTCCGTAGCATTAGCGACCGCCTGGTGATCGTTGCTGCTGCAGTAGACGATGAGCAGCTCCGCATCAAGGTCGATCAGGTGGCACGGCGAGCACATATGGACGCGATCGCCCCGACCGACGAAGTGGCAGAGAAGACTCGAAGGAAGTCGCTGGAGGTCCATCGCGAAGCGGTCCAGTTGGTCGGGCAGCAACTCCGTAAGCTCCCGTAAGTGGACCTCCAGGGGTGGATGGGTCGACCGCCGCGGGCGTTGATCGACCTGACCCTGCGCCCCCGATTTCGCCCTGCCTAGGCTTCCCACGTTCGGCCGAGGTCTGGGAGTCAAAAAGTCCCAGACTTGTCCACACAGCGAGGTCGGTCGGCCGGGGTCAGGGTCTCAGTCGAGGCCGACCGGCTCGACCCCCGCCCCTACCCGTCGCCGGCGACGGCGCTCCAGCAGATCATCGAAGCGGTGATCGGCGCCGGGATGCTGCTGGTACCAGTCGTTCACCGCATGCACCAGCGGACCTTGGCCCGCCAGTCCAGACCCAGCTGCAGGCGACCCGGGCAGGCCTGCTCCATGCCCCGGTTCGCCTCCCGCCAGCGGGCCTCATCCTCAAGGTCGCGCCAGTCGTCAGGGTGGAACACCCGGACCCACTCGGGCGGCTCGATCGGCGCCGGCGGCAACCGCCTCGGCCAGCGGGTACGGCTCACGCGCCGTCACGCTGGAACGCGACCAGCTCGGCCAAGGCCCGCAACGCCTGCACAGCCGCCGGGCCGCGGCCGCCCGACAGGTCGACCAGGCGCAGGGCCAGCGCCCGTGACAGCGGGTCGTCTTCGGGGAACTCGGCCTCGACCGCGGCGGCCAGCCGGGCCGTCGCCTCCGCGGCCGCCCGTTGTTCGGCCGTCGGCCCCAGCTCCTTGCAGCGGCCAGGGATGCACAACTCGTGGATGCCGGCCTGATGGGCACGGTAGCGGCGGGCCCGCAGGGCCTCAGAGTCGGCCATCAGCACCCCTCCTGGTCACGTGACGAGATTCCCAGCCGGTACCCGGAGGGCACGGCTGGCGCGGGGTCGGCAGTCGCTGCGTGGATCCCGCTCGACCCCCCGCCCCTACCCATGATGCTACGCGTCACGACCGATCGGGCCGCGTAGTACGCTAGGGACTCTCGGGGAAGGAGAGCCATGGCGATCATCACGGGTGGTCGGATCATCGAGGGCAGTGGCCTGAACACGCCGCTGCAGAACGCCGGGGCGCCGACCAGCAACGTCACCTTCTTGGGTGTGGCGGTGGTTGGGGCGCAGCTGGTCGACACGACCAACGGCAAGCTCTACATCTGCACCGCGACCAACGGCACGAGCACGATCACCTGGACGAGCGTGGGCAGTCAGACCTGATGCCCGGCGAGGCTGAGCTGCTGGCCGAGGTCGAGCAGATCCTGGCCGACCAGGGCGAGCGCGACCTGCAGGCCGAGCTGGGGGCGCTGCTGGCCCAAGTCCATGTGCTGGTCGCCTGCGCCTGGGATCAGCCCGAGACCCCGGAGTCACGGGCCACGCTGCAGCAGCTGCGTGACCGGCTGGCCCGAGCTGGCCGCCGTGCTCGAGGGCGAGGCGCCGTGAACCGGCCAGGCGTCCAGTACAAGGCCATGGCCGGCCCGGGGGAGCTGCTGGGCGCGACCCTGGACGGGGTCGGCGCCAGCGGCGTGGCCAGCGTCCGGGCGGTGGTCGCCACCCTGAGCAGGATCGACGGCGACGGCGACGTCACGGTGCCGGGGTTCTTCGGCCGCCAGGACGTGGCCGTCGTCCCGGTGCACGACTGGAACCACGTCCCGATCGGCAAGGGGCTGCTGTACGAGCAGGGCGACCAGGCCATCGCGGACCTCAAGGTCAACCTGGCCATCCCCCAGGCGCGGGCCTGGTGGGAGGCGTTCAAGTTCGACCTGGAGCACCCGCCGGCCCTGCAGCAGTGGTCTTACGGATTCACCGTGAAGGCCGGTGGGTCGTTCTCGGGCCGCTTCGGCGGCAAGGCCGTCAGGTTCCTGTAGCCGCTGGCCGGTGGTTCCCCGGGGCGTGGTCGTGCACGAGGTCGGGCCGGTCATGCTCGGCAGTGGTGTGGACACCTCCACGCTGCAGGTCAGCGAGCCGGCCGCCGTCGACGACCCCGGGCCTGACATGGCCCGGGAGTACGCAAGGTTCATCCGTTCCCAGCTTCGAGAGGTTGCCTGATGCCCGCTACCGCCACCGTCTGCCACTGCAGCCGCTGCCGGGTCGCCGACGCCGGCCTCGGCCCTGGCCCCTACACGCCGGCGCAGTACGCGCTGCTCGCCCCGGCCACGGTGACGAGCTCCAGCGACGACCCGGTCAGCACCGATCCCGGCGTGAAGGCCGCCCAGCTGGCGGTGCGGGAGGCCCGGGAAGCCTTCGAGCCGTACGAGCAGGCCTGGCTGGCCGCGGTGGCCGAGCACCGCCGGGAGGAGCTGGCCACCGACCAGCACCGTGGCGACGGCCTCGGCGGCCTGTTTTCCTTCGGTGGCCAGCGCCGCCAGCGCCGAACGGGTGACCTGGCCCGCCAGCGCAGGGAGGCCCGGGAGGCGATGGAGCTCGCCTGGAAGGACGTGGTGAAGGCGAACGACCGGCTGCGTGATGCCACCCTGACCGCCAGGGTCCGGGTGGTCGAGGCCGAGCGCGCCTGACCCCGAGCGGCGCCCGCGCTGGGATGTAGGCGCCCTCGGTAGTGGCCCGCTTCCCCGGGGCCACGCAAGCCACCGCCCCCGGTGCCATGCTCCCGGGGGCGGTGTGCTGTTCGGTCTAGGCGACCAGGGCGCGGAGCAGCTCCCGCCGCTCGTGGTGGGGCAGCAGCGCCCGGCTCAGGTTCAGGATCAGCCGCCAGGGCTGGTCGGCGTCGACCAGGATCAGGGTCTCGCCGTTGCGGTAGCGGGCGATGACCAGGAGGGCGGGCAGGCCGGGGATCAGGTGGATCGCAGGAGGCATGGACCGGGCTCCTTGGGATCGCTGTCGTGGGTAGGGGCAGGCCGTCAAGCACGGCGCCGGCCACAGATCGGCCGGCTGCTTCCGTGCTGGACTGCCGGGCATCGGTGCGCCGCTCGGCACCGCGATAGTTGGGGCGAGCAGGATGGCTGGCCAAGCCGGGGAGGCGACCTCCCCGGACCTCTCCCTCAGATCAGCCATCGGAACACCGCCCACACGATCAGGATCGCTAGCAGGAGCAGGATCGAGAACCAGCAGCCGACGAACACACCGCGGCCCTCGGGGCGGTCGTCGGGCCACTGGTTGGGCATCAGGCCACCTCGTGGCAGATCAAGCAGACCCGGCCGGCAGCCCGGCGCTCGCAGCGCTGTTGGGTCCTGGCCGGCACCCCTAGACACTCCCGAACCCTCGGGACGGGTCGTCGCCGCGGAGCTCCTCGACGGCCTCGGCCAGCTCGGCCAGGGTGTTGATGATGGCCAGGTCCAGGACGCTGGTTTCGGGGTCGGCGGCGGCCAACTGACGCAGGTGGGCAATCTGCTCGGTCAGGCTCATCGGGTCCACTACGTATAGAGCGCCAATACGGTCAAGGCCGTTACCGCCCATCAGGCGGCGTCCAGGTCGTGGCAGACCGGGCAGACGCGGCCAGCGGCCTGGCGCTCGGCCCGCTGCTGGGTCCTGGCGGTGGCGAGCTGGTACAT
>JASLBL010000542.1 GCA_030146615.1 Actinomycetes bacterium
GAAGGCATCCCGACCGGGGAAGGCATCCCGACCGGCGAGGGCGTCCGCACCGGCGGACGGCGTCGCCGTCTCGGTGGGGCCAGCGTCGGGTCCGGCTGTCTCGGCGGCCGCCGGGTCGGCCGACCCGCGGCCGCGGCCACCGCGACGGCGACGCCGTCCGCCGGTGCGGACGCCCTCGCCGGTCGGGATGCCTTCCCCGGTCGGGATGCCTTCCCCGGTCGGGATGCCTTCCCCGGTCGGGGCCGCCTGGCCTGTCGGAGCGGGCTCACCGGTCCGGGCACTCTCCGCTGCCGGGACGGCGTCACCGGCCGGGCGCTCTGGGGCCACGGGCGGCGCGGGAGCCGCTGCCTCCGGGGCCGCGGAGGCTGCGGGAACCTGCTGGCGCCGCGGCCGCTGTGGGGCGGCGGGTGGGTCCTCGCTGGGTGGTGGGGCCGGGGGTGGCGGGCCGCCCGGGAACGACGCGGCCGCCGGCTGGACGGTGGTGACCTGGAACTGGGGCGGCGGGAGCGGCTCGGGGGCCGGGGGTGGGACGACCGGGGTGTCGGCCGGGGCGGGGGCGGCCGGAGGCGGGCCGCCGGGGAACGACGCGGCCCCGCGCGGACGACGCTGCGGGGCCGGGGTGGGGTCGTTCTCGACCTGGGCGGAGGTGCCGGTGGTCTCGGGGGAGGTGGCGGTGGGGTCAGGGACGGATGCGGGCACGGTGGACTGGTCGTGGGCCTCGTCCACCCGCGCGTCGTCGGGGGAAGCCATCGATGCTCCTCTATCAAGCTCGGACGGCCGCCGTCGCGGGCGACCGCAAACCTTCTGCGCTCGAGAGAAGCGGCGGCTCCCCCAGCCACCGGTGGAACGGCCGCGAACACGGACCGGCACTTCCCTCCGGGCAAGCCCCGGCACTCGGCCACGGGTGGCCAGGTGCCACGAGATGCCCCGGGAACAGCAGGAAGCGGCGTGATCGCCGCCGGGCCGCACCGCCGGATGGCATGGCGCAAGACTGCCAAAGAGTCTGCCAGAACCAACAAGGTCCGGCAAAGATCCGTCTACAGGTGGCGGCGCATGTGGACGTTCTCCAGCAGCCCGACGGCCAGGAACGTGGCCACCAGGGACGACCCGCCGTAGGAGACGAACGGCAGCGGGATCCCGGTGATGGGCATGATCCCGATGGTCATGCCGATGTTGACGAAGGCCTGGAAGGCCAGCATGGCCACCACCCCGGCGGCCAGGAGGGCGCCGAAGGGGTCCCTGGCCATGGCGGCGATGCGCAGCCCGCGCCAGAGCAGCAGCCCGAGCAGGGCGAGCAGGGCCATGGCCCCGGCGAAGCCGAGCTCCTCGCCGATGACGGTGAAGATGAAGTCGGTCTTCTGCTCGGGCACGTACTGGAGGCTGGTCTGGGTGCCGCGCAGGTAGCCCTTGCCGCCGACCCCGCCCGAGCCGATGGCGATCAGGGCCTGTCTCGAGTTGTAGGTGAAGCCTCGTCCACCGTCGTCGGCGCCCGGGTCGATGAATGCGGTCAGGCGCTCCTTCTGGTACTCCCGGAGCACGTTGAGCTTGAACATGCCCACCGTGCCGAGCACCCCGACCAGGGCAAGGACCAGCAGCCAGCGCAGCTGCACCCCGCTGACCAGCAGGACCCCGAACAGGATGGCCACGAACACCAGGAAGGTGCCGAAGTCCGGCTGGAGCAGGATCTCGGCGCAGACCATGGCCATCGCGGCCAGCCCGGCGGCCAGGCGGCGCGGGCCGGGGGCCTCCCGGCGGGCGCCGAGGACGGCGGCCAGGGTGATGATGGCCCCGACCTTGGCGTACTCGGACGGCTGGACCTGGTAGGCGCCGAGCTCGAACCAGGACTGGGCGCCGTTGGTGGCCGCCCCCAGCGGGGTCAGGACCAGGGCGAGGGCGACCACGACGGCCCCGAGCACGACCAAGGCCCAGGCCTGGAGGCGGCGGTAGTCGACCACCATGGCCGCCACCATCACCAGCAGCCCGAGGCCGAGGCTGAGCAGCTGGCGGCGCATGATCGACGCCTCGGGCAGCCCCTGGGCGCGGAGCCCGGCGAAGGTCGAGGAGTAGATGGCCAGCAGCCCCAGGGTGGTCAGGGCCAGCGCGGCCAGGATCAGCGTCGGGTCCAGGTGCCGCCAGGGCGAGGACTCGCGCATCAGCCGCTCCGGTCGGCGCCGGCGGCCACCGGGGTCACCGGGAGGCCGAACAGCCGCTGGTAGATGGCCCTGGCCACCGGGGCGGCGGACTCGCCGCCGTGGCCGCCCTGCTCGACCATGACCACGACGACGTACTCCGGGTCCCCCACCGGGGCGTAGGAGGCGAACCAGGCGAAGGGTGCCTGGGGCGGCAGGTCGGCGGTGCCGGTCTTGCCGGCCACCGGGAACCGGTCCAGCGGGAACCCGGCGAAGGCCGGGGCCGCGGTCCCGGCGGTGGGCACGCTGGCCAGGCCCTGGCCGACCGCGGCCAGGGCGCCCCCCGGCACCTCGGCCACCCCGGCGACCCGGGGCACGACCCGCCGGACCACCCGCCCGCTGGCCGGGTCGAGCACGGCCCGGCCGACATGGGGGCGGTAGACGGTGCCGCCGTTGGCCAGGGCCCCGTAGCCGAGGGCCAGCTGGAGCGGGGACACCTGGAGGTCGCCCTGGCCGATGGCCACGTTCAGGTTGTCGCCGCCCTGCCATTGCCAGCCGCTGCGGCACAGCTCCCGGTACAGGTCGCTGGACCCGGCGCAGTAGGTCTTGCGGTTCTGCTCCCAGAACCGCCGGCGCCACTCGCGGGTCGGCACCGTCCCCTCGGCCCCGTACGGCAGGTCGATGGCGGGCCGGCGCCCGAAGCCGAACAGCTGGGCGGTGGCCTGCATCCGCTCGTCGACCTTCTCGCCCCGCTCCTCCTGGGCCTGCTCGGCCACCCCGAGCTGGGCGCCGAGGTTGTAGTAGTAGACGTCGCAGGACAGCCGCAGGCTGTCGGCCAGGCCGACCGCGCCGTGGCCCCGGGCGGTCCAGTCCCGCTTGGTGTAGTTGCCGATGGTGAACGACCCCGGGCAGGGGTAGGTGCTGGCCGGGGTGATGACGCCGGCCTTGAGGCCGGCCAGGGCGGAGAACGGCTTCCAGGTCGAGCCGGGCGGATAGGCCGACTGGACGGCCCGGTGCAGCAGCGGCTTGCCCGGGTGGCTGGAGTACCTGGCGAAGTCGCGGCGGGAGATGCCGCCGACGAAGCGCCGCGGGTCGTACTGGGGCAGGCTGGCCAGGGCCAGCAGGGCGCCGTCGTCGGGGTCGAGCACGACCGCGGTGGCGGCCGGGGCCGGGTAGGCGCCGCCCCGCTCGCGGTCGGGCAGCCGGCGGGCGGCCTGCATGCCGTCGGCCAGGGCCCGCTCGACATTCACCTGGAGGTTGAGGTCGAGGGTGAGCTGGAGGTCGCGGCCGGGGACCGGCGGGCGGCCGCCGAGGGCCCGCACCACCTCCCCGGCCGCGTTCACCTCCAGGTCCTGGACGCCGTCGCGGCCGCGCAGCCACTTGTCGTAGGTCAGCTCGACCCCGGCCTTGCCGACGATGTCGCCGGCCTGATACCCGCGGAACCGCGGTTCCTCGAGCTCGTCGGGCGAGATCTCGCCGACGTAGCCGAGGACGTGGGCGGCGGCCGGCCCGGCCGGGTACTCGCGCAGGGCCAGCACCTCGGGGGCGACCCCGGGGAACCGGTCGGCGTGCTCGGTCAGGTAGAAGAGCTGGCGGGTGGGGACGTCCTCGGCCACCGGGATGCCGCGGAGGGGCGAGCCGGTGTAGTCGGCGATCCGGGCCTCCAGCCGGGCCCGGGTGGTCCCGAGGAGGCGGGCCAGGCGGCCGAGGACCTCGCGGCGGCGGTCGCCGAGGGCCGACGGCTTGACCGTGACCGCCCAGGCGGCCCGGTTGCGGACCACCACCCGCCCCCGGGCGTCCAGGATCCGGCCCCGCGGCGCCTCGACCACAACGTGGCGGACCCGGTTGCCCTCGGCCAGGTCGCCGTAGCGCTCGCCGGCCAGCACCTGGAGGTACCACAGGCGGGAGGTCAGGGCGACCAGCAGCAGCGCGACCAGGACCGACAGGGCCAGCAGGCGGGGACGCAGCGGGGAGGGCGGGTGCACGGGCGGCGGCCTACCAGCGGTGGCCCGGGCGGGCGGGGACGCGCTCGGTCAGCGCCCACACCACCGGGTAGACGAACGGGGTCAGCAGCAGGTTGTACAGGGCGACCAGCGGCCCGGCGCGGGTCACGGCCGCCCACGACGACAGGTCGAACACGCGCAGCAGCAGCCCGCAGCACCACACCGAGGCCAGGCTGGCCGCCCCGGCCAGGACCAGGTGGACCAGGGGGAGGTGGCTGGTCACGTACACCCGGACCGTGCCCACCCCGAACCCGACGGCGGTGTAGACCAGCGCCGACACCCCGACCGGGAGGTCGAAGAGGAGATCCGCGACCAGCCCGGCCACGAACCCGAACACCGCCCCGGTGGTCGCGTCCGAGGCCATGGCCACCGCCACCACGGCCAGCACCAGCAGGTCGGGCCGGACCCCGGCCAGCCGCACCCCGGCCAGCACGGTCGACTGCACCAGCACGACCGCCACCAGGACGGCGGCCAGGACGAGGCGCCGGCGCACCGGTCAGCTCCCCCGCTTCACGGGCACGGGGCGCTCGACCACGACCGCGACCACGTCGAGGGTGCCGAGGGCGGCGTAGGGGCGGACGGCGACCCGGGGGACGAGGCTGGCGGCGCCGGCGGGGTCGACGCGCTCGACCACGCCGATGGGGAGGCCGGCCGGGAAGACGCTGCCCTGGTAGGCCTGGGTGAGGACGGGGTCGCCGCGGCGGACCGGGGTGCCGGCCCGGACCGGCTGGAAGGAGAGCAGCTGGGCGCCGCTGCCCTTGACGATGCCCGGGCCCTTGCCCCGGCCCAGGGTCGCCGCGACCCCGCTGGCCGGGTCGGTGACCAGCAGGACGATGGCGTAGTCGGCGGTCACCTGGGTGACCCGCCCGACCAGCCCGTCGGCGTCGACCACGGCCATGTCCCGCTGCACCCCCTGGCGCGACCCGGCGTCGACCGTCACCGACAGCCGGAAGTTCGAGCCCGAGCCGGCCACCACCGTCGCCCCGACGGTCCGGCAGCCGCAGCGCCGGGCCATGCCAAGCACCCCTCGCAGCCGCCGGTTCTCGCCGAGCACGTCGGCATAGGTCCGCTCCTGGGCCCGCAGCCGGGCCACCTCGGTCTCGAGGCGGCGGTTGGCGTCGCGCAGGCCGCCCAGCTCTCCGGGCAGGGCGGCCAGGTTGGCGACCGGGCGCACGACCGCGCTGGCCCCCCGCTGGAGGGGGCCGAAGGCGGCCACGGCCAGGCGCTGCAGGCGGTCGACGGGGCCGCCGTCGGGCTGGCGGAAGTCGATCGTGATGCACACGATCGCGGCCGCCAGCAACGCGGCCAGGACGGTCAGCTGGCGTCGGCGGGAACGTTCGTACACCTTCTCCGGGAGGCGCCTGGCCTCCCGACCTCCAGGAGTGTCAGTGGGCCTCTGACGCGACCAGGACCTTCTTGAGCGACTCGAACTCCTCGATGCACTTGCCGGACCCGAAGGCCACCGAGTGCAGCGGGTCGTCGGCCACGTGGATCGGCATGCTGGTCTCGTGCTTGAGCCGCTCGTCGAGCCCGCGCAGCAGGGCCCCGCCACCGGTGAGCACGATGCCCTTGTCCATGACGTCGGCGGCCAGCTCGGGCGGGGTGCGGTCCAGGGTGTTCTTGACGGCGTCGACGATCTGGTTGACCGGCTCCTCGATCGCCTTGCGGATCTCCTCGGCGCCGATGGTGATGGTCTTGGGCAGGCCGCTGACCAGGTCGCGGCCGCGGATGTCGGTGGTCGGCTCCTCGGGCAGGGGGAACGCCGAGCCGAGGTTGATCTTGATCTGCTCGGCCGTGCGCTCGCCCAGCATCAGCGAGTACTCCTTCTTGATGTAGCTGATGATCGACTCGTCCAGCTCGTCGCCGCCGATGCGGATGCTCTGGCTGGTGACGATGCCGCCCAGGGCGACGACGGCGACTTCGGTGGTGCCGCCGCCGATGTCGACCACCATGTTCCCGGCCGGCTCGTGCACGGGCAGGCCGACGCCGATCGCGGCCGCCATCGGCTCCTCGATGATGAAGGCGTTGCGGGCCCCGGCCCGGTAGGTGGACTCGACCACGGCCCGCCGCTCGACCCCGGTGATGCCCGAGGGCACGCACACCACCACCCTTGGCTTGGCCATGAGCTGGCGGCGGTGGGTCTTGTGGACGAAGTAGCGGAGCATCTTCTCGGTGGTGTCGAAGTCGGCGATGACCCCGTCCTTGAGGGGGCGGATGGCCACGATGTGCCCGGGGGTGCGGCCGATCATCGCCTTGGCCTCGGTGCCGACGGCCAGGATGGCGTTGTTCTTGGTGTTGATGGCCACCACCGACGGCTCGTTGAGCACGACCCCGCGGCCGCGGACGTAGACGAGGGTGTTGGCGGTCCCGAGATCGACGGCCATGTCGCGGCCGAGGAAGCGGAAGGCGTTTTGCAAGCCAGACCAGCCCCTTGCGGCGTGAGGTCAGAACCCGGGCATCCTACAACCAGGCCCTCGAACGACCCAATCGGCGGGAGGGTTACAGCTGAGGGAAGAAGAGGGCCAGCTCGCGGGCGGCCGAATCCGGTGAGTCGGAGCCGTGGACCAGGTTCTTCTCGATCTCCAGGCCGAAGTCGCCCCGGATCGACCCGGGCGGGGCGGTGATCGGGTTGGTCGGCCCCATCAGGGTGCGGACGGCGCCGACCGCGTCCGGGCCCTCGACGCACATGGCGACCAGCGGCCCGGAGGTGATGAAGGCGACCAGGTCGCCGAAGAACGGCTTGCCCTCGTGCTCGCCGTAGTGCTGCTTGGCGGTCGCCTCGTCCAGGGTGCGCAGCTCCATGGCGACCAGCCGGAACCCCTTGCGCTCGAGCCGGCCGACCACCTCACCGACCAGGCCGCGGGCGACCGCGTCGGGCTTGCACAGGACCAGGGTGCGTTCGTCGGTCACGGGGATCCTCCAAGGGCGGGGGCTCAGCCCCGAACGGAACGGCGAAGGTCAGGGGATTCTACTCAAGCCGGGCCGGGGCCAAGGAGCAGCTCGCGGGCCTCCCCGACCGTGAACAGCGACCCGGTGACCACCACCGCCTCGGTGTCGGCGGCGCCCTCGACGGCCTGGCCGACGGCGGTGGCCACGTCCGGGGCGACCTCGGCGTGGAGGCCGAGGCTCTCGGCCTCCTTGCGCAGCCGCTCGGCCGGGGCGGCCCGCGGGCTGCGGTTGGTGGTCACGATCAGCCGGCCGGTCGCCGGGGCCAGGGCCTCCAGGATGCCGCGGACGTCCTTGTCGGCCAGGGAGGCCACCACCAGGGTGCGGCGGTCGACCACGAACTCCTCCAGCAGGGCCGCCGCCAGGGCGCGGGCCCCGGCCGGGTTGTGGGCGCCGTCCAGCAGGACCAGCGGCTGGCGGGACACCACCTCCAGGCGGCCGGGCGAGGTCACGGCCGCGAACCCGGCCCGGACGGTGTCGGGGTCGAGGGCCCGCCGCTTGGAGGCCGGCACGTCGGTGGCAGGCCCCCAGGCTCCCTCGTGGGCACCAAGGAACGCCTCGACCGCGACCAGCGCCCCGGCGGCGTTGTCGGCCTGGTGGCGGCCGTGCAGCGGCAGGAGCACGTCGGAGATGACCCCGCCCGGGGTGCGCAGGTCGATCAGCTGGCCGCCGACGGCCTGGCGGCGCCGCTCGACCCCGAAGTCGGGGCCCTCGACGAGCAGGCTGGCCTCCAGCTGGGCGGCCCGCTCGGCGATGACGGCGAGCACGTCGTCGTCCTGGGCCTGGCTGACCACGGTGGCGCCGCGCTTGATGATGCCGGCCTTCTCGGTGGCGACCGCGGCCGGGGTGTCGCCGAGCTCGGGGTGGTCGAGGGCGACCCGGTTGACGACGGCCACGTCCCCGTGGACGAGGTTGGTGGCGTCCCAGGTGCCGCCCATGCCGACCTCGATCACCTGGGCGTCGACCGGCAGCTCGGCGAACCAGACGAAGGCCAGGGTGGTCAGGGCCTCGTAGAAGGTCACCGGCTGGTCGGAGGCCCGGTCGACCTCGGCCAGGAACGGCTCCAGGTAGGCCCAGGTCTCGGCGAACTCCCCGGTGGAGATGGGCCGGGTGGCCAGGGCCACCCGCTCGCGCACGTCCTGGAGGTGGGGGCTGGTGTAGACGCCGGCCCCGACCCCGAAGGCGGCCAGCAGCGAGGCGACCATGCGGGCGGTGGTGGTCTTGCCGTTGGTGCCGGTCAGGTGCACGGCCGGCGCCGTCCGCTCGGGGTGGTCCAGCAGCTCGGCCAGCCGGGTGACCCGGTCCAGGCTGGGCCCCATGCGGGTCGGCATCCGCGCAAACAAGGCATCGACGGCGTCCTGGTAGTCCATGACGCCGTCGATAGTAGTGGTCACCGGCACCAGCGGCACCAGCCGCCGCAGCCCTCGCCGTGGCAGTAGCGGCAGTAGCAACGCTGGCCCTCGTGGCGGAGCACCCAGCGCACGACGAACACCTCCCCGGCTTCCGAAGGAGAAAATAGGAAACGAAAAACCGCCTCCCTGGAGGGAGGCGGTCACCGCGAATTCGGGCGCTGGATCAGCGCCTCACGGTGCGTTCCCTCCGGGGAGCGCGAAGCTCGACATGGCGGCCGGGCTCACACGGCCGCGCAGGTGATAGCGGCGTCCGCGACCGCGGAGCCACAAGGGTCGCTCGATATTCGCCGTCACGCCGTTCACCGCCTCTCTCGGCCGTTGCCTCCAGGCAGGAGTTTGCGCGCGTCCCGGTACACCCGTCAAGGGCTATTTTGCGCGAGGAATTCGCCGAGCAGGTCGTGGGCGGCCGGGCGGACCCGGCCGTCGCGGTCGAGCAGCCCCTCCAGCCGGCCCTCGGCCAGGAGGCGCTCCACGGCCCGCCCGGTGGCCAGCTTGCCGTACGGCCAGGGCCGCAGGTCCTCGGGGAGGGCCTCGGCCAGGGCGGCCAGCAGCGCCTGGACAGTCTCCAGCCCGCCGGGCCCCTTGGCCTCGACCTCGACCTCGAGCAACCGGGCCGTCCCGCCCGGGAGCCGGTAGGCGACGTCGTCGACGGTCAGCTCGGCCACCGGCCCGGCGCCCGGGCCGCCGCGCTCGAGCACGTCCCGGGGAGTGCGGGTGGTCTCGCGGATCTGGGTGGGGCGCAGGCCGAGTGCGGCCAGGTCGGCCAGCGGCTCCCCCGCCCCGGCCCCCTCTGGCGGGACCGGGAGCTCGACCCCGCGGCGCCGCAGCTCCTCCAGGACGGCCTGGAGGGCCTCGGCCGACCAGGGAGCCTCCAGCTCCATGCGCTCGGCGGCCAGGCCGGCGCGGACCGGGTCGGCCTTGAGGGTCAGCAGGGGCCGGCCGTCCAGCTCCCGGACCCGGAAGGCGACCGGGGCCGCGGCCAGGGCGCCGTCGCCGGTGTCGAGGTAGACGTCGTGGATCCGCTGGTCGGGCCGCGGTCGCAGCTCGAAGCGGTCCACGGCCTCCAGGGCGGCCACTCGCCGCCCCGCACCCTCCTGGTCGTCGGCGCGGACCAGCAGGACCCCTTCGACCTCGCGGGGTTGCTCGCTCATGTGGTGGCCTCCTCGGGCGCGGCCAGCTCGACCCGCACCTCAAGCAGGTCGGCGTCGGGTTGCTCACGGTACCCGAACGCGGCCACCCGCCCGGCCGCGGCCAGGTCGGCCTCGGCCGTCCGGACCGCGGCCAGCCAGTCCGGCGGCCCGGCGACCTCGGCCCGGGCCACGGGGGTGCGCAGGGGCAGCCTGGCCTGGCTCTTGGCCCGCCGGATGGCCGCGATGACCAGGCTGGCCGCCTCCAGCGGGCGCTGGTCGGCGGCGACTCCGGTCGGCTCTGGCCAGGGGGCCAGGTGGACCGAGCCGTCGCGCCACCACGACCACACCTCCTCGCAGGCGTATGGAAGGTAGGGGGCCAGCAGCCGCACCTGGACCTCCAGGGCGCCGCGCAGGGCCGCCCTGGCCGCGCCGCCGGACGGCGTCCCCGCCGGCTGGTAGGCGCGGTCCTTGACCAGCTCCAGGTAGTCGTCGCAGAACGACCAGAAGAACCGCTCCACCCGCTCGAGGGCGGCCGTCCAGTCGGCCCGGTCGAGGGCGTCGGTGGCGTCGGCCACGACCGCGTCCAGCCCGGCCAGCATGGCCAGGTCGAGCGCTCCGGCCGGCCCGGCCGGTCCCGGACCGTCCCCGCCGTCGTCGGCCAGGCCGAGGATGAACCGGCCCGAGTTGAGCAGCTTGGTGGCCAGGCGGCGGCCGACCCGCATCTGGCCCTCGTCGACGGCGGTGTCGGTGCCCGGCCGGCCACCGGCCGCCCAGTAGCGCAGGGCGTCGGCCCCGAAGCGCTCGAGCATGGCCGTCGGGGTGACCACGTTGCCCTTGGACTTGGACATCTTGCGCCGGTCGGGGTCGACCACCCAGCCGGAGATGGCCGCCCGCGACCAGGGCAGGGTGCCGTGCTCGAGGTCGGACCGGACGACCGTGTAGAAGAGCCAGGTCCGGATGATCTCGTGGGCCTGGGGCCGCAGGTGCATGGGGAACACCTTGGCGAACAGCTCCGGGTCCTCCTCCCAGCCCCCGGCGATCTGGGGGGTGAGCGAGGAGGTGGCCCAGGTGTCGAACACGTCCGGGTCGCCGGTGAAGCCGCCCGGCCGGCCCCGGTCAGCGGGCTGGTAGCCGTCGGGCACGTCGGTCGAGGGGTCGACTGGCAGGCGGGCCTCGTCGGGGGCGATGGGGTGCTCGTGGTCGGGCTCGCCGGCCTCGGTCAGCGGGTACCAGAGGGGGACGGGCACGCCGAAGAACCGCTGGCGGCTGACCAGCCAGTCGCTGTGCAGGCCGGTCACCCAGTGCTCGTAGCGGGCCCGCATCCAGGGGGGCTGCCACTCCAGGGCCGGGCCCCGCTCGAGCAGCCGTTCGCGGTGGGCGAGGAGGCGGATGAACCACTGGCGGCTGGTCACGATCTCCAGCGGCCGGTCGCCGTTCTCGTAGAACTTCACCGGGTGGGTGACCGGGCGGGGCTCGCCGACCAGGTCGCCGGAGGCCCGCAGGAGCTCGACCACCCGGCGCCTGGCCTCGGCGATTGTCTGGCCGGCCAGCGCGGCCCAGGCCGGGCCGGCGGCCACGCCGTCTGGTGGCTCGGCGGCGAGCCGGCCCTCGCGGGTGACGATCGAGCGGACCGGCAGCCGCAGCTCCCGCCACCAGACCACGTCGGTGAGGTCACCGAAGGTGCAGATCATGGCCAGCCCGGTCCCCTTGGCCGGGTCGGCCAGGCGGTGGGCGAGCACCAGGACCGGCACCCCGAACAGCGGCGTGGTCGCGGTCGTGCCGACCAGGTCGCGGTAGCGGCTGTCGTCGGGGTGGGCGACCAGGGCCACACAGGCGGGCAGCAGCTCCGGCCGGGTCGTCTCGACCACCAGGTCGCGGCCCTCGGCCCCGAACCGCACCCGGACGGCGATGCCGGGGACCTCACGGTCCTCGACCTCGGCCTGGGCCACGGCCGTGCGGTAGGTCACGTCCCACAGGGTGGGCGCCTCGGCCTGGTAGGCCTCGCCCTCGGCCAGCAGGCGCAGGAACCCTCGCTGAGAGGCCCGCCGGGCCCGCTCGCCGATGGTGGCGTACGCCAGCGACCAGTCGACCGACAGCCCCAGCTGGCGCCAGAGCGTCTCGAACACCTGCTCGTCGTCCTCGGTCAGGCGCCGGCACAGCTCGACGAAGTTGGGCCGCGAGATGGGCAGCTTGCGTTTGGGGGGGCTGGCCGGCGGCGTGAACCCGGGGTCATAGGGCAGCGAGGGGTCGCAGCGGACCCCGTAGTGGTTCTCGACCCGGCGCTCGGTCGGCAGCCCGTTGTCGTCCCAGCCGACCGGGTAGAACACCGCCCGGCCGCGCATGCGCAGAAAGCGGGCCAGGATGTCGGTGTGGCAGTAGGAGAAGACGTGGCCGACGTGCAGCGACCCGCTGACGGTCAGGGGCGGGAAGTCGATCGCGTAGACGTCCTCCCGGGGCCGCCGGCGGTCGAAGCGGTAGACCCCGCCGGCGTCCCAGCGGGGTCCCCACTTGGCCTCGAGCCCGTCCAGGGATGGTCGCTCCGGAACCCGCATGGGGGCCTCCCTCAGCGGGTGCCGGACAGCTCGACCTGCTGGGCGCGGACCTTGGCCAGGGCCTCGTCGACCTCGGCCAGGCGCTCGCGGGCCTTGGCCACCACCGGGGCCGGGGCCTTCTCCAGAAAGGCCGGGTTGGCCAGCTTGGCCTCGGCCCGGGTCCGCTCGGCGTCCAGCGTGGCCAGCTCGCGGTCCAGGCGGGCCCGCTCCTCGTCCAGGTCGAGCAGCCCCTCAAGGGGCAGGTACAGCTCGGCCCGGCCGGCCAGCAGCTTGGCCGCTGGACCCATCGGGGGGGCGGTCCTCGCGACCTCGACCGCCTCCAGGCGGGCCAGGCGGCGGAGGCTGTCGGCCTCGGCCTGGAACAGGCCGGCCTGGTCGTCGTCGGCGGCGACCACGACCAGCCGGGGCCGGCTGGACGTGGGGACACGGTGCTCGGCCCGGAACCGGCGCAGGGCCACGATCGCCTCTTGAAGGTCGGCCATGCCGCCCTCGGCCTCGGGGTCGAGGTCGCCGGGCCGCTCGGCCGGCCAGGGGCCGAGGGTGATCGTCTCCACCCCGGTCAGGGCCCGGTCGAGCTCCTCGGTGACGAACGGCATCACCGGGTGGAGCAGCCGCAGGGTCACCTCCAAGGCGTAGGCCAGAGTGGCCTCGGCTCGCCGGGCGTCCTCGCCGCCGGCGGTCAGCCGCGGCTTGGCCAGCTCGACCGCCCAGTCGGCCAGCTCGCTCCAGGCGAA
>JASLBL010000663.1 GCA_030146615.1 Actinomycetes bacterium
GGCTGGGCCAACGGCGGGTTGCCATGCTGGCGCTGGCGGGCCTTGTCGCGCTTGGGCTGGTGGCGAGCTTGAAGCTGCGGGCCACGGCCGTGTCACGCGGCCGCGGCCCCAGCACCGGCACCGCCACCAGCCCAAGGGCGACAAGGCCAGCGACCGCCAGCATGGCAACCCGACGCCGGCCCAGCCTCCCGGCCGGCCGAGTCGGCTGACGGGTCGAGGCGGCAAGCCAGCGGCCAAGCTCGGCCTCGAACCGGGGGGTGTCAGGAGCGCTGGCGCGACGAAGCTCAGTGGTCATAGGACGACACCTCCGTATCGGGAGCGGCCCGGTCGGCCGGCGGATCGGCGGACGCCAGCCGCTCGCGGAGCCGCTTGCGGGCCCGGGCCAGGCGTAGGCGGGCGGCGTTGGGGCTGATGCCAAGCGCCAACGCAGCCTCGGTGGGGCTCAGCTGCCCATAGGCGACCAGCTCCAAGACCTTGCGATCCCCGACCGGCATGGCCCGCAGCACGGCCTGAACATGCGGTGTCTGCCGGGCGGCGTCGATCGCGGCCTCGACGGCCTCGTACTCCTCGCCGGTGAAGCGCGGAGGCTGCCCGGCCAGTCGCCGACTCACCCGACCCCAGCGGGCCAGCCTCCGCTGCTGGTTCGACGCCAGCCGTGTGGCGATGCCCAACAGCCACGGGGCAGCCGAAGCCGTCTCGGCCCGGTAGCGGCCAGCGGCCCTGAACGCGGCCAGGAAGGTATCGGCCACCAGGTCGGCCACGTCCTCGCTGGACGCGCAACGGTGGATCCCGAACGCCACCACGGTTGACGTATGCCGCCGCCAGAACCTCGCGAAGGCCTCACCGTCTCCCGCAGCCGTGGCCGCGAGCAGTTCCTGATCGGTCGGCTCCATACCAGGTAATGGCCCTCGGGCCGCCGAGCATGTCAAGACAGCCGCCGGCGAACCTCCGCCACACCCGCCAAGCCGTCAATGCTCAGTTGTGAGCGGGTCTACGGCGTGTGTGACGAGATGGAGCGAGCGAGGCAACGTGTGAGTCTCCCGACCTGGTCCTTGAAGCCGCACGATCGTCGTCTCCGATTTGAGCTAACTCAGCCACGAGGGGAGCCGCTTCTGTCACAGACACCACCAAGCGGCCGCGATTGGGTCCCTACGGGCCACCGCCAAGGGGATCAGCTGGGCGAGAGCCTGAACCGACAAGCCGACCTTGGCGGTGGTACCACCGTTGGTGGGTCATGCTCGGCGGCATCCTGCTCGCGCTCGTCGTGGGCGCGCTTGCCCTCGGGGCCTTCCAATCCTAATTGGGCGGCCATCCGAGCCTTCATTTCCTGGCTTGCTTCGCCGCCTGGCTATTCAGGTCACGTTGGCTGCGGAGCAATTGCTGGGCAACCTCACGAGGCCAGTTGGCGGGATGCGTCCAGGCTCGGATCGTCTTCGTAGAGGCGGCGCGGCTGGTCGCCTGCCAGGCCAAGCTGACCGAGGACGGCGACGATCCAGTCGTGCTTGGCCTTGGTGAAGGCCACCGGGTCGACCGGGCCGCCGTCCACGATGGCCTGTTTGAGGGCAGCGTAGCGGCGCCGCAGGCGCGGATCGGCCCGCAAGGCGTCCCGGAAGCCAACCATGGCCGCGACCTCGGGGCTGGAGGCGGGGACCACATGCACATGCACCCGGTAGTCGGTCGGTCCATACCGGTAGCTGCCCCACAGCATCGGCCGGGTGGCCGGAAACGCGGCCGGGGTCTGGGGCTGGAAGCCGAGCTCGAGCAGGGCCTGAGTGATGGCCGGGATGTCGGCCGGGTCGGCGGCCAGGAGCAGGTCGATGGTGTTCTTGCCGGCCAGGCCGGGGACCGCCGAGCTGCCGACATGCTCGGCCGGGGTGGCTGGCCAGCGGGTCGCGATGCGGGCGATCAGACATCGGGCGGCCTCGGGGGCGCGCCGATCGGCCTGGTGGACCTGGACCGGCACGCGGACATACCGGCCGATCGGTGCGTGGGATGGGCAGGTCTTGCCCGTGTTGGATGGGTGTGAGTCGGTGAGGGAAACGACGTTCTGCATGAGGACCTCCCCCTGCAAGCACGGCCCTGCGGGCCGACAGCAACAGCATGGGGTGGGGCGGTCACGGGATGGCGACGGCGACATGTCGCAGCAACAGCGAAACAGACTCAACCCGGTCGCGATCGTCAATCGGATCGAGATCGGCCTGGCCGTGCCCGTCGGCCCGGTTGGGTCCCTACGGATCCCCGGTTGGCTGAACCTCCCACGGCCGCGGATTGTCTAGCTCCGGCATGGTCTTCAGCCGCGGCCGGATTCGGCGCCTCCGGGTCATGGCGGAGTCGCTTCCTCTCCGCTGATGTGGGTGTGCTCCGCCCTGGTGTAGCCACAGGTCCAGCCGCGCTCATCGACATAGCCACAGGCGTCCGGCCAGCTGCCCGGCTGGAACGGGTGATCGCTGAGATGTGGCTCCAGCTCGCGGAAGTCATCATCCACGACGGTCCTCCTCTGATTTCGGCGGCGGATGACCCGGGTCCCGCCTGCGAGCCAGCCAGAAGGTCCCGTCCGTTCCATCTAGGAACTGAGCTGGAAGAGCGAGCTCCCGGTGGCTGATGTTCTGTGCCACAGCACGTAGACCTGGGTCCTTGCTCTGCCAGCGGTCAGCGGTGGGCCAGAACGCACCCACGAACCACATCCGGACGACCCTGGAGTGGGCACGACTCGGCTGAAGCTGAGGCCAGACTCGCTCGCGAGGCCACATGAACCACCAACCTGACACCCCAAGCCCTTCTAACGGCTCGGAGTATCGACCTCGACCTGCACCCCACCCTTGTCCAGCGACTGCTGGGCAGCCTCCAAGGTGGCGACCACCCGCACGCCGTTCCAGCCATCGGTGCGGGGCCGGGCCCCGGTACGACAGCACTCCAGGAAGTGCTCCAGCTCCAAGGCCAGGGGCTCGGTCAGATCTGTGCGAGGAACATGCAGGTCGCCGCGGCGCAGGCGGAACTGGAACTCACCAAAGCCACCCGACACCGGGTCGGCGCCCTTGTCGTAGACCCGCAGCTTGGCCTCGGAATCGAGGTCGTCGAACACGACCATGCGCCTTGAGCCGACCACGGTGGTGCGGCGCAGCTTGGACGGATCCAGCCAGGACACATGGAGATGGGCCAGGACCCCGTCGTCGTAGCCGAGGGTGGCGAAGACCACGTCCTCGACTTCGGCGTGCAGGTAGCGGGCGCCGCGGGCCGACACCCAGCGGGGGGCCGAGCCGACCAGGTAGTTGGCGATCGAGACGTCGTGGGGGCCGATCGACCACAGGGCGTTGATGTCGGTCTGGATGCGGCCCAGATTCACCCGCTGGGAGTGCAGGTACCACAGCTCCCCCAGGTCGCCGGCCACCAGCAACTCCCGCATCCGGGTCACGGCCGGGTTGTACTCAAAGGTGTGGCCGACCAGCAGCACCCTGCCCACCCGGTCGGCCGCCTCGGCCAGGGCGACCGCCTCGGCCGTGGACAGGGCCAGGGGTTTTTCGACCAGCACGTGCTTGCCGGCCTGGAAGGCGTCGACCAACAGCGGCGCGTGGGTGCGGGCCGGGGAGGCGATGACCAGGGCGTCGACCTCAGGGTCGCTCATCACCTCGTCGGGGTCGGCCAGGGCCCGGACCCACGGATAGCGCTGCGCCACCTCGGCCCGCCGAGCCGGGTCGGGGTCCACACACGCCACCCAGTCCCGGCCCAGGCGCATGTGCAGGTTCCGGGCCAGGTTCGGGCCCCAGTACCCGTAGCCGAGCAGGGCCACCCGCGGCTGGTCGATGATGTCCTCCCAGCGGACGTCCGAATGTGCGCCCCTGATCCTACCGAGGTGGGCCGCCGGCCCTCAGCGGACGGTGACGGCCAGGGTGCCGCTGGCCGCCTTGACGTGGTCGGCGTCGGCGGCCTTGTAGACCCGGTAGGTCAGGCGACCCCTGACCGGGGGCTTGGCTCGCAGGGTGTAGCCGCTCCCGCTGGTCAAGGTGGCCGTGGCTGCGCCCTTCCAGGCGCCATTGACCAGCCGTTGCAGGTACACCTTCTGGCCCCGGTGGTTGGGGCTGACGCTGCCGGTGGCGGTGACCCTCTGGCCGTAGCGGATCGTGGCGTCCTGGAGCCGGGCGGTCACCCGGGGGCGGACGCTGATGGTCACCTGGGGGCTGTCGGCGGTCCCGTAGGTGTCCGAACCCGGGAAGTTGGCCCGGTAGCTGGTGGTGGCCACCGGGGCCGGGGCGAAGCTGGCGTCGCCGTCGGGGTCGGTGGTGTCGCTGCCGGCACCTCGCTCGCCGCCGGGGCCCGCGGGATCGGCGAAGATGTTGACCTGCTCGCCGCCGATGCCGAGGCCGGTCTGCTCGTCGGTGAGCCGCCCGTGCAGCGTGGCCCGGCCGCCATAGGTGATGGTGGCGGCACCAGCGAGGGTGAGCTGCGCCGGCCGGGGGGCCTCGTCGTCCTGGAGGAAGCTGGAGTTGGCGGTGTTCCAGTGGCCGGCCAGGTAGCTGCCAGCCGGCGGGGCGGTCGAGAAATAGTCGTCGTTGCGGCAGTCCAGCAGCGCCTCGCGCTCTGCCGGGCAGAAGGTGGTCATGACCACCGGGCCGCTGGCGTCGTCGTCATAGCACATGACATCGGCCTCATCGGTGCAGTGCCAGGCCGCACTAGGGTGGGGGGCGTCGGGCTGGACCGCGCCCAGGTTGTGGAAGATCTCGTGCAGCTCGGCATAGTGCCAGCAGGGGGCGTCGACCCGGGCGTACATGGGCCGTCCGCCGTTGTTGTAGTTCTCTGGGCCCGGCCGGGTGTCGCCGTAGACCTCGCCCAGGCCGCAGATCCCGACCGCGGCGTCGACCCAGACCAGGTACTTGCGGTCGGGGCGGTTGTACCCGAGGGCCTGCAGCTCGCTGCGCATCTGACTGAAGCTGTCGTCACCGACCGGGCTGAGCAGGACCTGGGCCACGTCCAGCTCGCAGTCGCCGTTGGTGACAAAGCGCAGGCGCCTGCCACCACCGGTCTGGCCGGCGCTGACCCAGACCGCCTGGTCGGCCTCGACCGCCCACTGGCGCAGCGACGGCAGCAGGCTGGCGTAGCGGTCGGCGACGTCGGCGGCGCGGGCGTAGATCGCCTGAATACGGTTCCCGGAGGTGCCGTTGCCGATGCACGACAGCGCCGCCGGCCCGGAACTCGACTCAGCCTGGGTCGCCTGCTCCAGACCGGCCAGCCCGCGCAGCCGGGCATTCGGGCTACGAAGGCTGGTGCGGGCCTCCAGCTCCTGCAGGGTCGGGCGGTCGTACAGGCTCACCCCGGGCGGGGGAGTGTCATTGCCGTGCAGACAGGCCACAAGAGCCCCGCCGCGCAGGTCGCGGCAGGTGGCCGCCGGGTCGTTGCTCCCCGAGGCCTCGGGCGGATCAGGGGCCGGACCGGTCGAGGCGACCAGGGCCACCCCCAGGGCCAGGGCCACCGCCGTCGCCGTGGCAATCGTCCGCCGTCCCCACCGCGCCGATCCCCGCATTGGCCTCCCGCACGTAGATGCCCTTTCTTGCCTGATCGGGGGATCTGGCGATTAGCTGAAGCGGTCACCGGTGGGGGAGAGGGCCTGCCCTGGCCGCTTCACCCTGGCGAGGCCAGCGGGTAGGTCGCCTGACGACCCAGTTCCACAAATCCAAGGCTGCGGGCGATCTGCCGCGACGCCACCAGGGTGCTGCGGGCCCGCCACTGTGGCACCAGGCCGGCCTGGACCACCAGGGCGACCGCTCGGGCGGCCACCGCCTTCCCAAGGCCGCGACCCCGGAAGGCTGGATCGACCAGCACCGACAGGTGGCCCAACTGGCCATGCCAGACCTGGTAGCCGCTGGCGGCCACGACCCGGCCGGCAACCTGCCAGACGGCCACCGAGGACTCCACGGCCAAGATGCCGCTCTCCTCGGCGTCGCCTGCGCCGCAGGCCGCGGCCAGGTGCCGCACCGACTGGTGTCCGGCGGGCACCAAGGTGATGCGCGGGTCGTCCTCGAGGTCAACGGTGGTCGGGTCCAGGAAGGCCAGGGTGGCCGGGCCGAGGAACTCCTCGACCGGTCCGATCACCCTCGCCACCGTGGCCGGGTCGGTCAGGTCGGCGTCCAGGTCACGCTGGTGGAGGTCATGCAGCCAGGCGGGCGCGTTCGGCGGCAGGGAGACACAGGTCGAGTCGCCGAGCCCCACGATCCAGATCCAGCCGACCGTGGCGGGATCCTGCGTCGGCTGCCGGTGGAGGTGGCGTCCTGGGCCACGGAAGGCGGCCGGGGCGCCCAGCTCGGCTCGCCATCCTTGCCGAATGCGCTCGGCGACCTGCTCATCCACAGCCACTCACCACCGACCCGCTGCCAGCACAAGGCATGCGTGCCTGCCATCATCCCCGTGCTGAAGGGGAAATAACGGTGTCAGTGACCTGATCGAGCCGAATCGGTAACCAACCAGCGTTCCCGCCGAAACGGTCTCGAGCGGGTTCTGTGACCGGCC
>JASLBL010000708.1 GCA_030146615.1 Actinomycetes bacterium
CGCCCTGGCCTGGGCGACCGCCCCGGCCGCCCACAACGCCGCCCGCCGCTCCAGCCCCAGCGACCCGAACGCCCCCGCGGTGGCCAGCGCCTCCACATGCCCCTCCCCCACCCCGGTCCGCCGCACCAGGTCCGCCATGGAGGCGTACGGCCGCCCCTCGGCCACCCGCTCGGCCAGCTCCTCCCCCAGCGACCGCACGTAGCTGAGCCCGAGCCTGACCGCCCAGCTCTCCGGGGGGCTGTCGGGGTGCCCGATCGACCGGGGCACCCCTCCGGAAGAGCTCCCCGACTGACCGGGGCACCCCTTCGGGGTTCCCCGGACCCCTCCGGCCGGACCCCTCCGGCCGGACCCCCCGGCGTCCTGTTCGAGGGTGGCGGTGGCCGCCGAGAGGTTGACGTCGGGGCCGCGGACGACCACGCCGTGGCGGCGGGCGTCGGCGACCAGGGTGTTGGGCGACCAGAAGCCCATCGGCTGGGCGTTCAGCAGGGCGGCCAGGAACGCGGCCGGGTAGTGGAGCTTCAGCCAGGCGCTGGCATACACCAGGTAGGCGAACGACACCGAGTGGCTCTCGGGGAAGCCGAAGTTGGCGAAGGCGGCCAGCTTCTCATAGATCCGGTCGGCGATCTCGCCCTCGATCCCCCGCTCGGCCATGCCCTGGTACAGCCGGCCCGCCAGGCGCTCCATGCGCTCGCTGGAGCGCTTGGCCCCCATGGCCTGGCGCAGCTGGTCGGCCTCGGCGGCCGTGAACCCGGCGACGTCCACGGCCATCTGCATGAGCTGCTCCTGGAACAGCGGCACCCCGAGGGTCTTGGCCAGGGACCGCTCCAGCAGCGGGTGCAGGTAGGTGACCTCCTCGTCGCCGTTGCGGCGGCGGATGTAGGGATGGACCGAGCCGCCCTGGATGGGGCCCGGCCGGATCAGGGCCACCTCCACCACCAGGTCGTAGAACTCCCGTGGCTTGAGCCGGGGCAGGGTGGCCATCTGGGCCCGGCTCTCGACCTGGAACACCCCGACCGAGTCGGCCGCACACAGCATCTCGTAGACGGCCGCCTCCTGGGGCAGCTCGGCCAGGTCGATCTCGGCCCCGTGGTGGGCGCGGACCAGATCGACGGTTTCATGCAGGGCCGAGAGCATCCCGAGGCCGAGCAGGTCGAACTTGACCAGCCCGACGGCGGCGCAGTCGTCCTTGTCCCACTGGAGGACGCTACGGTCCTTCATGGTCGCCCACTCGACCGGGCAGACCTCGACCACCGGCCGGTCGCAGATCACCATGCCGCCGGAGTGGATCCCGAGGTGGCGTGGGAAGCGCTGCACCTGGCGGGCCAGCTCCATGACCTGCTCGGGGATCTCGTGCTCGACGGTCGCCTCGATCGGGCCCCAGGCGTCGACCTGCTTGGACCAGGCATCCAGCTGGCCGGGCGCGTACCCCAGGGCCCGGCCCATGTCGCGGACGGCCGAGCGGGCCTGGTAGGTGATCACGTTGGCGACCTGGGCGGCCCGCTCGCGGCCGTAGCGCTCGTAGACGTACTGGATGACCTCCTCGCGGCGGCCGGCCTCGATGTCCAGGTCGATGTCGGGTGGCCCGTCGCGCTCCGGGGAGAGGAACCGCTCGAACAGCAGGCCGAGGGAGACGGCGTCGGCCTTGGTGATCCCGATCGCGTAGCAGACGGCCGAGTTGGCCGCCGAGCCCCGGCCCTGGCAGTAGATGTCGGCCCGCTCGCAGAACTGCACGATGTCCCAGACGATCAGGAAGTAGCCGGGGAAGCCGAGCTGCTCGATCATGGCCAGCTCGTAGTCGATCTGGCGCCAGGCCCCGGGGGTCCGCTCGGCGTTCCGGGGGCCGTAGCGGCGGGTCGCCCCCCGGCTGGCCAGCTCGCGCAGCCACGACATCTCGGTGTGGCCGGGCGGGACCGGGAAGTCGGGCAGGCGGGGCGCGACCAGCTCCAGGTCGAAGGCGAGGGACCGGCCGAGGTCGGCGGCCAGCTCGACCGTTCCCGGGTAGCGGGCCAGGCGGGTCGCCTGCTCGAGCCCGGACCGCAGATGGGCGCCGGCTCCGGCGGGCAGCCAGCCGTCCAGGTCGGCCAGGGAGCTGCGGGCCCGGACCGCGGCCAGCGCGGTGGCCAGCCGGCGACGGCCCGGGGTCGCGTAGTGGACGTTGTTGGTCGCCACCACCTCGACCCTCGCCCGGTCGGCCAGCCGGACCATGGCATCGTTGCGGACCGAGTCGAGCGGGTCGCCGTGGTCCCAGATCTCCACGAAGACGTTGTCCCGCCCGAACGCCTGGACCAGCCGGTCCAGCTCGACCTCGGCCGCCGCCGGCCCGCGCTCGACCAGCGCCCTGGCCACCGCCCCCTTCCGGCACCCGGTCAGCACCACCCACTGCCCGCCATGCAGCTCCGCCAGCCGCCCCAGCTCCCCCCGTGGCGCCCCCTTCCCCCCAGCCATCTGCGCCTCCGAGATCGCCCGGCACAGCCGCGCATACCCCTCCGGCCCCCGCGCCAGCACCACCAGATGCTCCCCACCCGGATCCGGCGTCCCCGTCCGCTGCACCCCCGGGGGTGCCGGAGCTCCTGCGGTGGGTCGGGTGGCTCGAGGCGAGGCCCGGCGGGAACCTTGGATCAGCGTCAGCCCGGGGGTCAGGGTCAGCTCGGCGCCGAAGACCGTCGGCAGCCCCAAGGCCCGGGCGGCCTCGGCGAAGCGGACGATGCCGTACATGCCGTCGTGGTCGGTGATGGCCAGCGCCTCCAGGCGAAGGCGCGCTGCCTCCTCCGCCAGCTCCTCCGGGTGCGACCCGCCATCCAGGAAGCTCGCGTTCGAGTGACAGTGCAGCTCCGCGTACGGAACCACCATCCTTCCCGGGTTCCTGGCGGGTGGCGGCCGGTAGGGCTGGCGCTTGGAGGACCAGGCTGGGGCGTCTCCTCCGTCCGCGCCGGGAGGCTGGTTGGCGGGGGGCGGGCGGCCGGCGAGCCGGCGTTCCAGTTCCGACCAGGGGAGCGGAGGATTTTGCCATCCCATGCGCCCGATGATCGAACATATGTTCGGACATGACAAGTTCGGCGCTGAATTCCCGAGTGCCTCGCAGGGCCCGATCTTGGTGAATTCCCTCCGCAATGTTCATTCGACAATTTCCTACATAGAGCCCTCCAGGCGCGTTAGCGTCACGAGACGATCAGCCGCCTCTGATCGGTCGGTCAGGGACGGCCGAAGCTGGTGGCGATGCCGTGCTCGGCCGACTCGTAGCTGGCGCTGGCGCGGGCGGTGAGACGGGCGATGCCGGTCAGCGCCTGGTGAAGGGTCGCGCCGCTGCGTTGCCACTCGGCCCAGAGCTCGAGGAAGCGTGCCTGGGCGACGCCGGCCCAGTCGGACCCGAGCGGAGCCACGTTGCCGGCCAGCTGTCGCAGGGTGCCCTCGATCGAGGACGCGCCGGCGTCGAGCTGGGCCGAGATCTGCTGGAGCTGCTCGGGGGTGACGCGGATGCCGGTGGCCGCCATATTGCTCCTCCTATGGTGCGCTCTTGGTGCGCCGGTGGTGGAGCAGTTCTACGTTCGGGGGGATTCGGCCGCAAATGACTGTCCACAGCCCCCCTGGGCGGGGCTCAGTCGTAGATCGCCTCGACCCACCAGCGGCCGCCGGTCAGCCGGAGCAGGTAGGCGGCGCCCTGGTCGGTGGTCGCCTGGAGACGGACCAGGCGGCGGTGGGCGGCCGGGTCCCACCAACGCTCGTCGACCAGCCAGGGGCCGGCCCAGGCGGTGATGACCGACCAGGCGCGGTCCCGGACCCTGACCCGGCTCGGGAGCGAGCCCAGCAGGCCACGACCGTCGACCACAACGGTGGCCCCGCTGGCGTCCACCACCTCCGCCGGGACCGGCTCCGCATACACGATCGCCGGCGCCGGCGCCGGCACCCGCCCAGGCCAGGGCACAGCCCCCGGCCCGGGACCCGAGAGGTCGGCCAGGTCGGGGTCAGAGGGGGCAGGCGGGTCGGGGGGCGAGAGGGCGATCAGGTCAGAGAGCGAGAGACGAGGACCCGAGGCGGGGCGAGGCGGGTCGAACAGCGAGGCAGGAGGACCCGAGGAGGCGGCCGGGTCGAGCGGCGAGGCCGCGGGGGACGAGGGAGCAGGACCTGAGCGGGTAGGGAGCTCACCGGCTCCGGCCCGTATGCCCCCGATCCTCCCGGCCCTCGATCCCGCGCCCCTGCCCCCGGACCCAATGCTCTCGCTCCCCGACCCTGAGCTCCTGGTTCGCACCGACCCGGGGCCCCCGCCCCCGGACCCCGCGCCTACGCTCTCCGACCCCTCGGCCGCGGCGGGACCCACCGGGTCCCCGGGAGCCGTCCCGGGGGTGAGGGTGACGCGGGTGACGGGGTCACGACCGCCTTGGAGGTGAGCGGTCTGGACGGCTTCTGGGCCGAGGAGGCCTTGGATGCGGGCGAGGGCGCGAGCGGCTCGCCGGGTGGGTTCGGATTCGCCGCCCCAGAAGCCGAGCTGGCGGCCCTGGGCGGGAACGACCTCGTCGGGGACCAGGGTCAGGCGGGTGAGGGCCCCGGGAGGATGACCGGTGCGTCCGGTCAGCCAGCCGTCGAGCTGCCAGCGGACCCGCTCGGCCATGACGGCGGCCATGCGGGCCGGCGGGTCCGCTGGCCCCCGGGAACGCGCCCCGCCGGACCCGGGCCCCGCAACTGGGGAACGAGGCACCGGGTCGGGGCTGGAGGGCGAGCGGTGGGACAGGAGGGGGGTGGGATCGTGGCGCCAGACTCGGGAGAGGGTTTCGCCCTGGTCGGTCTCGGCTTCGATGCGGAGGCGGGGGCAGGAGAGGCCGAGGTGGTCGAGGCGGGCGACGAGGTCGTCGGCCAGGGTCTTGGCGGTGAAGGCGGCGATGTCGACCCGGTCTGCCGGGGGGTCGAGCTCGGCGGTCACGCGGAGGTCGGGTGGGGGGCGGCGGGCGCCCTTGGGGTGCTCGTCGAGGCCGCTGGCCAGGCGGGCGGCGCGGGCGCCCTCGGGGCCGAAGCGGGTGGCCAGGTCGGGGCCTGGGAGGGCGGCCAGGTCGCCGAGCGTGCGCAGGCCGAGGCGGACCAGCAGGTCGGCGAGGTCGGGGCGGTCGAGGGTGGTCACCGGGTGCGGGGCCAGGAAGGTGCGGCTGCCGCCGGGCGGGACGATGAGCTGGTGGCGGGCGGCCAGGCCGGCGGCGAAGGTGCCGTCGGCGATCCCGACCCGGCAGCCGCCCCGGTCCACCGGGGGACCACCCCGGCGGTCCCCCGGACCCCCCCGGCCCTGAATAGCGGCGTGGACGGCGGCGGTCACCGTGACGGTCAGGACGGGCTCACCGCCGTGGTAGCGGGCGGCGCCGCGGGCCGGGAAGGCGCACTCGCCCGGCTGGAGGACCTCGACCCAGGGGGTGAGCTGCTCGACCGCGGTCAGCACGGGCTCGAAGGCGCGGGCGTCGCGGGCCGGGTCGTGGGCGAGCAGCTCCAGCTCCGGGCAGCGGCTCTGGGCCTCGCGCCGGCGCAGGCCGGGGCGGACCCCCTCGGCCCGCGCCGCCTCGGAGCAGGCGACGACGCGGTTGGCGTGGACGACGGCCGTCAGGCTGTCCGGCGGCGCCCCGGCGGCCGTGACCGGCCAGTCGGGGCACCAGACCACCACCATGCGGGGCATCGCCCGTCACCCGGTACTGGCCAGAGGCGTCTCCGGTGGCCGGTCCGCCCTCGCCGGAGCATCCCCTTCCCCAGCGGGGGCCAGACCGGCTGGGCCCTCCGACCCAACCCGGGCGTCCTGTTCCAAGAGGGTGATGGTGCCGTCGGGGGATGGGAGCCAGAGGAGGAACCGGCGTTCGCGGGTGGCGGCGCCGCGGCCGGCGATGGTGACCTCGGCCTGGCGGGCCAGGAGGTGGCCGTGGCCCTGGCCGAGGCCCTGCCAGGCGCTGGCGGTGACGGCCAGGCGGAGGTCGGCCGGCTGGGACCAGGCGCCGAAGGGGACGAGGACCGCCCCGCGCTCGCGGGCTCTGGCCGCGAGGCGGCGGGCCTGGGCGGCCGGGAGCCGAGGCGGGGAGCGCACGAGCACCACGTCGACCGCGTCCAGGAAGGCGGCGACCACGGTCGGCCAGGCCCTGGCGCCTGGGGACGGGACCAGGGCCAGGCGCTCGAGGGCGATGCCGGTCTCGGCGGCGGCGACGATTCCCAGGTCGGGCAGGCCGACCGCGGCGACCCAGGAGCCGGCCGCCGAGGCTCCGGCCACCAGGGCCAGGGCGAGGGCGGCGGAGCTGGTGACGGCCACCGTCGTCCCCCGACGCAGCCCACGGCCGGGGAGCAGGGGCTGGAGGGCCGGGACCACCGGCAGTAGCCGCTCGTCGGCCAGGGTCGTCCCCGGTCCCACCAGCTCCGTCCGGGCCGAAGCGCCGGAGCTGCTCAGAGTGGTGTTAAGACCACTTTCTGTGGCCGCCATAGGCCTAATGTTCGAACATATGTTCGAGAGTGTCAAGCATCTTCGGGGGCTCCCTGGCCCCTCCCTACAGCAGAGCCAGCACCCCCGCGCCCAGCGGGCCCAGCCAGTGGGCGATCTTGGCGATCGACTCGGCCAGGGCGACTCCGGCGGTGGCGAGGGCGCCGGCTTCCTTGAGGTTGGCGGTGAACGACTGGAGGTGGCGGCCGGCGGTGGTGGGGTCGGGGTCGGGGCGGTCGACGGCCTCCTCCAGCGCCGCGAGGTCCCGCTCGGCGCTGGAGCGCTCGGCCTCGGTCAGGCGGAGGCCGGCCAGGGCCTCGCGCAGGCTGGCCAGCTCGGCCAGGACCTCGCCAGCCTGGCCGTGGGCCACGACCTGGTCGCGCCCGGCGACGTACTGGTCGCGGCCGGCCGTGTACTGGACGCCGTCGCCGGTCTGCACCGGGCCCTGGACGTCGCCGAAGCGGTAGCGTTCCTCACCCATCGAGCCCCCTCCGTTGCCAGCGCTGGCGCTCCCGGCGCAGCTCCTCCTCGCGCTTGCGGGTCGCCTTGGACATGCCGCCACCGATCCCGGCCAGCACGCCGCCGACCAGGAACAGCCCGAACCCGGCGGCGACCAGCGGCACCCCCGGGAAGAGCTCCCGCCGGAACGGGTCGCTGAGCTCGCCCGGGCCACCGAAGTCATCGACCGAGGAGCCGAAGGCGGAGAAGATGAAGTACATCACCAGCCCGAACCCGACCAGGGCGATGATCCCGCCGACGGCCATCAGCACCCGCCCGACCCCCCGCCCGCGGAACAGCTCGTCCCAGGGGTCGTAGTCACCCTCGACCCGCACGCTGTTGTCGTGGTACTGGTCGCGGCCGGCGACGTACTGGTCCCGCCCGGCAACGTACTGCTGGCCGCTGCCGGTCTGGACTGGCCCGTGCACGTCGCCGAAGGCGTACTCCCGGACCTCGGTCGCGGGGCCGGCCGCGGCCATGGAGAACCGCAGCGTCACCGACCCGATCCGCAGCTCGTCGCCGTCGTGCAGCTCGGCCCGGTCGCCCGGGTCGCCGGCGCGTAGCTGCCGCCGGTTGACCCAGGTGCCGTTGGTCGAGCCGGGGTCGGTCAGGACGACCCGGGCGCCGGTGCGCTCCAGGACGGCGTGGTGCCGGCTCACGTCCTGGTCGTCGAGCAGGACCGCCACCCCGGCCTGGCGGCCGATCTCCGACCGCCCGGGCGGAACGTCGAAGCTGGCCCCGCGCAGCCGGCCCGTCTCCACGACGAGCTGGGGTGCCGGAACTGGGTGGGTGGACATTGGCGCCCCCGACGGCGGGACGGTGACCGACGCTTGAGTATCGCTCCGCCGGCCCGGCGGTTCCACCAGCAACTCGCCGGCGCCCGGGACGGAACGGCGTCGCGCCCGCGGCCGCCATGTGGTAAGGCTGACGGGTCGGCTGAGCAGCGTACCCGGGAGCACCCATGGCTGATGAGCCCGCGACCGCCCCCTCGGGATCCCTGCTCGGGCCGGCTCGGAACATGGCCCTGCGGCTGGTCCGGGCGGCCAACGTCACACTCGGCACCGACCCGTCGATGGGCGAGCTCTACCGGACCCGGTTCGAGGGCGCCCCGCCCAAGGTCCGGGTTCGGGACGGGGTGGTCACCATTGAGTACGGGCCCCGGATCCGGCCCGGCAGCTGGGGCGCGCAGGCCGCCGACGTCGTCCTGAGCCCGGCGGCCGCGTGGCGGATCGAGGCGCCGCGGGGCGTCGACCGCTTCCACGCCGACCTGGGCGGGACCCGCCTGCTCGGCCTGGAGGTGCAGCATGCCGCGGCCAACGGCGAGCTGACCCTGGCCCGGCCGGCCGGGGCTGTCGTGCTCCGGTTCGACGGCGGGGCCAGGGACGTCAGCATCCACCGGCCGGTGGGCACGGCGGCCAAGGTCTCGGTGGCCGGCGGGGCGAACGGGTTCACCTTCGACGACCAGTTCTACAAGGCGGTGGCCGGCGACGCGGTCTGGAAGACCGCCGACTTCGAGCAGGCGGGCGACCGCTACGAGATCGCCTTCACCCGCGGCGTCCGCGGCGTCGTGGTCGACACCGTGGAGCCCAAGGACACCGGCCGGGGCCGGCGGCTGCTGGCCACGGTGCTGTTCACCGACATCGTCGGCTCCACCGAGCAGGTCCAGGTGGCCGGGGACGAGCGCTGGCGGGAGCTGCTGGACCGCCACGACGAGCTGGCCCGGCGGCTGGTCGCCCAGGAGGGGGGACGGCTGGTCAAGCGGACCGGCGACGGGATCCTGGCCGTCTTCGACGGGCCCGGCCGGGGCATCCGCTGCGCCCTCGGGCTGCGCCGGGAGCTGCGCCAGGCCGGCATCGAGATCCGGGCCGGGGTCCACGCCGGGGAGCTCGAGCTGCGCGACGACGACGTCGGCGGGATCGCCGTCCACCTCGGCGCCCGGATCATGGCCGCCGCCGGGCCCGGCGAGGTGCTGGTCTCGCGGACCGTCCGGGACCTGGTCGCCGGCTCCGGCATCCACCTGGAGGACCGCGGGACCCACACACTGAAGGGCCTCAGCGACCCCTGGCAGCTGTTCGCCGCCGATGGGTGAGCGGCCGGCGACAGGGCCAAGGGACACCACCGTCAGGCCTGCGCCTACCTGGCCCCGGACCCCTCCTGAAGCAGCGGGTCGCGCAGGTACTCGACGAAGTCGTGGTCGTGGTAGTAGCGGGGCAGGCGGGCCACCGCCACGAACCCGAGCCGCTCGTAGAAGCGGCGGTGGCGGTCGGTGTCGGGGCAGCGCAGGAAGCAGCGGGCCGCCCCCAGCTCGGCGGCCCGCACGCAGAACAGCTCGACCAGGCGGCCGCCGACCCCCCGGCCCTGGCGCGGCTCGGCGACCAGGAGGTCGTGCAGCCGGGCCATGCCGGCCACGGCCTCGCCGAGGGCGACCCCGGCCAGCTCGTGCCCGGCCCTGGCCTCGACCACCACCGGGCGGCTGGTCCAGTCCAGGTCGGCCCCGAACAGGCGGCGGTCGGCGGCCGGCCACTCCCGGGCCATGAACTCCCGCACCTCCGGGTGCTCGGCCTCGACCACCCGGCAGGTGATCAGCGCCCGATTCACCGGGGCACCCCTCCGGGGTTCCCCGGACCCCTCCGGCAGCTCCTCCGGTCGCATGGGCACATCTTCTATGATCGTTCGCGCCGCAGCCGACACGGGTGGGAAAGGAACCGAATGGACGTCCGCCTCACCGGCGTCTACATCGCCGACGCCAGGCTCGTCTCCGAGGGGGTGGCCCAGCCCGAGGACGCCATGGCCGTGTTCGTCGGGCGGGCCGGCAAGGGGCGGGTCGCCCCGTTCGCCGTCCGCCGCTCCTACACCGGCGCCGGCGGCTGGTACCGCGAGGCCATGGCTGTGCTCGCTCCCAACGGCGACGTCGTCTGGCGCAGCCCGGAGCGGGCCCTGACCCTGCGCGGCTCCAGCAAGATCGACACCTTCACCGACGAGGTCCACGGCGTGGTGGTCGACTCCGACGACGACCACGAGCTGGTCCTGCTGGTCAACGGGGACGAGGTCGGCCGCGTCCCCATGGCCGTGCTCGACGAGGACCCGCCCTGGTCGAGCGGGTCCGAGACCGACGTCCTGGACGAGGCGCTCAAGAAGAGCACGGTGGTCTGGGTCGAGGTCCCGGGAGAGGGAGGGACCGGCGGCCGGGCCGTGCCGGTCTGGTACGGCACCCTCGACGGCCGCGTCTACGTCCTCGTCGGCGGGTCCGAGCAGCACGTCTCCGGGCTGGCCGAGGCGACCCGGGTGCTGCTGGTGGCCCGGTCCAAGGAGCAGCAGTCGCTGGTCGCCGAGGTCGAGGCGTCGGCCAGGGTGGTCGACCCCAAGGACCCGCTGTACGCCCGGGTCGCGGCGGTGCTGCTCCCCCGCCGGCTCAACCTGCGCGACGGCGAGCAGGCGGTGGACCGCTGGCGCAAGGAGAGCACGCTGGTCGAGCTCACCCCGTCGTCGATCCCGGCGGAGGTGTAGGCCCATCCGGGGCGGGTAGGCACCCTCGAACCATACGAAACGAGACAACGAGCCCGAGGGAGGGCCGCATGGCGTTCCGCAGGTCCAAGGCAACCAAGGCAACCAAGGCCAAGGAGACCGTCACCGACCAGGTCAGCGACCGCACCGACGACCTGATGGCCGCGCTCGACGCGGCCAGGGAGGCGATCGCCCGGGCCTCCGCCGCGGCCAGCCGCAAGGGCGCCGAGCTGGGCAAGGAGGCCACCAAGGCCGCTGACAAGCTGCTGCCCGAGCGGGCCCGCCAGCGCCGCCGCGAGGCCGCCCGCCGCCGCAACCGCCGGCTGGTGGCCGGAGCGGCCGGGCTGGGCACCCTGGCCCTGGCTCTCAGCCGGCTGTCCGGGTCCAAGGGCTCCGAGCTCCGTCAGGGCCTGAAGCGCCAGACCGACAAGGCCGGCGGCGGCTGGGACCGGGCCCCCGGGCCCGCCTCCGGCGCCGACCCGGTCTCCTCGGCCGAGGTGACCCAGCTGCACACCAACGGCGCCGGCACCGACCCGGCCCGGACGCCGCCGAGCTAGCTCAGCCCGACTTGGCCCGGTATAGGCCGGCGCCCTGCTTGTCCACGCGGCCCTCCTTGGCGAGGGCCGCGAGGCTCTTCACCACCACCCCGCGGACGTCGGGGGTGGTGAACGGGTCGATCAGGCGCCGGGTGAGGGCCCGGTCGAGCACCACCGTCCAGTGGAGGGTCTCGCCGCCGGCCTCGCCCAGCACCCGCAGGCAGGCTTCCTTGGGATCCATGACCCGGCCAGCGTACCCGTAGACTTGGACGGATGAGCTCGCCCGTCGTTCCCGAACCGTGCCCGCTCGACCTGGAGCTGCGCCTCGAGCCCGGCGGCCGCTTCGTGTACGTCTCGGACCTGCACCTGACCGACACCGGCCCGAGCGACGACTTCGCGGCCGCGGCCGAGCTGTGTGAGCTGCTCGAGTCCCTCCGGGGCCATCCCGGCCAGGTGGTGCTGGCCCTTGGCGGCGACATCCTCGACCTGCTCCAGGTCGGGGGCTCCCCCGAGGAGCGGGTGGCCAGGGTCCTGGACGGCCCGGCCGCGACCCCGATCGGGGACGCCCTGCGCCGCCTGGCCGCCCGGCCCGGGGCGACCGTGCTGTACCTGGTCGGCAACCACGACTCGACCCTGGCCTGGGACGGGGCGGCCCGCAAGCTGGTCGCCGACCGGTTCGGGGTGACCGCCTTCACCCTCCACGCCAGGGTCAGGGTCGAGCGGGCCGACGGGACCGGCGAGGTGGTCGTGGTGGCCGAGCACGGCGACGCCCTCGACCGCTGGAACCGGCGCACCGACCCCTTCGACCCCCTCGACGTGCCCATCGGCGACCACGTGGTCGGCGAGTTCGTCAACCGCCTGGAGGCGGCCAGCGGGCGCTACCCCCAGTTCGCCCTCGACGAGGTCGACAACGTCCGGCCGGGCCTGCTGGTCCCCTGGTGGCTGGTCTCCAACTTCTTCTACAAGTTCATGGGCCGGGCCCTGCGCGACTTCGCCCTCCCGCTGGTGCTGCTGACCGTCGCCCTCAACCTGGCCGTGGGCCTGCTGGTCGGCGAACTGGGCCGGATCGCCTACCTGGGCAACCGGGCGGTGCGCTGGGCGTCGTCGTTCGTGCTCACCGACCTGGCCCTGCTGGCCCTGCTCTCGACCTTCCTCGGCCGCAGCTTCCGCCGGGCCGCGGCCGCCTACGGCCTGCCCACCCCCGACGAGGCCGCCGACGAGGCCCAAGCCCGCAAGGGCGACCTGCCCGAGCTGCTGACCCGGCGCGACCCGGCCGCGACCGTGCTGGTCACCGGCCACACCCACGAGCCCGGCATCATCCGCCTGCCTGGCGACCGGGTGGCGGCCGACGCCGGCTGCTGGGTCAGGGGGCTGGTCCCGGTGCGGGCCTGGCTGTCGCTCCCGCCGGTGTTCGTGCCCACCTACCCGGTGAACTGGGTCGACGTCCAGGCCACCGGTGAGGGCGTGACCGTCGACCTGTGGGAACGGCGCCTTGCCGTGACCCGCCGCCTCGGCCGGATCGAGCACCTGGTCGCCCGCCGCCCCCTCCCCCCGGCCGACGCCGCCCCCGCACGTGTGGTCGCCCAGGCGGTCGTGTGAGCGAGCCCGCCCCGGCGCCGTCGATCGCCTTCGACCGGGCCGCCGGCTACTACGACCAGAGCCGGGGGGTCCCCCCGCGGACCGAGGAGCTGGTCGCCGACCGGGTGGAGGCGGCCGCCGGCCCGGCGGCCCGGCTGCTGGAGGTCGGCGTCGGCACCGGGCGGATCGCCCTGCCCCTGCACCGCCGCGGCCGGCCCGTGGTCGGGGTCGACCTGTCGCTGCCGATGCTGGAGCGCTACCGGGCCAAGGCGGCCGCCGAGGGCCTGGCCCCGCCGGCCGTGCTCCGGGCCGACGCGACCCGGCTGCCGTTCCGCGACGCCTGCGTCGACGCCGTCCTCGAGGTCCACGTCCTGCACCTGGTCCCCGCCTGGGAGCGGGCGCTGGCCGAGGCGCGGCGGGTGCTGGCCCCCGGCGGGGTCGTGCTGGTCGGCCGGGGCGGCAGCCACCGGGGCGGCCACGGTCCCCGGATGGAGACCCTCAACCGCTTCGACCAGCTGGCCGCCGAGCTCGGCGGCGGGCCCCGGCGGGTCGGGGTCGACAACGACGCCCAGAAGGTCGACTACCTGACCGCCCTCGGCGGCGCCGCCGAGCCGCTGGAGCCGGTCGTCTGGCGGCAGCAGGAGACCTACGCCCAGGGCCTCCAGTTCGTCGAGGGCCGGGTCTACTCCTTCACCTGGCGCATGCCCGACCACGTCTTCGCCACCGCCGCCGCCCGGCTGCGGGCCGAGGTCGAGGCCGCCCACCCCGACCTGGACGCCCCCCACCAGGTCGAGCACAGCTTCACCCTCACCGCCGTCCGGTTCTAGGGCCCGTCGAGCCGGGGCAGGACCAGCTCGGCGGCCAGCTCCAGCTGCTCGTCCTCGAACACCGAGAACGGCAGGGCGCCGAAGCTGCTGATCACCTGCTCGACCCCCCGGTCCTCCCAGCCCCGGAGCTGGGCGACGACCTCGTCGGGAGTGCCGACCAGCCGGGAGGCGGCCCAGTCGCGCAGCTCGACCCCGTCCAGGATCCCACTCGGGGTCCGGGCCACCAGGCGCCCCCAGCGCTCCACCAGGTCGTCGGCGTCCCGCCCGATCAGGGTGTTGAGCCCGACCGAGCGCCGCACCTCCCCGGGTTCGCGACCGGCCCGATGGCAGGCGGCGGCCAGCACGTCGGCCCGCTCCTGCCAGTCCTCGTCGGTCACCGCCCAGCAGATGTTCCAGCCGTCGGCGGCCCGCGCGACCACCCCGAGGAGCCGGTCGCCCTTGCCCCCGACCCACAGCGGCGGCCGCGGCTTCTGCACCGGGCCGGGGACGACCGGGGCCTGGTCGGCGTGGTACCAGCGGCCGCTGAAGGACGCCGGGGCGCCGTCGGTGAGCAGCGCCCGGAGCACCCCGAGGGCCTCCTCGAGCATGGCCAGCCGCTCCCCGGGGCGGGGAAAGGGCAGGCCGTTCTCGGTGAACTCGGCCTCGTTCCAGCCGGCCCCGAGGCCGAGGTCGAGCCGGCCCTCGGCCAGCTGGTCGAGGGTGGCGGCCATCTTGGCCAGCAGGGTCGGCGGCCGGAAGCCGGTGGCCAGGACCAGGCTGCCGAGCCGGGCCCGGCTGGTCAGGACGGCCAGGGCCGACAGCATGGTCCAGCACTCGGGGGTGCCCTGGCGGCCCGGCGGGCCGCCGTAGCGCTCAAGGTCGAGCCAGAAGTGGTCCGAGACCCAGAGCTGGTGGAAGCCGGCCGACTCGGCCAGCTCGGCATATCGGACGACTCGGTCGAAGGTGGCCGGCTGCTGGTCCGGGAACGAGACGTCGTAGTGGGGAAGGGCGATCCCGAGCTTCATGGCGGCCAGTGTTTCCGGCCGCCGCACCACCCGTCAACGCCAGGCTCCCACCTGCCGATAGAACAGGACGAGATGGATCCGGGAGAGGGGAGAACCGCCGAGATGGGCACAGGCTGGGCCGCTGGCGGGGCGCCAGGTGGGCGTCGCCGGCTCGGCGAGGTGCTGGTCGCCGGGAAGGTCCTGACCGACGCGCAGCTGAACGAGGCGCTGCGCGTCCAGCGCGAGGACAAGGGCCGCCGACGGCGGCTGGGTGAGGTCATCACCGCCCTCGGCCTGGCCGACGATGTCACGATCGCCCGCGCCCTCTCCGACCAGCTCGGCCTTCCCTTCCTCGACCTGGGCAACATGCCCATCCCGGACGAGACGCTGGCCGTGCTCCCCCGCAACGTGGCCCTCCGGCACGGCGCGATCCCGGTGACCCTGGCCCACGACGTGCTCACCGTCGCCCTGGCCGACCCGACCAACGTGCTCGCCCTCGACGACATCCGCCTGGCCACCAAGCTGGCCTCGGTGCGGACGGCGGTGGCCACCGCCTCCGACATCAAGGAGGCGGTCAACCGCTACTACGGCGGCGGCGCCTCCACCGGGGAGACCTTCGGGTCCCTCGCCGACGTCGAGGGCCTCGAGGCCACCGAGGAGCGCGAGGAGGACCTCGAGCAGGTCGGCGACGTCGACGACGCCCCGGTGGTCCGGCTGGTCAACGCCATCATGGGCGAGGCCCTGCACAGCCGTGCCTCCGACATCCACGTCGAGCCGCAGGAGCGCCAGGTGCGCGTCCGGTACCGGATCGACGGAATGCTGCGCGAGGTCACGGTCGTCCCCAAGGCGATCCAGGGGCCGCTGATCTCCCGGATCAAGATCCTGTCGGGGATGGACATCTCCGAGCGGCGCAAGCCCCAGGACGGCCGCGGCCGCATCAAGCTGGACCGGCAGGAGGCCGACACCCGGGTCTCCTCGATGCCGACCATGCACGGCGAGACGGTGGTCATCCGGCTGCTGCGCAAGGAAACGGAGAAGGCCAAGACCCTGGCCCAGGTCGGCCTGGACGAGCGCGACCGGGTGGTGGTCGAGCGGGCCCTTGGCGAGCCCCAGGGGCTGATCCTGATCACCGGCCCGACCGGGTCGGGCAAGACCTCGTCGCTGTACGCCGGGCTGGCCTCGGTGATCCGGCCCGACATCAACGTCGTCACCCTCGAGGACCCGGTCGAGTACCAGATGGCCGGGGTCAACCAGGTGCAGATCAACGAGCGGGTCGGGCTGAGCTTCGCCAGCGGGCTGCGGACGATCCTGCGCCAGGACCCCGACATCGTGATGGTGGGCGAGATCCGCGACCCCGAGACCGCCTCCATCGCCATGCAGGCGTCGATGACCGGGCACCTGGTCCTGTCCACCCTGCACACCAACGACGCCCCCTCGGCGGTCAGCCGGCTGATCGACATGGGGGTGGAGCCGTTCCTGATCACCTCGTCGCTGACCCTGGTCGTCGGCCAGCGGCTGGCCCGGGTGCCCTGCTCCAAGTGCTCGGAGCCGGTCGAGGCCGACCCCAAGACCCTGGAGCTGCTCGGCCTCGACCCCGACCAGATCGACGAGGCCGGGCTGCGCTCCGGCCCGGGCTGCGGCTTCTGCGCCCAGACCGGCTACCAGGGCCGCCTTGGCCTGTTCGAGGTCGTCCGGGTGACCCGCAAGCTGCGCGAGCTGATCGTGGCCCGGGCGACCGAGGTCGCGGTCAAGGACGAGGCGGTGGCCAGCGGCATGCGCAGCATGCGGGCCGACGGCCTGGCCAAGGCCCTGGCCGGCCGCACCACCCTGGAGGAGGTCCTGCGGGTCACCCCGCCCGACCCCGACCTGGCCCGCAAGGCGACCAGCCGCACCGCCGCCCAGCCCTCGGCCCCGGCTCCGACCCAGGTCCTGCCGCCCCCCAGGACCCCGCCCAAGGTGCTGGTCCTGGACGACGACAGCACGATCGCCGAGATCGCCGCCGCCGTCCTGGTCGACGGCTACGAGGTCGTCGCGGCCGGCCACCTCGACGAGGGCCTGCGCATGGTCGAGTCCGAGCACCCGGACCTGATCCTGGTCGACCTGGACCTCCCCGGCGCCGACCCCGGCGAGCTGCTGGCCATCCTCCGCACCGGCGCCCGCGACCTCCCGGTCCTGGTCATGTCGGCCACCGACGACCACCACACCCGCGCCCTGGCCACCACCTCCGGGGCCGCCGGCTTCATCCCCAAGCCGATCAGCGAGCCCCAGCTCCGCAGCGAGGTCGCCGCCGTCCTCCAGCACCGCGCCGCCCTGGTCGACCATCCCGCCTGAGCGGCCCCGGCAGCAGCCTAGGCAAACCGCAGGTCGCCGGTGTCGTCGTCGTCGACCGGGTGGGCGCAGGTCGGGCAGTACCAGCGGGCCTCCAGCGGGGTGCCGCAGGTGAGGTGGCGCAGGCCCTCGGGGTCGGCGGAGCCGGCGTGGTCGGCGCCCCACTGGGCGAGGAGGCGCAGCGCCCCGGCCAGTGCGCGCCCGGCCGCGGTCAGCTCGTAGGCGAAGCGGGGCGGGCGCCGGGAATAGGGCTGGCTGACCAGGACCCGCTCGCGCTCCAGGTGCTTGAGGCGCTGGGAGAGGACGTTGGAGGCGATGCCCGGGAGCGCCTCCTGGAGCTCGTTGAAGCGGCGCGGGCCATCCAGGAGAGCCTGGACGAGCAGCAGGGTCCAGCGGTCCCCGACCCTGGCCGTGGCCTCGTCCAGGGCCGAGACGACGCGCGGCTGGGTCATCGGCGACTCGGTCATGCGGCCCATGTTACGGCCCGGCATGGTTGCGTCGCTCCCCAGTCGCTAGTAACTTGCGATCAACAAGTTACTAGCGGCGAAGGAGTGACGCATGAGCGTGCTCGAGGAGCTGGAGCAGGCCGTCCGCGAGGTTGCCGAGCGGGTCGGGCCCTCGGTGGTCGGGATCGGCCGGGGGCGGGGGCGCGGGTCCGGGGTGGTGCTGGCCGACGGCCTGGTCGCCACCAACGCCCACAACCTCCGCGGCGAGGAGACGACCGTCGTGTTCGCCGGCGACCGCAGCGCCGTCGGGCGGGTCGCCGGGGTCGACGTCGACGCCGACCTGGCCGTGATCGCGGTCGACACCGGCGGGGCGCCGGCCATCGCCTGGGCCACCGACGCCGAGGCCCGGGTCGGGTCGGCGGTGTTCGCCCTGGCCAACCCGGGCGGGCAGCTGCGGGTCACCTTCGGGCTGGTCTCGGCGGTGGGTCGGGCCTTCCGCGGGCCGCGGGGACGGCGGATCGCCGGCAGCGTCGAGCACACCGCGCCCCTGCCCCGGGGCGCCTCGGGCGGCCCGGTGGTCGACAGCGCCGGGCGGCTGCTCGGCATCGACACCAACCGGCTGGGCGACGGCTTCTACCTGGCCCTGCCGGCCGACACCGAGCTGCGCCAGCGCCTCGACGCGCTCGGCCGCGGCGAGGCCACGACCCGGCCCCGGCTGGGGGTCGGCATCGCCCCGGCCCGGGTGGCCAGGCAGCTGCGTCGCGCGGTCGGCCTGCCCGAGCGGGACGGCCTGCTGGTCCGGGTGGTCGAGGACGGCGGCCCGGCCGACCGGGCCGGCCTGCGCACCGGCGACCTGCTGGTCGAGGCCGGCGGCCGCCCGGTCACCGACGCCGACGAGCTGTACGAGGTGCTCGACCAGGTCGGCGAGGGCCAGACCCTCACCCTGCGGGTCGTCCGCGGCACCGACGAGCTCACGGTGACGGTGAGCTTCGGCGAGAGCGGCGCCGAGCGGGTTGGCTCGGCCTAGGTCCCCGGCTGCTCCATCGGCTCGACCCACTGGGCCCGCCAGGCCGGGGGCTCGAACGGCTCGGCGTAGTAGCGGGTGTCCCGCCAGATCTTGCCGTCGCGGAACTCCACGATCATGGCCACGTCGAACAGGTGCCCGTCGCCGTAGTCGGAGCGTCCCTCGATCACCCAGACGTCGCCGGACCCGACCACCCGGCGCGGGGTGATGGTGGGCGGGTTCGGATAGGCCTCCTGGAACGCCCGCATGTTGTCCCGGCCGCGGATGCGCTCGCCGGACTGGGGCATCTCCATCACGTAGTCGGGATGGCGCAGCTCGTACTCGGCCTCGGCGCTCAGGTGCTGGAGCCGCTCGAAGAACAGCTCGCGGACCTGCTGCTCATCCATGGGTCCTCCCTCGGCGACGGGGATGTCAGCGGCGGCGGGACCGGCCGGCGGCGAGGACAGCCGCGGTGACCGCGCCGGCCCCGGCGGCGGCCATGGCCAGCATGCGGGGACGGTCGTGGTCGGCCAGGGCCTGGCGGGCGGCCAGGTCGCCGCAGGCGCCGTGGACCCCGGCCCCGGGAGCCACGCTCGCCCCGGCCAGGTACAGGCCCTTGACCGGGGTGCCCCAGCGCCACCAGGAGGGGCCGGGGCGGAACAGCAGCTGCTGGTCGACCGCGAACGACCCGGCCGAGATGTCGCCCCCGGCCAGGCTGGCGTCGGCCGCCTCCAGGTCGACCGGGTTCCAGGCCCGGCGGGCCAGGACCCGGTCCCGGAAGCCGGGGGCGTGGGCCTCGATGGCCGCCTCCATCCGCTCCAGGAACGCCTCGGACGAGCGGTCCCAGCCGGCGTCGGCCCCCGGCCGGGCGGCGTCGCCGGTGGGCACGGCCGGAACGTGGGCATAGCCCCAGAGGGTGTGCTTGCCGGCCGGGGCCCGCGACGGGTCGGCCAGCGACTGCTGGCCCAGGATCAGCGTCGGCTTGGCCGGGAGCAGGCCGTGGGCCGCCTCCCAGGCGGAGCGGCTCATGTCGGTCAGGGTGTCGCCGACGTGGACCACGCCGGCCCGCCGGCACTCCTCGGCCGCCCACGGCACCTGGCCGTCGAGGGCCCAGTCGACCTTGAAGGTGCCGAGACCGCGCCGGTAGTGCCGGATCTCGGCGAGGGCCCGTGGCGGGAACGACTCCGGCCTGGCCAGACGGACCAGGTCGTGGACCTCCAGCGCGCCCAGGACCGCCCGGCGGGCGCTGAACGCCTCCCCACCGGCCTCGACGGCCACCGCCCGCCCGCGCTCGACCACGATCCGGTCGACCCGGCGGCCGGTCAGGATCTCGACCCCGTCCCCGCGCGCCTTGGCCTCGAGGGCGGCGGTGATCCGGCCGGTGCCGCCCTCCACCACCGGCATGCCGAAGCGCTGGCCGAGCATGGACAGCAGCAGCGCGTAGACCCCGGTGCCCGGCTCCTCGGGCTGGAGGTCGGCGTGCATGGCCGGGCCGGTGAGGAACGCCCTGGCCTGCTCGGACTCGAAGCGGCCGGCGACCGCGCTGACCCCCGAGACGACGATGCGGGCGAACTGGAGCCCGCCCGACAGCCGCAGCCTCCCGGCCACCTTGGCCAGCTCCTCGAACGGCCAGCGCTGCATCGTGGCCCGGAGGAACGGCTTCATGACCTCGCCGAAGGCCTCGTCCAGCGCGATCCAGGCCGCCCCGTCGCCCAGGTGGACCTTGTCGATGGAGGCGGCGGTCTCGGTCATGGATCGACCCAGGGCGATCGCCTGGTTGCCCGGGAACGGGTGGGCGGCCGGCATCGGGGCGTGGACGAAGCGCAGGCCGTAGGGGGCAAGGTCGCGGCCGACGATCGACGGCGACGGTGCCACGAGTGGGAAGAAGGCGGCCCCGAAGTCGTGCTTGAACCCTGGCAGGGTGCTCTCCAGCGTCCTGGCCGCCCCCCCGAGGTCGTCGTTGGCCTCCAGCAGGCACACCGACCAGCCCGCCTCGGCCAGGCGGATCGCGGCGGCGAGCCCGTTGGACCCCCCGCCGCAGACGATCGCGTCGTAGTCGGCCATCACCACGAGCCTACTCTGTCGCCCACGGCGAGGTGCCCCTTCGATCGCTACACTCCAGGAAGACGGGCGGTTTCGCCCGGCACGGCTCAGAAGGGAACCGTTCTGATGGTCACGCGTGACGAGGTCATGACGGCACTTGGACAGGTGATGGACCCGGAGATCCACCGGCCCATCACCGACCTCGACATGGTCAAGGACGTCTTGATCGACGACAGCGGCCTGGTCACGGTCGAGGTGCTGCTGACGGTCGCCGGCTGCCCGCTCAAGGACCGCATCACCAGGGACGTCACCGCCGCGGTGTCCCCGCTGCCCGGCGTCACCGGGGTCAAGGTCGACCTCGGGGTGATGACCGAGGACCAGCGCCAGGCCATGGTCACCCGTCTGCGCGGGCCCGGCGCGGCCGAGCAGCAGAAGAAGATCACCTTCTGGGGCGACGAGTCGACCACCAGGGTCCTGGCCGTGGCCTCGGGCAAGGGCGGGGTCGGCAAGTCCTCGGTGACCGTCAACCTGGCCGCCGCCCTGGCCGCCCAGGGGCACCGGGTGGCGGTGATCGACTGCGACATCTACGGCTTCTCGGTCCCGCGCATGCTGGGCGCCACCGGCCAGCCGGTCGGCTTCAACGGCATGATCATGCCGCTGGAGGCCCACGGGGTCCGGGTCATCTCGATCGGCTTCTTCCTGCCCCCGGGCAAGCCCGTGGCCTGGCGTGGCCCGATGCTGCACCGGGCCATCCAGCAGTTCCTGACCGACGTCTACTGGGGCGACCTGGACTACGTGCTCGCCGACCTGCCGCCCGGCACCGGCGACGTCTCCATCTCCCTGGCCCAGATGCTCCCGGGGGCCGAGATGCTGCTGGTCACCACCCCCCAGGAGGCGGCCGAGCGGGTGGCCGTGCTGGCCGGCAACTTCGCCCAGCAGAACGGCATGAAGGTCACCGGCGTGATCGAGAACATGAGCTACTTCGTCTGCCCGTCCTGTGACGAGCGCCACCACATCTTCGGCAGCGGCGGCGGCGAGGTCCTGGCCAACGAGCTCGGCACCACCGTCCTCGGCCACATCCCCATCGACGTCCGCCTCCGCGAGGGCGCCGACGCCGGCAAGCCCCTGGTCGTCTCCGACCCCGACGCCCCGGCAAGCCGGGCCCTGCTGGACGTCGCGGCCGCGCTCCCGCCCCTGCCGCGTTCCCTGGTCGGCAAGCGCCTGACGCTGCTGACCTGATCCTGGCCTAGGTGGCCTCCGGGTCGACCGGGGGCGGGCCGAGGTCGGCGGTGCTGGGCTTCTGGGCCGCCGTCCCCGTGGCGCCGTCCGCGGCGTCGCCGTTCCCCTTGGGGCCGTCGCCGTTCTGCTCGGCCTCGAGGGCGGCCTTGAGCTGCTCCCGCTCCCGTTCCAGCTCGGCCATCTGGCCCTCGACGTCCATCAGCTCGCGGACGTAGTCGCGGGCCTGGGACCGCAGCGACCCGATTCTGAGATCGGGCAGGTTCAGGTCCTTGAGGTCGGCCTCGTCCTTGAGCTGGTCCAGCGCGTCCTGGGTGGTCAGCCGGAGCCGGCCCAGCCACCGCCCGGCCTGCCTGGCCATCTCGGGCAGCCGCTCGGGCCCGAACAGCAGCAGCGTGACCAGCACGATGATCATGATCTCGCCCAGCCCGACGTTGAACACTGCCCCGCTCCCCTACCCCTCCGGCCGGTCCGCCGGGGTGATCTGAAGCACGAGCTGGCGGCCCCGGCGCACCACCGTGACCGGCACCGGCACGCCGATCTCGGCCCGCCGCTCGGCCACGGTCAGCTGGTCCCTGGCCGGGACCGCCTGGTTGCCGAGCCGGACGATCAGGTCGCCCCGGCGCACGCCGGCCTCGGCCGCCGGGCCGCGCGGCGCCACCCTGGTGACCAGCGCCCCGGCCTGGTTCCCGAGCCGGTAGCGGTCGGCGATCTCCGGGGTCAGCTCGGAGTCCGCCTCAACCCCAAGGTAGGGCACCTTGACCGGCCGGTGCCTGACCAGCGCCCTGGCCACCTCGAGGGCCTCGTCGATCGGGATGGCGAACCCGACCCCGGCATTGGCCTCGGCGTCGCCGTTGGTCGCGATCGCGGTCGAGATCCCGACCACCTCACCGTTCCCGTTGGCCAGCGCCCCGCCCGAGTTCCCCGGGTTGATGGCGGCGTCGGTCTGGATGGCGTCGACCAGCTCGCGGCCCTCTCCGCCACCCTCACCGTCCGGCACCTTCACCACCCGGTGCAGCGCCGACACGATCCCGGTCGTCACCGAGCTCTGGAACCCGAACGGGCTCCCCACCACGATCGCCGCATCCCCCACCCGCAGGTCGGCCGACCGCCCCACCTTGGCCGTGGTCAGCCCGGTCCGCCGCACCTTCAGCACCGCCAGGTCGTTGTTCAGGTCCCGCCCGACAAACCGCGCCCGAAGCGGCTCCGAGGTCGACAAGGTCACGCTGATCGTCCGCGCCCCGTCGACCACGTGCGCATTCGTCAGCACATACCCGTCCCCGGCGAAGATCACCCCCGACCCCGTCGCCTTCCCATCATCGGAACGCGCCTCGACCTTCACCACCGCCGGCAGCACCGCCCCCAGCACCCGCTGCAGCTGATCCCCGGCCGCCGTCCCCTCCGGTGCCGCGGCCGCCGCCTGCCCCACACTGGCCCCACTCGCCGTGGCCTCCCCACCGAACAGCTCCGGGTTCCGACTCGCCACCACCCCCACAACCCCACCAGCAAGCCCACTCAGCAGCGCCACCGTCAGCACCAGCGCCAGGATCCCGACCCGCCGCCGCCCCTTCCTCGACGCCGGCGCCTCCTCAGGAGGCACCACCCTGCCGCCGCGCCGCCGGGCCCCGCCATCCTGACCGTCGCCGCCCTGGCCGTCACCGCGGCCGGCGGGTCGCGGCCGCCGAACCTCGGGTCGCGGAACCGGCCGCCCAACCGGCTGCGAGGTCCCCGGGATCTCCAACGGATGCCTGACCGGCGGCGGCCCCGGCCGCTGGGCTGGAGCGTCCACGTAGCCGAGCACGTTCCCGCCGGGCTCCAACGCCGGAGGACGGCGAACAGGCCGGGTCCCGGGCGGGTCCTCATAGCCGTGACCGCGCATGGCTGGCGGAGGCGCCGCAGGTTGATCGGAGGGCCGGCGACCGGGCGCTTCGACGTACCCCCGCACGTCGCCAACCCGCGGGGGGGCGGCGGGGTGCTGGCCGGTCTGGGGTGGCGCCGGATCGAGGAAGCCGGCATCCGGCGAAACGCGGGCGTCCGCTGGGATCTCGGCAGCTCTCGCGGCGGTATCGAATCGTCCGTGGCGCTCCGCCAACCGCCGGGCGGCTGTCCCGGTGCCGTCGAACGGCTGGTCCCCGGGATCGGCGGGCCGCCGCCCAACCGCCCCCGTTCGCTCAGGCTCCCCGGGAACCTCGGGACGCCCCGGAGCCGCCTCCCGAGCCTGGTCGGGGGCGGCGGGACGCGGGGTCGCCGGATGCTGCGGCGAGGCCGCGGGGCCCGGGGCGGGGGCCTCGGCATCGGACGGTGGTGCCCCCGGGCCCCTGGGATGCCGGTCCATGGGGGCAGGTGGGGCTGGACCGGCGTCGTCCCGCGCCGGGCGGTCCGCGCTCTCGCGAGCGGCGACCGGGACGGCGCCGGTCCAGCTTCCGGATGCGGGAGGCAGGGGTCCCTCCCGCCCCGACTCGCGCTCGGTTGAAGCCGGCAGTCGCTCGTGTCCCTGATGCCGGTCGGGTGGAGCGGAGGGGGGGTCGCCCGTGGGGCGGCGATCCGTCGCGGGGTCCGTGGCCGCCCCAGCCCGCTCCTCGGGAACGACCGGCGGTGTCTCCCCAGCCGTACCGTCGACCGTCCCACCGAGCGTCCGCTGCGTCCGCTCAGCCTCCGGCCCATGGTCGCCTCGGCCCTCGCCGCCCTCCCCGGACCACCCCCGGCTCGTCGGTTGAGTCCCGGGGCGACCCGGCTGATCTTCGCGAGCCCCTACCGCGGTCGCTGCTGTGCCCGGCTGATCGGTTCGCTCATCGGCCACCGTCGCCGCGCGACCCGACTCTCCCTCCTCGGCGACCGGAGCAGTCATCGCCTGGCCCTGGCGACCCTCAACCGGAGATTCAGCGTTCGGCCTGGCCTCGGGACCGGGAGCTGCTCTGGCCTGCGGCCCCGACGTCACGTCTGGCCGAGGATCCTGCCCACTCCGAACCTCGAACCCCCGTCTGGCCTCCGCGTTCGGGGCCGGCCGGCCCAGTTCCCCTCGGTCCGGCCCACCCTCGACCTTGCCCTCCGGTCCAACCTTGGGCTCCGACCCTGAGGCATCCTGTTCCCCAAGGTCCGCTGTGCCCCTGCCTCCAGGCTCCTCGGCGGCCTTCGCCTCCGGCTCTGCCTCAGGTCGCGAGCCCGTGTCAACCGCGACGCCTGCTCCTGATGCCGGACCGGGAGGCGGGGCCGCTGCACCCTCGAAGCTGGCGGGGCGGTCGGGCGGAGCCGGGGGCACCGTCAGGGGCTGGGGCTCCTGCCTGGACGTACCGACAACCGGCTCGCCAGCCCGACGATCCTGGTCGGGCTGTGGACGGCCTGGTTCCGGATCAGGAGGGCCCCCGAAGTTCCGGTGGTCCGACCCCTCGGCCGGGGACCCGCCGGGACGCTGGGGCCCGAGCTGCTCCGCTGTCGGAGCGGAGCGAAGAGGTGACGGAGGAACGTCCTCGCTGGCGGCGGGGTCCTCCGGCGGGTCCGACCCGGGGGGGTCGGGCGGTTCTGGGCGATCTGGTCGCAGGCGTCCCGGGCGGGGGGTGGGATCGGTCGTTCGGTCCACGCATGCTCCCTCGTGTGGGCCCCCCGGGGCGGGCGTCGTGCCCAGCCTATCGGGGCGGAGGCGCTTCCGCGAAGGCTGTCCACAACCTGGGCGGCTCCCATACCGCCGGCCGCCGCGGAGGGTTAGGCTGGGAGCGTCCCGATCGCAGCGTTGCCAGCTTCAAAGGAGTCGCCGTGGCCATCCAGGCCGACGCCATCGCCACGTACCTCGCCGAGCTGACCGCGGTCGAGGACGATGTCCTGCGCCATGCTCGCGACCGTGCGGCCGTCGGCGGCATGCCCCCCGTGGCGGCCGACTCGGGAGCGTTCCTGCGCTTCGCGGCCAGGTGGGTCGGCGCTCAGTCGGCGGTGGAGATCGGCTCGGGCGCCGGGTACTCCGGGGTCTGGATCGCGCGCGGGCTGGCTCCCAAGGGGATCCTGACGACCATCGAGGCCGACCCCGGACATCAGCGCCTGGCCAAGGAGACCTATGAGGAGGCCGGCGTCCCGAGCCGGATCCGGGCCATCCTTGGCCGGGCCCTTGACGTCCTCCCCCGGCTCACCGACGGCGGCTACGACCTGGCGTTCCTGGACGCGGTCAAGTCCGAGTACCCCGAGTACCTGGAGCACGCGCTGCGCCTGGTCCGGCCCGGTGGGGTGATCATCGCCGACAACGTGCTCTGGTCGGGCCGGGTCGCCGACCCCAAGGTCACCGACCCCGACACCGAGGGGCTCCGGGCGTACGCCCGCCGGATCGCCGCCGACGACCGGCTCGACTCCGTGATCCTCACCGTCGGCGACGGGTTGGCGGTGTCTCGCGTGCGCCGCGACGAGGAGCTGGAGACCTGACCGGGCCGTGACGGCGACCTCCATGGGCGGGCGACGCGGCCCGCCAGATGGCGACGAGCGACCCCTCCGGGGCCTGCCCGGCGGACGGGCTCGGCCGCGCCCAACGCCTCCCTCCTCCCCACCCGACGACCAGCCCAGCCGGCAACGCCCCAGCGACGGCGCCCGCCGGCCCGGGCGGCTTGTTCCGGACAACGGGGAACGGCCCGACCACGGTGGGTCGGACGGGGTGGTGCGGCCGCTGCGGCCACCGCGGCCCCTGCGGGTGGTCCCCGGGGGCGCCCCTGCCCCGCCACTGCGCGTGATCCCTAGCGGCGCCGGGGCGGCACCGGAGCACGCCGCCGGGGATGGGCAGGCGGCGGAGCTCGTCCGGACGATCCCGCCCGCACCGGCTGCCTCGACGGCCGGGGCCCGGCGGCGCATGGCGCCGAGGCGGCGCTGGGTGGCCGCGGTCCTCGTCCTGGTCCTCCTGGTGGCCGGGGCGGCGGTGGCCGGCCGGGTCGCCGGCCAACCTCGGGCGGGCACCGCATCCACGGCGCCGGCCACGACCGCCTCACCGGGCTCGCTGGCCCCGGCCCAGCCGTCGCCGGTCGTGGCCACCATCGGGACCGACGGCTTCTCGTTCAGCATGGCCGCCGGCGCCGGGGCGCTCTGGGTGGCCGGCAGCGACCGGGTCACCCGCATCGACCCGGCAACCAACAGCGTGGAGGCCAGGATCCCGGTGGCCGCGACCGGGGCCGGCCCGGCCGGCGTGGCCGTGGGAGCCGGAGCCGTCTGGGTGCCGGTGGCCGTACCCGGCGCCCTGTGGGGTATCGACCCGGCGACCAACAAGGTCACCTCGAAGATCCCGCTCGACGGGCCGCTCGGTAGCGCCATCTCGGTCAGCGCGGCCGGCGACACGGTCTGGGTGGCCTGCTGCGGCCAGTCGGGAACCGGCGCCTCCACCTCGAGCGGGCGGCTGTTGCGGATCGACCCCCGCCGCAAGCAGGTCGTCGCCGACATCGCCCTCAACGCCAGCCCCGTGGCCATCGCCGCCGACGCCTCGGCCGCCTGGGTGGCCACGGCCAGCGGTCAGGTCCTCATGGTCAACCCGAAGCGGAACCGGGTCGCGGCCACCATCAACGCCGGCGGCCCGCTCGGCTTCGACCACACCATCGCTGTCGGCGCCAGCGGAGTGTGGCTGGCCGACCCGTTCGACGAGCAGCTGGTCCGCATCGACCCGGCGACCAGGCGGGTGACGGCCCGCATCACGGCCGGGGCGGTGACCACCCTGGCCGTGACCGGCGACGCCGTCTGGGCGCTGTCGTCGCTCGGCCTGGTCCGGGTCGATCCGGCCGAGGACCGAGTGGCGGCCATCAACCCCGATCCCGACCTGCGCCGGGCCCGTCTCGTCGCCGCCGATGCCGACGCCCTCTGGACCGCCGCCTGGAGCTCCATCTCCCGCGTCGATCCCGCCCTGGTGCAGCCGTAGGGTTCGAGCGTGACCGGCGACTAGGCGTTGGCGGCGCGCAGGGCGGGGAGGGAGGCGCGGCGGGCGAAGGCGGTGGCCAGGTCGTCGGTGAACCAGACGTGCATCATCTCGCCGCTGCGGCGGTAGACCTGGCCCTCGGGGCAGGCGCCGTTGACCGGGCGACCCAGCTTGGCCCTGGTGGCGGGGTCCCGGCAGGACTCGTGGTCGTGCCAGCGGGTGATCGGCCCGCCGACGGCGGGGCCCGATGCTCCTCTGGCGGCGGTGTACATGACGCCGACCAGCGTCAGCCGATCGCCGGGACCGTCCCAGTAGATGAGCGTCTCCGGATGGGCCGGGTCGAGGACCCGCCCGTCGGCCCGCCAGGCCGGGTTGGGCACGTGGAGGAACCGGACGCGTCGCTCCGGGCCCGCCTCGTCCTTGCCCCTGAACCGGAAGCCGGCCGCCGCCGCGGCGTCGGGGTCGCGCCACTGCTCGGCGTTGGCGACCGAGGCCTTCCAGAGGGCTTCGGCCCTGGCCCGCTCGTCGTCGGTGGCCGCGGCCACGTCGGGCACGTTCGGGCCGTGGGTATGCTCGCCCATCTCCGGCCCGGCCGCCTCGTGGTCGTGCCCGCCGGCACCCGCCGCCCACACGCCGGTCCCGCCCGCCACCAGGGCCAGGGCGAGCGCGCCCCCGGCCACGCCCAGCCGAGCCGTCGTCGAGCGGGGCCGGGCGCCTCGGGACTCGTGCGCCAGGATGGCCAGGGCGCCGGCCAGTCCGGCCGCCACCAGGGCGATCCCGATCCCGGCGAGCACGTGGCCAGGGTTGGAAAGCGCGAACACGCCCTCGGAGGCGGCCAGCCCCGGGTCGCGGGCGTGCAGCACGGCGTCCCAGGCCAGCCCGATCACGAGCAGGACCAGTCCGCCGGCGCCTCCGAGAACCGTCCGCAGCAGGCGGGGGGCCAGTGACGCGGGGGGCGGGTCGACCGGTGGCTGGGACGCGGGCGGTGGTGGGCCGATTGGCTGGGTGGTGTCGTCCATGGGCACTCGGCTCCAGACCCTCGCAGGCGTTCGGTCGGTGCAGTTGTGCCCTCTCCAGGTCAGCCGTTGGTAAAGCCGCCGTTCACGCCGGGCAAAACCTGGTCTCTGGCCGGCGCGGGACCGATCAGGCCGGGAAGAAGTACACCTTGGCCGCGAACTCGGCCGCCAGGGCCATGATCACGGCCAGGTAGAACATGCCGGTCGCGGCCTGGATGGAGTTGCCCTTGACCAGCACCCGGATGAAGGAGGCCATCAGCCCGCACAGCAGCACCAGGCCGACGGCCAGGTAGACGGTCAGGTTCGGGAACGCCAGTAGGGGCGAGAGCGACTGGTCGACGGCGCTGCCCCTGGCCCCGCCGAGGGCGGCCGAGACCAGGGCGGCCGCCACCCCGGCGATCAGCCAGGTGGCCAGGGCCGCGATGGGCCGGTTGGAGAGCCGCCGGTCGACCAGGTACCAGTGGCCGAGCAGGAGCCCGTCCATGGTCGCGCCGAGGAACAGGGCGCCGGTGAGCAGGGCCAGCGCTCCCAGGGCGGGTCGGCCGCTCAGCTGGGCCAGGGGCCAGCCGGCGACCAGCCCGGGCAGGACGGCGGCCATCCCGGCCCACCGGGCCGCCGGGACCCGCGCGTACAGCAGCACCTGCCAGACGAGCACGGCGGCGGCGAACACCCCGAGCCAGAGGGCGGCCATGCGGCCGGTGGCGCCTGCGTTGGCCAGCTCCCCCCGGCCGGCCAGCCAGGCCAGCACCGCGCAGGCCAGGGCCGTCCCTCCGGCGAGCTTGAAGAACCCTGGCCGGACCACACCCCACAGCGGGGCCAGCCAGAGCAGGGCCAGGCCGCCCAGGGCGGTCTCGTACAGGACCACGGTGAGCACTCCGGCTGGACCGTGCACCGTTGCCGTCCCTCCTCTGCGGCGCGGTGTGTGCCGTGGCAGCGTAGCGCCTCCGCGTCACCTGAAGCGGCGGAACCCGCCCTCGGAGTTGATGACCTGGCCCGTGACCCAGGCCGCGTCGTCGGTGGAGAGCCAGGCGACCAGCCGGGCGGCGTCGTCGGGCGTGCCCCAGCGACCGGCCGGGAACATCCGGGCCACCCGCTCACGGGTCGCCTGGTCGACGTAGTCGGTGTCCGTCGGGCCGGGGTTCACCGTGTTCACCGTGATCCCGCGGTCGGCCAGCGTCTCGGCCAGGCTGGGCGTGATCCCGGCCAGCGCGGCCTTGGAGGTCGCGTACGCCAGCTCGCCCGGCATGGGCCCGAGCTGCTGGCCGGAGGTGAACAGCACCACCCGGCCTCCCGGGCGCCCGTCGTGCTGGGCGGCGAACGCCTGGACGAGCAGCAGCACGGCCCGGGTGTTGACGGCGAAGCTGGCGTCGAGCTCGGCCGCGGTGAGCTCTCCGAGGCCGCCGGCGCTGCTCCGGGCGTGGTTGCAGACGAGCACGTCCACATGGCCGTACGCCTCGACCGCGGCCGCCAGCACCCGGTCGGGTGCCTCCGGGTCGAGGAAGTCGGCCTCCAGGTGGTCGACCCGTCGGGCCCCTCGGGTCGCTCTGAGCTCGGCGAGGACCGCGGCCGTGCCGCCGGGGTCGGCGCCCCAGGGCTGGTCCCGGTCGTGGGCGGTCCAGGAGGTCACGAACAGGTCGGCGCCGAGGCCGGCCAGGCGCCTGGCCACCGCCATGCCGATGCCGGCCCGCCTGCTGACCCCGGTGACCAGCGCCACCCGGCCGGCCAGGGGCCGGTCGGTCGAGGGTCGGTCGAGGTCGGCGGCGGTCACGGCCGCAGGGTCGTGAGCACCTGGTCGTGCAGCAGGCCGTTGGAGGAGACCACGCTGCCCCCGGCCGGGGTCGGGGTCCCGCCGAGGTCGGTGAAGCGGCCGCCGGCCTCCTCGACGATCACCTGGGGCGCGGCCAGGTCCCAGACCTCGACCTCGGGCTCCACGGCCAGGTCGGCCGCCCCCTCGGCGACCAGCATGTGGCTCCAGAAGTCGCCGAACCCTCTGGTCCGCCAGCAGCCGCGGGCCAGGGTGAGGAACTGCTCGCCGAGCCCGTGCTGCTCCCATGACAGGAGGCTGGCATGGCTCAGGACGGCGTCGGACAGCTGCGCGATCCTGGACACACGGATGCGGCGGCCGTTGACGAACGACCCTTCGCCCCGCGCCGCCCACCACCGCCGGTGCAGGGCCGGCGCCGACGCCACCCCGACCTCGACCCGCCCGTCGCGCTCCAGGGCGATGAGGGTCGCCCAGACCGGGACCCCGCGCAGGTAGTTCTTGGTGCCGTCGATCGGGTCGAGGATCCAGCGGGCGCTGGCGGGCTGGTCGGCCCCGAACTCCTCCCCGACCACGCTGTCCCCGGGTCGCTCCTCGCCGATCCGCTTGCGCAGGACCTGCTCCACCGCCCGGTCGGCCTCGGTCACGGGAGTCAGGTCGGGCTTGGTCTCGACGATCAGGTCGTCGGCCTGGAACCGCTCCTTGGTGATGGCGTCGGCGAGGTCGGCCAGCTCAAGGGCGAAGACGAGGTCAGGATGCATACCGGCAGCCTACAGGGGCCGGCCTGTGGACGGGTTTCGGCACATGTTCCAGGGGCATGCTAGCCTCGAACACGAGTTCGATCAGGAGGAAGACATGGCCAACCAGCAGGAGCTTCGCGGTTCCAACCTCGAGAAGGACCCCGCCGACTGGAAGACCGGCGACGAGCCGATGACGGCCGCCCAGGCGTCCTACCTGAAGACGCTCTCCGACCAGGCCAACGAGCCCTTCGACGAGGAGCTCACCAAGGCCGAGGCGTCCCGCCGCATCGACGAGCTCCAGGAGCGCACTGGCCGCGGCCAGTCCTGAGCCGTCGCCGGGTCACCAACCGGCGCCGCGGCGGTATCAGGCGGCGGCGAGGAGGCCGACGCCGGTGAGGGCCAGGACCACACCGGCGTTCTGGCCCCCGGACAGTCGTTCGCCGAGGAGCCAGCGGGCGAGGATGACGGTGGCGACCGGGTACAGCGACCCGAGCACGCCGACGACGGCCAGGTTGCCGGTGGTGGCGGCGTAGGCGAAGAGCAGGTTGGCTCCGGTGTCGCCGATGCCGACCAGCGCGACCGCGCCGATGCGGCGGCCCGGCCAGCGCAGGGCCGACCGCCGGCTGAACAGCGCGATCGTCGACAAGATGGCCAGCGAGCTCATCCTCGCCCCGGCGATCACCCACAGCGGCGAGCTGTGGGACCCGCTCGTTCCGGCGGCGGCTGTTCCGGCGTCCACGAACACATAGAACAGCCCGAACCCCAGCGCCGACCCGAGCGCCATCGCCACCACCCGCCCGGACCCCACCGGGGTCCCGGTCGAGGGAGGGTGGGGGCGGGGACGGGAGACGAGGACCACGCCGGTGATGGCGGCGAGGATGCCGAGGGCGGCCAGGGCGCCGGGCTGGTTGCCGGTCAGGACGGCGGCGGCGACGGGAACGACGGCGCCGCAGGCCGAGATCGGGGCGACGACGGACATCGTGCCGTCGGCCAGGCCGCGGTAGAAGAGAACCAGGGCGCAGCCGCTCCCGACCCCGGCGGCCAGGCCCCAGGCGACCCCCGGCCCGAGGCTCGAACTGAACCCTGGGCCGGCTGGGCCGGCGCCCTCGATCGCCAGGGCGACGGCGAGGCCGAGGGCGCCGGCCAGCTGGCTCCAGAACGCCACGGTCAGGGCGGGCAGGCGGCGGGACTGGATGCCGCCGAAGAAGTCGGCGGCTCCCCAGCAGAGACCTGAGCTCAGCCCGAGCGGGATCCCCAGGTTCAAGCGCGCACGAGGGGCTCGGGCCTCCTACGCGCGGGTCGAGCGGCGGCTGGGCCAGTGGGAGGAGTGCTGGAGACCTGGACGGGTGTCGGCGGCGAACAGGAAGGCGGCCAGGTCGACGGCGAGCAGGGTGAGCACGAACCAGAGCAGTTCCATGGTTGCTCCCGCTTCTTGACTGGTTCTACCAGCGAGATACCAGTACAGTGGACCTTCGGTTCAATCCATTGTACTTCACTATACTGGACCTGTCGATCTAATTTATTGATACGGGTGCGGGAGCGAGCAATGCCGGAGCCGGACGACGTCAACGCCGCGGTAGGCCGCAACGTACGGGGCCATCGCACCAGGCTGGCCTGGACGCTGGAGGACCTGGCGGCCAGGGCTGGCGTCAGCAAGGGGATGCTCCTCCAGGTGGAGCAGGCCCGGACGAACCCGAGTGTGGCCACGATCTGCCGGCTGGCCACCGCCCTCGGGGTGTCCGTGGCCAGCCTGGTCGAGGCGCCGGAGGGGCCGAGCGTCCGGGTGGTGCGGGCGGACGAAGGGGTCACCCTGTGGACCGGGGGGAACAAGGACAGCACGGCCCGGCTGATGGTCGGGTCGGGGACCTCGCAGCAGGTCGAGCTGTGGGACGTCCGCATGGTGCCGGGGGACGGCTTCAGCTCCGAGGGCCACCCGACCGGGACCCGCGAGCTCCTGCTGGTGCTCGAGGGCGAGCTCACCCTCGAGCTGGACGGCACCCCCCACCTGGTGGGCGCCGGGGACGCGATCGCCTTCGTCGCCGACCGCCCCCACGCCTACCGGAACCGGGGGACCTCGCCGCTGCGCTACTCACTGAGCGTGGTCCACCGCGACCAGCCGGCCCGCCCGGTCCCGATGCCCCCGACCTAGGCGGCGACTGGACCGCTCAACGCGGTGACTAAAACGCGTCGTTGACGCTGTCCTGCGACTTTCTGCGTTCGCGGTCCTCTTCTTCGACCGCGTCGTTGTCGGCGTCTTCGCCGGTGAGGTGGCGGGACTCCTCCTCGAGGAGCTCGTCGCCGGCGTCGCGCCCCGCGGCCTGGTTGTCGAAACCGGAACCGGCGTCGGTGGTCATGCGGTCACCTCCCGACCCCTACCCTGCCCGGTGGCACGGCCCGCAAACAGCCTCCTCCGGGCTGGGCGGCGCCGTAGTGGTCGAGGGCCTGCACGGCCGTCTGGACCAGGATGCGGACGCCGACGGCGATCGAGCGCTCGTCCACGTCGAAGGAGGCGGCGTGGATGTCGAGGTCGGTGCCGGGGATGCGGACGCCGAGGCGGGCCATGGAGCCGGGGATCTCCTCCAGGTACCAGGAGAAGTCCTCCCCGCCCATGCTCTGGGGCGCGTTGAGGACGGCCTCGTCGCCGATGGCGGTCCGCGCGGCGGTGGCGAAGACGGCGGTGGCCTCCTCGTCGTTGACCACCGGAGGCGCGCCTCGCTGGTAGTCGAGGCGGTAGGTGACCTGGGGATAGGGGCCGACGGTGGCCTCCAGGACCCGCTCGACCAGCTTCTGGGCCTCGCTCCAGACGGCCCGGTCCAGCACCCGCAGGGTGCCCCTGGCCACGGCGGCGGTCGGGATGGCGTTGTGGACGGTCCCGGCCTCGACCGCCCCGAAGGTGATGTTGAGGGCGGCCCTGGTGTCGACCAGGCGCGAGAGGGCGGCCGGCAGGTCGGCCACCACCCGGCCGATCACGTAGACCAGGTCGGCGGTCAGATGCGGGCGGGCGGTGTGCCCGCCCGGCCCGGACAGGTGCACCTCGACCAGGTCGGAGGCGGCGGTGATGGCCCCGACCCTGACCCCGAGCCGGCCCACCTCCAGCTTGGGGTCGCAGTGGAGGGCGTAGATGACGCTGACCCCTTCCAGCACCCGGTCGCCGATGACGTCGATCGAGCCGCCGGGCAGGCACTCCTCGGCCGGCTGGAAGACCAGCCGGACCCGGCCGGGCAGCCGGTCGGCGTGCTGGGCCAGGGCGAGGCCGGCCCCGAGCAGGATGGTGGTGTGCACGTCGTGGCCGCAGGCGTGGCAGACCCCGGGCACGGTCGAGCGGTAGGCCACGTCCTTCTCGTCCTGCAGGGGCAGCGCGTCCAGGTCGGCCCGGAGCGCCACCGTCGGCCCGTCGCCATGGCCGATGTCGCAGATCAGCCCGGTGCCCGTGGACAGCAGGCGGGGCCGGAGGCCGACGGCCTCCAGCCGGCGGGCGACCAGGGCGGTGGTCTGCCGTTCGGCCTTCCCGAGCTCGGGGTGGGCGTGGAGGTGGCGCCGGAGGTGGATCAGCTCGGGGTTGTGGGTGGCCAGGAACGCTGAGAGGTCGAGAGTCACGGTATGGCTGGCTTTGGTGTGGGCGTCAGGCGATCGGTGCGGAGCTCCTCGACCAGACTGTCAACGACGTCGGTCATGGCGCCCCCCGCGGCAATAACCTCACGCTGTCGGATGTAGCTCGGACCACGCTCCATGATGGCGAGCGCGTTGCGCAGCTCGTCGCTGCAGCCAAGCCGGCGGGCGACCGGCGTCAGCTCCTCGACGAGCTCCTCGATTGCCTCCCGGACCGGCTGGAGCCGCCCCTGGTCGTCGAGGATGATCTCGGCGTCGAGCCCGTACCGGGCGGCCCGCCACTTGTTCTCGCGGATGATCCAGCTCCTTGGGACCGGCAGCGTGTAGCCCCGGTCCATCAAGGTGTTCAGCCGGTCGACCAGGCACTGGCTCATGGCCGCCACGGTCGCGATCTCACCCATCGTCGGCAGGCCGTCGCAGATGCGCAGCTCGACGGTGCCGAAGCCGGGGTGGGGCCGGATGTCCCACCAGACCTCGCGGATCGTGTGGATCGTCTTGGCCGAGATCAAGGTGTCCATGAACTGCTCGAACTGGTCCCAGCCGGAGAGCTGGTAGGGCACGCCGGCGGTCGGCAGGCCCTCGAACACCTTGCTGCGGCAGGAGGCCAGCCCGGTGTCGGTCCCCTTCCAGAAGGGGCTGGAGGCCGAGAGGGCCAGGAAGTGCGGGATGTACATGGTGAGGGTGTTGACGATCGCGACCGCCTTCTCGGGCGAGCGCACGCCGACGTGCACGTGGATGCCGAAGATCTGGAGCCGCCTGGCCATCCATTGCATGTCCTCGATCAGCTGGGCGTAGCGCGGGCTCGGACTGATCTCCTGCTTGGCCCAGTCCGAGAACGGATGGGTACCCGAACACATCAGGCCCATACCACGATCGTCCATGTAGGGGTACAGCTCGCCGAGGGTGCCCTCGAGGTCCCGGCGGGCCTCGTCAACGGTCGTGCAGACGCCGGTGATGATCTCGACCGTCGACTCGAGCAGCTCGTGCTTGGCCTTGGGGTGCTCCCCGTTGGGGTGGTCGCGGCCGAGCAGGGGAAGGACCTCCGACGCCCCGCTGCGAAGCTCGCGGGTCTCCAGGTCCACGAGCTCGAGCTCGACCTCCACACCGAGGCTGGATCGTTCCGAAGATCTGAAATCGATCTGCACGGAGACTTCCCCTTGTCTGCTGCCGTTGTCGGGATGATACCGGCCTGGATTGCTCCTGGGGAAAAGCAAGCCGGTCGAAACCGCTTGTCGGAGCGGGTTTCCCACATTTGTCCGTAGGCTCGGACGAGATTGTCCGCACCTGCTACGCGTAATACTGTAATGAGAATGCAGCAGGAACAGGTCGTGCGTGAGGTGGCCGCCTGGCTGGACCGGCGGCTGCCCGACGGCTGGTTCACCGGGCCCCCGGAGGTGACCGCCGACGGGGAGGAGATCCTCGTTATCGGTTCGTTGGCCGACGTCGCCGACGACCCCATTCTGACGGCGCGGCGGTTCCGCGAGGAGACCCGCGAGCCGCGGGTGCTGCTGGCCGCCGAATTGGAGCGCCGCTACCGCCGCAAGGTGTCGTGGGGGGTCGACTGCGGGGGCGAGCGGCTGCTGTTCACCACCCTGAGCGTTCCGGTGATGACCCG
>JASLBL010000710.1 GCA_030146615.1 Actinomycetes bacterium
CAGCGCGGCCACGTCGCCGCGGGCCGCCGACCGCACCCCGGCCGGCGCGGCCGTCCACGGCGCCCCACCGGCCCGCCCAGCCGCCGGCTCCCCGGCCAGCCGCGGCCAACCCCCGGTGTCCGGCGGACCGAGCGGGACCAGCGGGTCGGCGAAGGCGAGGTTGAGGTGGACCGGCCCGGGCGGGGGGCCGGTCGCCTCGGCCCAGGCGCGACTGGCCAGGGACCGCCAGTAGCGGCCTGCCCCCGGGTCGTCGGTCGGCACCCCGACCTCGCAGAACCACCGGACCGCCGACCCGTACAGCTTGAGCTGGTCGGTGGCCTGGTTGGCCCCGGTCCCGCGCAGCTCCGGAGGCCGGTCAGCGGTCAGCACCAGCAGCGGCGTCCGGGCCAGGTCGGCCTCCAGCACCGCCGGGTGGAAGTTGGCCGCCGCCGTCCCCGAGGTGCACAGCACCACCACCGCCCGCCCCGACCGCTTGGCCGCCCCCAGAGCGAAGAACCCCGCCGACCGCTCGTCCAGGTGCACATGCACCCTGATCCCCGGGTGCTCGGCCAGGGCCAGCGCCAACGGCGCCGACCGAGACCCCGGCGAGAGGCAGGCGTCCCTCACCCCAGCCCTGGCCAGCTCGTCGACCAGCGTCAGGGCAAACCGCCGCCCCGCCCCGCTCACGCTAGGCTCCCGGCATGATCGACCGCCCCAGGCCCCCCGGCCCCCTGCACCACGTCATCGAGGGCACCCCGCACCCACCGGCTCCGGGCGCGGCTCACGCACCCGGTCCGGTGCCGGGTCCCCCGGTGGGGGAGCGTAGCCCAGGCCGGGAAGAGGAGCAGCCCGTTGTCCACAGCCCCTCCGGCCCCCGCCGGGAACGGGTGGTGCTGGTGCACGGGTTCACCCAGACGCTGGCCTCGTGGGCGCCGGTGGCCGAGCAGCTGGCCGCGCGGTTCGAGGTGGTGCGGGTCGACCTGCCGGGGCATGGGGGGTCGGGTGGGGTGCGGGTGGGGTTCGAGGAGGCGGCGGGGCTGGTCGGGGAGACCGGGGGCGTCGGGGTGTACGTGGGGTACTCGCTCGGGGGGCGGCTGTGTCTCCGGCTGGCGCTGGACCGGCCCGACCTGGTGCCGGCGCTGGTGCTGATCGGGGCGTCGCCGGGGATCGGCGACCCCGGCGGGCGGGCCGAGCGGCGTCAGGCCGACGAGGCCCTGGCCCGGCGGATCGAGCGGGGCGGGGTGGCGGCGTTCCTCGACCACTGGCTGGCCGGGCCGCTGTTCGCCACCCTGCCGGCGCAGGCCGCGGGGCGGGAGGAGCGGCTGGCCAACACGGCCGAGGGGCTGGCCTACGCACTGCGCCGGCTCGGGACCGGGACCCAGGAGCCGCTGTGGGACCGCCTCGATGAACTGCGGCCGGCGCTGCTGGTGGCGGGGGAGCGCGACCCCAAGTTCGCCGGCATCGCCCGGGACATGGCGGCCGCCATCGGCCCCGCCGCCCGGGTCGAGCTGGTCCCGGGGGCCGGGCATGCCGTCCACCTGGAGCGGCCGGCGGGGACGGCCGCCCTCGTGGAGGAGTTCCTGGCCCGCACCCGGGGCCGGGAGGCGGATCCGTAGCGTGGCCGGGCACCACCAGATGCCTTGAGGACGACGGCTCATGAGAGCCACAGCCCGACGGCCAGCAGGACGCTGGTGACCAGCTGGAGCCTAGCCGTCGCCCCCAGGGCGGCGATCAGGCCGGGGCCGTCGCCGCGGGTCCGGACCAGCCGGACCGGCGCCACGGCCAGGGGGACGGCGGCCAGGGTGATGAGGACGGGCGGCCGGGCCAGGCCGAGCGGGGCGGCGACGGCGAACATGGCCGCGACCACCCCGGTGAACAGGTCGCGGGCGCGGGCCCGGCCCAGGCGGACGGCCAGGGTCCGCTTGCCGGCCAGGCGGTCGCCGTCGATGTCGCGGACGTTGTTGGCCAGCAGGATGGCCACCGCGCCAAGGCCGACCACCAGCGAGGCGGCCGCGGCCGTCGCCGGGACCCGCTCCAGCTGCACGTACGCCGACCCGCAGGTCGCGACCACGCCGAAGAAGGCGAGCACGGCCAGCTCGCCGAAGCCCGAGTAGCCGTACGGTCGCGGCCCGCCGGTGTAGAGGATGGCGGCGGCGATGGCGGCCACCCCGACCAGCAGCAATCTGAGATCCACGTCCACGGCCAGGGCCAGCCCGGCGACCGCGGCGACAGCGAACGCGACCCCGGCCGCCCGCCGGACGGCCGCCGGGGCGGCCAGGCCGGCCGCGGTCAGGCGGGTCGGGCCGAGGCGGGCCGGGGTGTCGGTGCCGCGCAGCCCGTCGGAGTAGTCGTTGGCGTAGTTGACCCCGACCTGAAGGGCCAGGGCCACGACCAGGGCGGCCAGGGCCCGCCAGGCCACCACCGGCCCCTCGGCGGCGGCCGCGGCCGTCCCCACCAGCACCGGGCACACGGCCGCGACCAGCGTCCGTGGCCGAGCCCCCTGGACCCACACGCTGGTGGTCATGCTCAGGTACCCGCCAGGCAGGATCGCGCAGTCCCTGGTCCATGTGGGGGGAGCTCGCTCCCCCCACGGCCCCCCAAGAGCGCCGGTGCCATGGCCACGGTGATCGGGCGAGTCACCCTGGTCAGGGGCGCTTGGGGAACTTGGCGAAGTCGGGCCGGCGCTTCTCCCGGAAGGCGTTGCGGCCCTCCTGGGCCTCCTCGGTCATGTAGTAGAGGAGGGTGGCGTCCCCGGCCAGCTGCTGGACCCCGGCCAGGCCGTCGGTGTCGGCGTTGAGGCCGGCCTTGAGCAGGCGCAGGGCCAGCGGGCTGTGCTCCAGGATCCGCCGGCACCACTCGACCGTGACCCGCTCCAGGTCGGCCAGCGGGACCACCGTGTTGACCAGACCCATCTCCAGGGCCTCGTTGGCGTCGTACTGCCGGCACAGCAGCCAGATCTCGGTCGCCTTCTTGCGCCCGACGGTGCGGGCCAGCATGCCCATGCCGTAGCCGCCGTCGAAGGACCCGACCCGCGGCCCGGTCTGGCCGAAGCGGGCGTTGTCGGCGGCGATGGTCAGGTCGCAGACCAGGTGGAGCACGTGCCCGCCGCCGATGGCGTAGCCGGCCACCATGGCGATCACCGGCTTGGGCAGCCGCCGGATCTGGATCTGGAGGTCGAGCACGTTCAGGCGCCCGATGCCGTGCTCGTCGACGTAGCCGTCGTCGCCGCGGATCCGCTGGTCGCCGCCGGAGCAGAAGGCGTCGGGGCCCTCGCCACAGAGCACGATCACCCCAATGGCCGGGTCGTCGCGGGCCAGCTCGAAGGCGTCGTGGAGCTCGAACAGGGTCTTGGGGCGGAAGGCGTTGCGGACCTCGGGGCGGCGGATGGTGATCTTGGCGATCCCCTCCGCGGTCTCGTAGCCGATGTCGGTCCAGGTGCCCTTGGCTTGCCAGTCCACGGGTGTTCGCGCTCCTCGGCAGGGTTCTCGGTGGCGACGGCCCTGCTAGCCTACCTGCCCATGTCGTCCTCCGTGGCCCTGGTCGCGATCGCCCTGCCCCGGCCGGCCGCCGCCCGGGCCGTGGTGGCCGCCTGGGAGGCAGGCGAGGCGGTCCTGCCGCTCGACCCGGCGGCTCCGCCGGCGGAGCGCAAGGCGATCCTGGCCGCCGCCCGGCCCACCCACCTGCTCGACGCCGAGGGACGGCACCGGCTCCCCGGCGGCGAGCCGGCCGAGGCCGGCCTGGCCGCGGTGGTGGCCACCTCGGGCACCAGCGACGCCCCCAAGGCGGTCGAGCTGGGCGCCGACGCCATCCGCTGGTCGGCTCTGGCCACCTCGGCCGCGCTGGAGGCCGGGCCGGGCGACCGCTGGCTGTGCTGCCTGCCCGTGCACGGGGTGGCCGGGCTGGCCGTGGTGGCCAGAGCCTGGCACACCGGCCTGCCCGTCGAGGTCCACGAGCGCTTCGACCCCGCCGCCGTCGGCCAGGCCGCCGGCCGGGCGACCCTGGTCTCGCTGGTCCCGGCGATGCTGCGGCGGCTGCTGGCCGCCGGCGACGAGCCGGCCCGGTTCCGCCGGGCCCTGCTGGGCGGCTCGCCCATCCCGGCCGCCTTGGCCTCCGAGGCCGCCCGCCGGGCCGTGCCCCTGGTCCGGACCTACGGCCTCACCGAGACCTTCGGCGGCATGGTGCACGACGGCCACCCCCTGGACGGCGTCGAGCTGCGGGTCGACGCCGACCCCGAGGGCGAGCTGCTGGTCCGGGGGCCGATGCTGTTCCGGCGCTACCGGGGCGACCCCGGGCGGACGGCGGCCGTGCTCCGCGACGGCTGGCTGCGCACCGGGGACCTGGGCCGCCTCGGGCCCGACGGGCGCCTGACCGTGCTCGGCCGGGCCGACGACCTGGTGATCAGCGGCGGGGTCAACGTCCACCCGGACGAGGTCGAGGCGGTCCTGGCCACCCACCCGGCCGTGGCCGAGGCCGCCGTGGCCGGCCGGCCCGACCCCGAGTGGGGGCAGCGGGTGACCGCCTTCGTGGTCCCCCGCGACCCGGCCAGCCCGCCGTCGCTGGCCGAGCTGCGCGCCTTCGCCCGGGAGCGGCTGGCCGCGGCCAAGGCCCCCCGCGAGCTGGTGCTGCTCCCGGTCCTGCCCCGCAGCCCCTCAGGCAAGCTCTTGCGCCGGCTCCTTCCCGACGGCGAAGCCGACGTAGACGCTGGCCTCGGGCGTGACCTTCCGTAGCCGCCCCAGGATTCGCCGCCACAGCAGCCGCTCCAGCTCCTCAAGCCGCCGGTGGACCTCGTCCCTGGTCACCACCCCCCGGTCGTGCCCCTGCCAGACCGCGGCCAGCTCCAGCTCGACGAAGGCCGTGCGGCGCCGCTCCTCCTCGTTCACGACATGCCCCCCCAGTAGTTCTCGGCTCGAGCTGGATTCTTCCACATGGGTGATACGAGGGGAACGGGAGGATCGAAGAACTCACGGTTTGCCGGGCCCCGTTACCATAGTGTTCACGGGGGCCTGCAATTGCAGGCGCAAGGTGACCTTGGAAGTGGGGTGCCGAGTGGGCTTCGAGGTCGACGGCGCCGTTCCGGACACCACCCAGGTGCCCGAGCCGCGACCGGCGGCCGCTCCCCAGCGGCCGCTCGGCCGCCGCGTGCGCGCGCTCGCCGCCCGCTCCATGCACCCCTTCGCCCACGGCCAGGTGAGCGAGACCCCACTGGAGGCGCTGGTCGGCGCCCACCAGCGGATGTACCCCAGGGCCGACGTGCGGCTGCTGCACGCCGCCTACGAGGTCGCCGAGCGCGAGCACCGTGGCCAGCAGCGGACCAGCGGCGAGCCCTTCATCACCCACCCGCTGGCCGTGGCGACCATCCTGGCCGAGCTCGGCATGGACACCACCACCCTGGTCGCGGCCCTGCTGCATGACACCGTGGAGGACACCGGCTACACCCTGGAGCAGACCCGGGAGGACTTCGGCGACGAGATCACCCACCTGGTCGACGGGGTGACCAAGCTCGACAAGATGGAGTTCGGCCACGCCGCCGAGGCCGAGACCATCCGCAAGATGATCGTGGCCATGGCCCTTGACCTCCGGGTCCTGATCATCAAGCTCGCCGACCGGCTCCACAACATGCGGACCCTGCGGTTCCAGCCGGCCCACAAGCAGCAGCGCACGGCCCGGGCGACCCTGGAGGTGCTGGCCCCGCTGGCCAACCGGCTCGGGCTCCAGGTGATCCGCCGCGACCTGGAGGACCTGGCCTTCGCCACCCTGCACCCGGCCGAGCACGACGAGATCGTCCGCGTGGTCGACCAGCGCGACCCGGGCCGCCGCGAGCACGTGGCCATGCTGGTCCGCCAGGTCGCGGCCGATCTCCGCGCGGCCAAGACCAAGGCCTCGGTGACCCCCCACCCCCGCCACTACTACTCGATCTACCAGACGATGCTGGAGCGGGGCAGCCGCGAGATCCACGACCCCGACCGCATCCTGGTCGTGGTGGCCGGCGGTCCCAGCGACTGCTACATCGCCCTGGGGGCCGTCCACGGCCGCTGGCACCCGGTGCCGGGCCGGTTCAAGGACTTCATCGCCGCCCCCAAGCTGAATGGCTACCAGTCGCTCCACACCACCGTGATCGGCCCGGGCGAGGAGCCGGTCGAGGTCCACATCCGCACCGAGGCCATGCACCGCACCGCCGAGTACGGAGTGGTCGCCCAGGCCAGAGAGGCGGCCCGCAGCCGCCGGGCCAACGGTCAGGGCGACGCCACCGGCAACGCCGACGACCTGGTCTGGCTGCACCGGCTGCTGGACTGGCAGCGGGCCGTGTCCGACCCGGGGGAGTTCCTGGAGTCACTCCGCACCGACCTGTCCGACCACGAGGTGCTGGTCTTCACCCCCAAGGGCGACGCCATCACCCTGCCGGCCGGGGCCACCCCGGTGGACATGGCCTACTCGCTCCGGACCGAGCTCGGCCACCACTGCATAGGGGCCCGCGTCAACGGCCAGCTCGTCCCCCTGGCCAGCATCCTGGCCGACGGGGACGTCGTCGAGATCCTCACCTCCGACGCCGAGTACCCGGGCCCCTCCAAGGAGTGGCTCGGTTTCGTCAGGAGTCCCCAGGCCCACGTCAAGATCCGCCAGTGGCTGGCCTCCCAGCATCGCGACGACGCCGTCGACGCCGGCCAGCAGGCGATCGACCAGTGCCTGTCCGAGAAGGGCTGGTCGCTCCAGCGGGCCATGGAGGACGGCTCCCTGGCCATGCTCGACTACGCCGACCTGGAGGCGATGTACCGGGCCGTCGGCCAGAAGCAGCTGTCGGCCCAGTCGGTCGCCCAGTGGCTGGTCACCGTCCTCGGGACCCAGCCTGACACATAGGCGCGATACGCTTGCGCCCATGAGCGAGCTTCAGCAGCAGGTCCAGAAGACGGTCGACGAGCTGGTCGGATCTGGGGCCGAGCGTGGCGTGCAGGTGGCCGTCTACCGCGACGGCGAGCAGGTCGTCGACGTGGTCGCGGGGGTCGCCGACCCGGCCACCGGGCGGCCGGTCGACCCCGGCACCGTGTTCTACAACTTCTCGGTCGGCAAGGGCGCGACCAGCACCATCGTCCACCTGCTGGCCGAGCGCGGGCTGTTCGGCTACGACACCCCGGTGGCCGAGCTGTGGCCGGAGTTCGCGGCCAACGGCAAACAGGCCGTCACCGTCCGCCAGGTCCTCAACCACACCGCCGGGGTGCCGGCCGTCCCGCTCGACACCACCGTCGAGGACCTGTGCGACTGGGACAGGATGTGCGCGGCCATGGCCGCCGCCGAGCTGTGGTGGGAGCCGGGCACCAAGGTCGGCTACCACGCCTTGAGCTTCGGCTACCTCCTCGGCGAGGTCGTCCGCCGGGCCACCGGCAAGCGGATCTCCCAGGTCCTGGCCGAGGAGGTCGCCGGGCCGCTGGGGGTGGCCGGCGAGCTCTGGTTCGGCATGCCCCCGTCCGAGCACCACCGGCTGGCCTTGCTGGAGGACGAGCCGGGCGCCGCCGAGCGGGCCGCCCAGATGATGGCCTCAATGCCGCCCGACCTGCCGATGCTGCGGTCGGCGCCGACGGAGCTGTTCCCCAGCGCCGAGTTCGGCAACCGGCCCGACGTCCTTGCCGCCGACATCCCGGCCGGCGGCAAGGTCTCGGCCCGGGCCATCGCCCGCATGTTCGCCACCCTGCTCGGCGAGGTCGACGGCGTCCGGCTGCTCACCCCGGAACGGCTCCGGGAGGTCGCCGCCGTCTCCTCCAGCGGCACCGACGAGGTCTTCGGGATGCCGACCCGGTGGGGGCTGGGCTACGGCGTCGGCCTGCCCGACGGCAGCCGGGACACGGCCTTCGGCCTCGGCGGGGTCGGGGGCAGCTTCGCCTTCGGCGACACCGCCACCGGGATCGCCTTCGGGCTGACCAAGAACCGGGTCAGCGAGGACTTCGCCACCGCCACCCGGCTCACCCAGCTCGTCACCGGGGCCGCCTGACCTCAGGCGAAGATGTCCAGGGGCAGGAACGCCGAGACCACGAAGCTGGGCACGTCCACGACCTCGCTGACCTTGAGGTCGACGGCCACGCTGCAGATGGCGTAGGCCTGCTGGCGGGTCCAGCCGCCGTGGTCCTGGAGGTGCTCGATCATGTTGAGCAGGGCGTTGCGGGCGGCGAGGGTCAGGTCCTCGGGCCGGCTCTCGCCGTCCCGGGTGACCGAAAGGCCGGTGGTGGCGAAGAACCGGCGGGGGGCGGCGAACTCCGGCGGCAGGTAGTAGTCGTCGCGGGCGAACTGGAGGTCCTGGATGCCGCGGGCGGCGGCCCGGCCCTTGTGGAGGGCGAAGCGGACGGTCAGGGTCGAGCGCATCTCGATGGCGGTGCCGCAGGTCTCGCAGTCGCCCTGGGCGAAGTGGGCGTCGCCGGCCGAGAACAGCCCGCCGTCGGCGTACACCGGGATGTACAGCCTGGCCCCCTTGCCGAGCTGCTTGATGTCGACGTTGCCGGCGGTCTCCCGGGGCGGGATGGTCCGCAGGGCCTCGACGGCGATCGCCCGGTCGGCCGGGACGGCGTCGGTGGGGTCGGGCGGGAGCACGAACCCGCCCCGGTCCAGGGCCGCCTGCTCACGGGCGATGGTCCGCTCCAGCAGGGCCCGGTCGGGGGCCAGGCCGATGGTCCCCATGAACGGCGAGCCGGGGATGCGCAGCCCGGGCAGCTCCTCGGAGGTCGCCCAGCCGTCCTCGATCCGCCAGCGGGCGATCCAGGGGTCGGGGAACTCGTCCCGGAGGAAACCGAAGCCAGGCACCTGCACGGTGTAGCCGTAGCGGTCCGGCTGGACCTCGAGGATCTCGACCTCGAGGAGGTCGCCCGGCTCGGCCCCGTTGACGTACACCGGGCCGGTGAGCGGGTGGACGACGTTCAGGTTGGGCGCGGCCACCGTCTCCAGGGTCGCCTCCGGGCCCATCTGGCCGTCGAAGGCGTCCCGGGTGGACAGCACCACCTCGTCGCCGGGGTCGCAGGTCACCACCGGCGGAATGTCCGGGTGCCAGCGGTTGTGGCCGGTCTCCGGCTGCTCGGCCAGCGACTTGGAATAGTCGACCCGCACCTGGTGCGTGGCCATGGGCCACCTCCCGTCTCGTCGGACTCCGGCCCCGGGATCATCTCGCTAAGGCGGGCCCTCCGGAAAGTGAGGTAGGGGGGCCGGGAACCTAAGGCAGCCGCCCGATCCGGGACCGGGGGTCTTAGCCGTACCGTGATGATCGAGAAACCAAAACCGACCAGCAAGGTGGAGACGATGCAGCAGCACCACAGCATTCACGACGTCATCGCCCGTGACCACGTGGACATCCTCCGGCGTGAGGCCCGCCAGGCCCGCCTGGCCGCCAAGGCCCGCCGGCGCGGCCTCCGGCTGAGCCGCCGGAGCCGCTAGGAGGGAGCGTCCCGTGACCGTGGTCACCGACGAGAGGCAGCGACGAGCCGGCGAACCCGCCGGCTCGTTCGCTTCCGGGGCCGGCGGCGCCATACTCGTCGACATGACGACGACGCTTGCCAGCCCGACCTTCGTCGGCCGGACCGAGGAGCTGGCCCGCCTGGCCGCGGCCGGCGACCGGGCCGCCGGCGGCACGCCCACGGCGGTGCTGATCGGCGGCGAGGCCGGGGTCGGCAAGACCCGGCTGGTCGGCGAGGTGGTGGCCGGGGCTCGGGCCGCCGGGGCCACGGTGCTGGCCGGCGGCTGTGTCGAGCTGGGCGGCGAGGGAGTCCCCTTCGCCCCCCTGATCGAGGCCCTGCGGGGGTTCGTGCGCGACCTGGACGAGCCGGGGCTGGCCCGGCTGGTCCCCGGCCAGGCCCGGGCCGAGCTGGCCCGGCTCCTGCCCGAGCTCGACCCGCCCGGCGGCCCCGAGGCCGGGGAGCGGGCCGCGTTCGGGGGCAACCCTGGCCCCTGGTCGGAGCAGGGGCGGCTGTTCGAGCTGCTGCTGGGGCTGCTGGAGCGCCTCGGCGCCGAGCGGCCGGCGGTGCTGGTCGTCGAGGACCTGCACTGGGCCGACCGGTCCACCCGCGACCTGCTCGCCTTCCTTGTCCGCAACCTGCGTCACGGGCGGCTGCTGCTGGTGCTCACCTACCGGTCCGACGAGCTGCACCGCCGCCACCCCCTTCGCCCGTTCCTGGCCGAGCTGGACCGGGGCCGCCGGGTCGAGCGGCTGGAGCTGGCCCGCTTCGGCCCGGCCGAGGTGGCCGCCCAGCTGGCCGGCATCCAGGGGGCGCCGGTCCCGGCCGAGCTGGCCGAGCGGATCCACGCCCGCTCGGGCGGCAACGCCTTCTTCGTCGAGGAGCTCGCGGTCACCGCCGCGACCGGCGGGTCCGGCGACGGCGAACTGCCGCCGAGCCTGCGCGACACCCTCCTGGCCCGGATCGAGCTGCTGGCCGAGCCGACCCAGCAGGTGCTGGAGGTGGTGGCGGTGGCCGGGGCCGCCGTGGCCGACCCACTGCTGGCCGAGGTGGCCGGCCTTCCCGAGGCCGAGCTGCTGGCCGGCCTGCGCGAGGCCGTCTCGGCCCACGTGCTGCTGGCCGACGCCGGCGACGGCACCTACGGGTTCCGGCACGCCCTGGTCAAGGAGGCGGTCTACGCCGAGCTGCTGCCGGGGGAGCGGACCCGCCTGCACGCCCGGTTCGCGGCCGCCCTGGCCGCCCGCGACGACGGCGGCGACCCGGGGCTGGCCGCCGAGCTGGCCTGGCACTGGTACGCCGCCCACGACCTGGAGCGGGCCCTCCCGGCGGCGGTCGACGCCGGCCTGGCCGCCGAGCGCGCCTATGCCTTCGCCGAGGCCCAGCGCCAGTTCGAGCGGGCCCTGGAGCTGTGGGAGCGGTCCGGCGGCGAGCCGGCGGCCAAGGTCGGGATGGACAAGGCCGAGCTGCTGGCTCGGGCGGGGGAGGCGGCCGCCAACGCCGGCGCCGCCGACCGAGCCGTGGCCCTGGTCCGGGGCGCCCTGGCCGAGGTCGACCCGGCGGCCGACCCGCTGCTGGCCGGCCAGCTCACCGAGCGCCTGGCCTTCCACCTGCGGGTCGCCGGCCGGCCCGGGGCCTTCGAGGCCTACCAGGAGGCGGTCCGGCTCGTCCCGCCGGGGCCGACGGTGGCCAGGGCCCGCGTCCTGGCCGGCCTGGGGCAGGCGCTGATGCTGCGGGCCCGCTTCGCCGAGTCCGTCGCCACCTGCCAGGAGGCGATCGAGGTGGCCCGGGCGGCCGGGTCCCCGCTGGTCGAGGCCCATGCCCTGAACTCCCTGGGCACGGCCATGGCCCGGTTGGACGAGGACAACCCCGAGGCCGGCCTGGCCCACCTGTTCAAGGCGCGAAGGCGGGCGGCCGAGCTCGGCGCGGCCAAGGACGAGGCCCGGGCCTGCGTCAACCTGTCCGACCTGCTCGAGGACCTGGGCCGGCTGGACGAGGCGGTGGCCGTCGCCCTTGAGGGGATCGAGGTGGCCAGGGCGGCCGGCCTGTCGCGGACCTTCGGCGCCTTCCTGGCCGGCAACGCCGCCTCGACCCTCTACAACCAGGGCCGCTGGGAGGAGTCGGCCCGCCTCAGCCGGGCCAGCCTGGAGCTGGGGGACGACGAGGACCTGAACACCGTGACCCTGCGCCAGTCCATGGCCGTGCTGGACGCCGGCCGGGGCGACTTCGAGCGCGCCCTCGGCCACGTCCGGGCGGCCAGGCGGCTGTCCGGCGACGAGTTCATCGCCGTGCAGTACCCGCCGGTGCTGGCCGCGGCCGAGGCCGAGGTCGCGGCCTGGCGGGGCCGGCACGAGGAGGCCGCGGCCGCCGTGGCCGACGGCCTCGCCGCCCTCCAGGGCCCCCTCAACGACCTGCGGGCCTGCATGCTGCTGGCCCTCGGGCTGCGGGTCGAGGCCGAGCGGGCCGAGCTGGCCGCGGCCCGCCACGACCCCGCCACCCTGGCCGACGCCCGGCTGGTCGCCGACGGCCTGGCCCGCTGGGCCGCCGACACCCTGGGCGGGCCGGGTCCGGCCTCGCCGTCGACCCGGGCCC
>JASLBL010000031.1 GCA_030146615.1 Actinomycetes bacterium
GGCCGGTACCGTCCCGGCGCCGCGCCGGGACGGTACCGGCCGATCGGCGGCTACGCGTTCCTGGGCGACTGCCACACCGGCGGCCTCGTGTCCTCGGACGGCTGGGTGGACTGGCTGTGCCTGCCGCGGCTGGACGACGGCAGCTACTTCGGCCGGCTGCTGGACCGCGAACGCGGCGGGTGGTGCGCGATCACCCCTTCCGACCCGGCGGTGGGCACCAGCCGCCGCTACCGGGACGGCACGCTGGTGCTGGAGACCGAGATGACGACGGTAGGCGGCCGGGTGCGGGTCACTGACTGCCTGACCATGCGGCCCGGCGGCGCCCGGCGGCCGTACCGGCAGCTGCTGCGGGTCGTCGACGGCCTCGAAGGCGCGGTCGACCTGCGGGTCCAGGTGGTCCCCCGCTTCGACTACGGGCAGGTGCGGCCGTGGATCCGCCGTGCCGGGCGCACCTGGCAGGCCCTGGGCGGCGACGACGGGCTGGTCATCGAGGGCGACGTGCCGCTGGTCCTGTCCGGGCTGCACGACCTGGTGGCCGAGGTGCGGGTGGCCGCCGGGCAGCGGCTGCGGCTGGGCCTGCGCCATGTCTGGCCCGAGGTCCTGGACGGGTCGGGGGCCAGGCCGCCGTCCGCGGCCGAGCTGGACCGGCGGCTGGAGCAGACGGTGGCCTGGTGGCGAGGCTGGTCGGCGCGGGGCAGCCTGGTGGGTCCGGACCAGCCGGCGCTGCTGCGCTCGGCCACGGTGCTCAAGGCGCTCACCCAGGCCAGGACCGGGGCGATCGCCGCCGCGGCCACCACCTCGCTGCCCGAGGCGCCCGGCGGGCCGCGCAACTGGGACTACCGGGCCAGCTGGGTCCGGGACTCGGTGTTCGCGCTGCGGTCGCTGGCCGAGCTCGGCTTCACCGCCGAGGCCGACGGGTTCAGGCGGTTTGTCCAGCGCAGCGCCGCCGGCAGCGCCCAGGAGCTCCAGATCATGTACGGCCTGGGCGGCGAGCGGCGGCTGCAGGAGCTGATCCTCGACGACCTTGAGGGCTACGACGGGGCCCGGCCGGTGCGGGTCGGCAACGCCGCCGCCCGCCAGCACCAGCACGACGTCTACGGGGAGCTGCTGGACCTGGCCTGGGCCTGGCACCAGCGGGGCAAGACCCCGGACGCCGACGACTGGCGGTTCCTGGTCGAGCTGGTCGACGAGGCCGCCGACCGCTGGCGGACCCCCGATCGTGGGATCTGGGAGCTGCGCGGCCGGCCGCGGCACCTGGTCCACTCCAAGGTGCTGTGCTGGGTGGCGCTGGACCGCGGGCTGCGCCTGGCCACCGACCTGGGCTTGCCGGCGCCGGTGGGGCGCTGGGCGTCGACGCGGGCGGCGATCCGGGCCGCGGTCGAACGCCAGGGCTACGATCCCGGCCGGGGGGTGTTCACCCAGGCGTTCGACCGGCCCGAGCTGGACGCGGCGCTGCTGCTGCCGAGCGTCGGCTTTGTCGCCTGGGACGACCCACGGATGCGGCGGACGGTCGATGAGGTCCGCCGGGAGCTGGAGGCGGACGGGCTGCTGTGGCGCTACCGGGCCCCCGACGGCCTGGAAGGGGCCGAGGGGACGTTCGTGGCCTGCACCTTCTGGCTGGCTGAGTGCCTGGCCCGCCAGGGCCGCACCGCCGAGGCGCGCGACGCCTTCGCCGGGGCGTCGGCGACCGCCAACGACCTGGGGCTGTTCGCCGAGGAGTTCGACCCGGCGACCGGGATGCTGCTCGGCAACTTCCCCCAGGCGCTCACCCACCTGTCCCACATCGCCGCCGCGGTCGCCCTCCAGGAGCCCAGCTGACCGGCGGTCAGCTGTCGCCCGGCCACTCAGGTGCGGACCGGCCGCGGCGACGGGCACGCCGCCGGCGTATCAGCGCCGCGGTGGCGGCACCGACGACGATCGCGCCCAGCAGGACCAGGCCGGCCTGGCCGGCGACGCGCTCGACCATACGGTAGGCCCGGCCGGCGGCATAGCCGAGCAGGACGAACCCGGTCGCCCAGAGCACGCCCCCGGCAACGTTGTAGGCCGCGAAGGTGCGGTACGGCACGCCGGCGACCCCGGCCAGGCCCGGCACCAACGCCCGGAGCGCCGCGGTGAAGCGGCCGAGGAACACCGCGCGGCCGCCGAGGCGGCGCACCAGGGCCGTGGCCCGCTCGACCTGGCCGGGCTCGACCAGCCGGTGAGGCAGGTGGGCCAGCAGCCGCTCCCCCACCCTGCGGCCGATGGCGTACCCGACCGAGTCGCCCACGATCGCGCCGGCCGCCCCGGCCACCACGGCCGCCCACAGCGGCACCCGGCCCTGGTGGGCGAGGAAGCCGCCAAGCAGCAGGGCGAGCTCGGCGGGGACCACGATCCCCAGCAGCGTCGACGCCTCTAGCGCCGGCAGGGCGAACACCACCACCAGCACCAACGGGCCCGCCAGGTGGAGGATGAAGTCGGTGGGCCAGGTCATGCGGTCGCCGGCATCAGATCGTCCCGTCGGCGCGGAGGGCACGGTAGGCCAGCCAGCCGGGCAGGATCGGCAGCCAGAAGGTGAACAGCCGGAAGGCCAGCACCCCGGCGACCGCCGACCCGGTCGGGACACCGACGGCGGTGAGCCCGGCGACCAGCGCCGCCTCCATGGCCCCCAGCCCACCGGGGGTCGGGCTGAGCGAGGCGACCGCCGCCCCGGCCAGGTAGACCGCGACGGTGCTGGCCAGGGGAAGGTGGGCGCCGAAGGCGGCCAGGCAGCCGGCCAGGGCCAATGCGTAGGTCAGGGTGACGCCGGCCGAGCCGCCGAGCAGCTGGGCGGCCTTGCCGGGGCGGCGCAGCACCCCGGCCAGCTCCCGGCCCGCCCGTAAGGCCGGGAACACCAGCCGCCGGCGTCCGAGCGGCGACCACAGCGCCAGCCCGCCGGCCGCCAGCACCCCGGCCAGCGCGACCAGCTCCGGCCAGCCCCTGGGGATGTGGGCCGCACCCAGCCTGGCGTGGCCGACCAGGGCGGCGGCGACGAGCAGGCCGAGCAGGTGGACGAGGGCGCCGGCCGCGGTGTTGGCCGTGACCGCGGCCATGGCGGCCGGGCGGTCCATCCCGGCGCGCTGCAGGTAGCGGATGTTCAGCCCGATCCCGCCCAGGCTGGCCGGGGTGAGCCGGTTGGCGAACGAGCTGGCCACCTGGACCAGGGTGGTCCGCCCAAGGGCAAGCGGCGGGTCGACGGCGCCGAGCTGGGCGACAGCGGCTGCGAGGTAGCTTGCCGCCGTGAGCAGCAGGCCGGCCGCCAGCCAGGTCCAGTGGGCCGCCTGGAGCGCGGCCAGGGTCTGGCGGAGCTCGCCGACCTGCGGCAACAGCAGGTGCACGGCGAACCCGGCGGCCACCAGGAGCAGCAGGGTGCGTGGGCGGATGCGAGTGAGCGGTTCCAGCGGGGGCGGTCCGGTCCCGGCGGCGGCCGCCGCCCGCTGGCGCAACTCGGCGAGCAGGCCGGGGCGGGCCTTGAGGTCGGCCCGGGTGGCGGCGGGCAGGGCCGCCGGCTGGAGCAGCGGCAGCGCCTGGGCGACCGCCTCGACGCCCAGGGTCTCGGTGGCGCTGTGCACGGCCCGTTCGGTGCCGACCAGACAGGCCAGCGAGGCGAGCAGCTCGGCCACGTCGCCGGCCAGCCGCCGGCGGCTGGCCGCGGCCTCGGCGAACCCGAAGTCCAGCAGCCAGGGCTGCCCGCCGGGGTCGACCAGCAGGTTGGCGCGGCGCAGGTCGCGGTGGGCGATGCCGGCGGCGTGCAGCCGGGCCACTTCGGCCCAGACGGTGGCCAGCAGCCGGTCGTCGACCTTGGCGGCGTCCAGTCGGTCCAGCGTCTGGCCGGCCCCGTGCTGCTGGACCAGCAGGACATGGCCGTCGCCGGTGGGGGTGGCGGTCAGCACCGCCGGGGTGCGGACCCCGGCCCGGGCGGCCAGCAGCTGGAGGTAGGCCTCGTGCTCCACCGCCTGCTTGGGAGTGGCGAACGGGGTCTCGTCCTCGACCTCCCGGAACGCGGTCCAGCGCCAGAGCTTGTAGAGCAGGTCGGCGTCGCGCTGCTCGCGCCCGACCGCCTTGACGAACCAGCGCCCGCCGGCCCGGCCGCGGACGACGAAGGGGACCGAGCCGCGCGCGTCGACCCCCACCGGTTGGACCGTGTCCGGCTCGATCCCGGCCGCCCGCAGGCCGTCCAGGATCGCTGATGCCGTGGGCAGGCCGCCGGGCGCGCCCAGGACCAGGTGCACCGCGGCGGCCGCCGCCCAGCCCAACGCCGCCCCGCCGACGACGTCCAGCGGCAGGTGGGCGCCGGCGTACATCCGCTCGAGCGCCACCAGCCAGACCACCCACCAGGCCGCCCGCCGCGCCGGGCGTGGCAGCCACGGCCCGGCCGCGGCCGCCATCGCGGCCGCCACCGCGACGTGGCCGGAGGGGTAGCCCAGCCCGGTGTCCACGGCACGCTCGACGACCCCATTGAGCAGGGCGACCGGCCGCGCCTCTCCGACCACATCCTTGACCACCTTGGCCAGCACCCAGGCCACGCCGCCGGACAGGGCGAGGTCACGGGCCAGCCGGGGCCGGCGGGCAGCCAGGGCGGCGGCGGCCACGACCGGGACCGCCCCCACCACGCCGAGCTGCATCACCACCAGCAGCGGCCGCCCCAGCACGTCGGGCAGCTGGTTGACCAGCCGGAACAGATTGGCGTCGAAGGCGAACACATGGCCGCGGTGGGCGGCCAGCGCGCCGGTCGCGGCGACCAGGCTGCCGACCAGCACCCGGAGCACGTCCCCGGGATGCCGCCGCACGGACCGCAGGCCGCTCCAGCCCCGACCGACCCGGGGCCTGGGAGCGCCGTCGTTCGTCCCCGTCGGTCGCCGCTGTGGCTCGGCAGCCGCCGCGCCGGCGCCGACGGTCACCGCTGTCCGCGGCCGGCGGCCTGACGCCGGCGCTCGCCACCGGCGGTCGGCACCGGCCGGCCCTGTCGCCGGCGGCCAGCCAGCAGCGCCGAGCCGGCCAGGATCAAGACGATCAGCCCGGCCAGGACCGAGTTCCACTCGGCCCGGCCCACCGCGGCCCGCGCCGGCTCCAGCACCTCCGACGGAGGGATCGGGACCAGACCGGGGACGCTGTCCACCCCATCGCCGAACTCCCAGAACGAGGGGACGAGCAACAGCCAGAGACCGAAGAAGCAGGTGATGGCCAGCGGCGGGACCCGGTTGCGGGCCATCAGTGCCCAGCCGGCCATCACGGCCACGGCCAGGCCGCCGGCGACGGCGCTGACCACGCCCGCGCTGACCCGGGTGGTGGACAGCGCCAGGGGCGAGACCACCAGCCAGGCCCCCACCGCAAGCAGCGCTCTGACCGTCCAGGAGTTGTTGCGCTTCACCTCAAGTACCTCCCCGTTGCCGCGTGGCTGGTGGCGCCGATGGGTTGGCGTTGGCCGGGGATGCGGCCCAGGACCTCGTCCACGTCGGTGCCGTCGACCGTCTCCCGCTCCAGCAGCAGCTCGGTCAGGCGGTCCAGGGCGTCGCGGTGGGTGCGGAGCAGCTGTTCGGCCCGGCCCTCGGCCTCGCGCAGCAGCTTGCCGACCTCTTCGTCGATCACCCGCTGGGTCGCCTCGGCGTAGGAGCGGCTGCGCACCTCCTCGCCCCCCAGGTACAGGGGGCTGCCCGAAGCGAACCCGACCGGCCCCAGGGTCTCGCTCATGCCGAACTCGCGCACCATCCGGGTGGCCAGGTCGGTCGCGCCGGCCAGGTCGTTGGAGGCGCCGGTCGAGGTCTGGCCGAACACGATCGCCTCCGCCACCCGGCCGCCCATGCGGATGGCCAGCGAGTCCTTCAGGTACCCCTCGGTGTAGAGGTGGCGCTCGTCGATCGGGAGCTGCTCGGTCACCCCCAGGGCCTGGCCGGCGGGCAAGATGGTCACCTTGGCCACCGGATCCCCGTGCTCAGAGATGGCGGCGACCAGGGCGTGGCCCGACTCGTGCACGGCCACCGCCCGCTTCTCGTCCGGCAACAACGCGTTGGAGCTGTCGCGGCGCCCCAGCAGGATCCGGTCGCGGGCCTCGGAGAAGTCGTAGGCCGAGATCACGTCCCGGCCTGCCCGGACGGCGAAGATGGCCGCCTCATTCACCAGGTTGGCCAGGTCCGCCCCGGAGAACCCGGGGGTGCCGCGGGCGACCACGTCCAGGTCCGCGTCGGGCCCCAGCTGCTTGCCGCGGGCGTGCACCTCCAGGATGGCCCGCCGCTCGGCCTGGGCGGGCAGGGGGATGACCACCTGGCGGTCAAACCTCCCGGGACGAAGGAGCGCGGGGTCGAGGGTCTCGGGGCGGTTGGTGGCGGCCATCACGACCACCCCGGTGGCCGGGTCGAACCCGTCCATCTCGGCCAGCATCTGGTTCAGGGTCTGGTCACGCTCGTCGTTGGAGAC
>JASLBL010000088.1 GCA_030146615.1 Actinomycetes bacterium
GTCTGGCGCGCCGGCTCCACCCCCGGCAGCCAGGCCCCGGCCGGCGCCCGGGTCCGCCTGTGGGTCAACCCGCCAGGCTGCCCACCTCTGGCGACGACCACCACCCGGGCCACCCCGACCCCGACGAGCATCGCCGAACGCTGAGGCGCCCCTACCCGGCCGGCTTCCGCTCCCGGACCGTGTTGAGCACCGAATGCGCCTGCTGGTCGACCAGGCGGGTGAAGAGCTGCTGGGCGTAGCCGAAGACCAAGGCCCAGGCGAGGATCTGGGCGGAGGTGTCGAGGGCGCTGAGGCCGGGGACGAACTGGCCTCCCATGAGGAGGAGGCCGAGGACGGCGGTGACGGCGCCCATGGGGAGCTTGAGGGTGGCCAGGGCGACCGGGAGGCCGTAGGGCTCGGAGGAGCCGCGGATGCCGCGGAGGGCGGTGGCGGCGGCCACGGCGGCGGCGGTGAGGCCGATGAGCTCGACGACCAGGAGGTCGGCGGGGCCAGCGGTGCGCTTGACGACGTCGTCGACGTCGGGAACGGCCGGGCCCGACTCCTGGCCGGTGTCCAGGAGGGCGGACTGCTGCGTCGGGCAGACGACCACCGTCTGGCCGGACTTCTCGGGCTGGAAGCACAGGGGCACGGCCGAGGGGTTGACGAACCCGAGGAAGGCCACCCCGACCGCCAGCAGGGTCATCACCATCGAGGTGACCAGCAGGACGTTACGGAAGCTGCGCACCCGGAGCTGCTCGCGCAGGGCGGCCTTGCTGGCCGCCCGGACGCTGGCCACGATCGCGTTGCGCTCCTGGTCGGTGATGGCCAGGAGCTCGGCCGGGCCGGCCATGGCCTGGTCGGGGCCGAGCCGGCCGGCCAGCCGCTCCAGCTCGCGGCGGCGGGGGTCGTCGGGGCTCGAGGTGGCGCTGGACGTGGTTGCGGAGGTTCGGCATCTGGCCGGCCAGGTAGCTGTCGGGGGCGGCCCGGAGCAGGCTGGCCTCGGCGGCGTCGAGGTTGCTGAGGGCCCGTCCGAGGGTCGAACCGGTCATCGACGCCCAGATTCGCTCCAGCCGGGCCCGGCGGCCGCGGCGGCCCTCGGCGGCCTGCTTGACCGCGGCCAGGTGCTCGCGGATGGCCGCCCACCAGGGATCGTCGGCGTCGGCCGGGGTGGTCTCCAGGAGCCAGGCGCGCAGGGAGTCGAGCTCCTTGGCCCGGGTCAGGACGTCCTCGCGCCAGGCCGTCGGGACCGGCTCCCCGATCGGGAACTCGGGCGTCCGGCGATCGCTCCGCGGCGCCAGCGGCGGCGCGGTGATCGTGTCGGTCATGGTGCTCCTCCCCAGTTCTGCCCCTGGCAGCGGTATGGCAGAGCGGGGATGGCGGCGCAGTGCCGTTGGTCACCGGCCGGGTGTGCCGGCGGGCACAGAGCGGCTAGGTCGCCCGGCGGGCCGGGCGGCGGGACGGGCCAGGGCGGCCCGGGGAGACGCTGGGGTGGCCGGTGACCAGGGCCCGCCAGGGGCGGTCGGTGGCGGCGGCGATCCCGACCCGGCCCGTCCAGGTGACCTGGTCGTCGGGGACCGGCCAGCCGGCCGTGAGCTGGACCGGGCCACTGGTCAGGTCGGCGCCGTTGGCCCAGCCGGACAGGCCGAGGGCCTGGCAGAGGCGGGCCGGGCCGCGGGCCAGGTCACGGGGGCGGCTCGCCGGGCGCCGGGCCTGGAGCAGCTCTGTGCCCAGGACCGGCTCGCCGGCCCGCAGCAGCACCGCCTGGGCGACCCCCTCGGGGCCGCAGACGACGTTCGCGCACCAGTGCATCCCATAGGTGAAGTAGAGGTAGAGGTGCCCGGGCGGGCCGAACATGACCGAGTTGCGCGCGGTCGGGCCGCGGTGGGCGTGGCTGGCCGGGTCGAGCCCGGCCCCGTCGTAGGCCTCGGTCTCGACCACCCGGACCGCGCTGGTCCCCTCCGGGGCCCGGTGGACCAGCAGCCGCCCGAGCAGGTCACCGGCCACCTCCAGCAGCGGCCGCAGGTAGAAGTCGGCCGGCAGCGGCTCGAGCGCCCCGGGCGGGAGCGGTGGCCTCCCGCTCATCGACCCGGGCGGCCCTTGGCCAGGAACTGGCGGAGCTCGTCCATGGGGAGGGTGTTGATGACCCGGTCGGGGGTTGTCCAGCCGCGGCCGGCGGTGGCGACGGCGAAGCGCATGTTGGCCAGGTGGCCGGGACCGTGGCTGTCGGAGCCGAAGGAGAGCATGACCCCGAACTGGTGGGCCAGGCGGACCTGCTCGTCGCCGAGGTCGAGGCGGGAGGGGGAGCCGTTGACCTCGAGGGCGGTGCCGGTGCGGGCGGCCGCCTGGTACAGGGCCTCCAGGTCGACGTCGCCGGCGGCCCGGCTGCCGATGCGGCGGCCGGTGGGGTGGCCGACGACGTTGACCGCTGGGTGCTCGCAGGCCGCCACCAGCCGGGCCGTGAGCAGCTCGCGGGGCTGGTCGAGGCGGTCGTGCACGCTGGCCACGAGCATGTCGAAGCTCTCGAGGAACTCGTCGTCGTAGTCGAGCGACCCGTCGCCGCCGATGTTCAGCTCGGCCCCGTGGAGCAGGGTGATGTCGCCGAGGCGCTGCTCCAGGGCCCGGATGCGCTCGCGCTGGGCCAGCAGCTGGTCGCGACTGGCACCGCCGAGGCCGAGCCGCTCGCCGTGGTCGGTGATGGCCAGGAACCGGTAGCCGCGGGCCCTGGCCCCATCGACCATGACCTCCAGGGGGGCCGTGCCGTCGGGCGACAGGTCGGTGTGGCAGTGGAAGTCGCCGCCGACGTCGGCCAGGGTGACCAGCCGCGGGAGCTGGCCGCGGCGGGCGGCGTCGACCTCGCCGCGGTCCTCCCGCAGCACCGGCGGGATCCAGGCCATGCCGAGGCGGCCGTAGACGACCTCCTCGTCCTCGGCCACGACCAGCTCGCCGGCCCGCTCGAACAGGCCGTACTCGCTGAGCTTGAGCCCGGCCTTGACCGCGCGCTCGCGGATGCGGACGTTGTGGGCGGCCGACCCGGTGAAGTACTGGAGGGCCGCCCCCCAGACCTCGGGCTGGACGGTGCGGAGGTCGACCTGGAGGCCGTCGCGGGTGCGGATGGAGGCCTTGGTCTCGCCGAGGGCGGCGACCTCGGCCACCTGGGGCAGCTCGGTGAAGGCACGGCCGGTGGCGGCCGGGTCGGTGGCCGCGGCCAGCAGGTCGATGTCGTGGACGGCGGCCTTCATGCGGCGCAGCGACCCGGCGACCTCGACCCGCTCGACCCCGGCGACTCCCGCCAGCCGGTCGCGGAGGGCCTCGGCCAGGGGCAGGGCGACGGCCAGGGGGATGCCGTCGCCGCGCTGGGCCATCCGCTCCAGCGAGCGGCGCAGGTTGGCCTCGGTCCGCACCCCCATGCCGGGGAGGCCGGCCACCCGGCCGGCGGCGACCGCCTCGGCCAGCTCCTCGGGCGAGGACACCCCGAGCCGCTCGTGGACCAGGCGGGCCTTGGCCGGGCCGAGGCCGGGCACGCGGACCAAGGCCCGCAGGCCGGGCGGGACCTGGGCCCGGAGCTCGTCCAGCTTGGCCACCCGGCCAGTGTCCAGGTACTCGCGGACCTTGGTGGCGATCGCCTTGCCGACCCCGGGGATGGCGGCCAGCTCCCGCTCGGACAGGGTGGACAGGTCGGCCCCGTAGCCGGAGAGGGCCCGGGCCCCGCGGTCATAGGCCCGGACCCGGAAGCCGGTCTCGCCGGTCAGCTCGAGCAGCTCGGCCATCTCGGAGAACAGCCGGGCCAGCTCCTCGTTTCCCCAGGCCATGGGCGAACCCTCCTCTCAGGCGGCCGGGCCCCGGGGCCCGGGGTCGCCGCTGGCCTCGAGGTGGTCGGCCGGGCCCGTGACCTCGGGCCCGGGGCCGCCCAGCCCGGGGGCAACGGGCAGGTCGGTGCGCTCGACCTGGCGGCCGGGCCGGGCCCACCAGCCGGCGGCCAGGGCGGCCCCGACCACCCCCCAGGCGACCATGACCCCAACGGTGAGCAGCGAGGACGGCAGGCCGAAGTCGCGCACCCGGTCCAGCCGCAGCACCAGCAGGGGGCCGATCGGTACCCCGATGCCGATGGCGACCACGGCCAGCCGGCCACCCCCTCGGGGGACGACCACGGCGGCCAGGACGGCGCCGACGCAGGGGGCGATCAGCAGCAGCCCGACCCGCAGGGCCAGCTCGACCGGCTGGAGGGCCAGGTCGGACTGGCGGCCGGCGACGGCGGCGGCCAGGGCGGTGGCCAGGGTGGAGGCGGCGATCCCGGCCAGGCCGGCCGCGACCGCCCAGGGCCAGCCCCGCCGGTGGCCGGCGTCGTCGGGAGGCTGCCGGGTCACCCGTTGACCGGCTCGGTCAGCTCGGGTCGGAGGAGCCGGTGAGTAGCCACGACAGCAGGGCCTTCTGGGTGTGGAGGCGGTTCTCGGCCTGGTCGAACACGGCCGAGTTGGGGCCGTCCATGACCTCGGCGGCGATCTCCTCGCCCCGGTGGGCGGGCAGGCAGTGGAGGACCATGACATCGGGGGCGGCGGCCATGACCGTGTCGGTGGACAGCTGGTAGGGCTTGAAGATCAGGGCCCGCTCGCCGTGCTCCATCTCCTTGCCCATCGAGGCCCAGACGTCGGTGTAGAGCACGTCGGCGTCCTTGGCGGCGGTCGACGGGTCGTGGGTCAGCTCGATGCTGCCGCCGGTGGCGGCCGCGATCTCGGTGGCCCGGCGGACCACCTGGGGGATGGGCTCGTAGCCGACCGGGGTGGCCACGGCGACGTGCATGCCCATCTTGGCCCCGGCGAACAGCAGGCTGTGGGCGACGTTGTTGCCGTCGCCCAGGTAGGCGAGGCGGATGCCCTCCAGGCGGCCCTTGCCCTCGCGGATGGTCTGGAGGTCGGCCAGGGCCTGGCAGGGGTGGGAGTAGTCGGAGAGGGCGTTGACCACCGGCACGGTCCCGCCCCTGGCCAGGCGCTCCAGGCTCTCCTGGGCGAAGGTGCGGAGCACGATCGCGTGCACGTAGCGGGAGAGGACGGCCGCGGTGTCCTCCAGGGTCTCGCCCCGGCCCAGCTGGAGGTCGGCCCCGGCCAGAGGCAGCGGGTGGCCGCCGAGCTCGTGGACGGCGACCTCGAAGGAGACCCGGGTACGGGTCGAGGGCTTCTCGAAGATGAGCGCGACGGTGCGGCCGCCGAGGGTGTCGCGGACCCGGCGGTCGGCCTTGTGCCGGTCGGCCCCGTCGAGGATGGCGGCCAGCTCGGCCGGCTCGACGTCGTCGATCGACAGGAAGTCTCGCTTGCTCATGAACGCTCCCCTGAGGCGTCACCGCTGGCCAGCAACTTGACCCGCGTGGCCAGGGTGGTGATGTCGAAGGGCTTCTCGAGGACGGCCTCGGGGCCGAGCTCGTTGCGCAGCGGGGCGATGACCTCGGCCGCCCCGGTCACCACCAGGACCGCAAACGGCAGCGAGCCGTCGGCCCGGCGCAGGCGCCGGATCACGTCAGGCCCGCCGAGCCCGGGCATCATCACGTCGAGCAGGACGACGTCGGGGTCGACGGTGCGGGCCAGCTCCAGGCCCTCCTCGCCGTCGGCGGCCAGGATGACCTCGAGGGCCTCGTCCTCCAGGATCGTCTGGAGCAGCCCGCGCACGCTCGGATCGTCCTCGACCACGAGCACGCGATTGGACGGCATGTGGCGCCTTTCTGGGTTGCCGAGCTGGGGCCGGTGCGGGCACGGCCGGAGCGCATAGTCTACCCGCCGTGGCGGCCGAGAGCCTCGGGGGGCAGGTCGGTGGTGGTCACCGTCGCCGCGGCCTGGCCGATGCCGAGGTCGACGGCCAGGTCGACCTGGGACTTGGCGGCGACGGCGGCCGCGGCCCGCTCGTCGTGGGGGGCGGAGCGGCCGTCGGCGACGACGGTGACCGGGCCGAAGCTGACCCCGACCCTGCCCGGGTGCAGGGCCACCCCGGCGGTGGCCAGGGCGTCGAGCACGGCCGGCCACGCCGGGACCCCGGCGGCCAGGGCGGCCCGCAGGGCCACCGACCCGGCGACGGCCCTGGCCGCGGCCAGGGCGTCGGTGTGGTCGGCGGCCCCGTGGACGGTCACCACGACCAGCTTGCGGGCCCCGGGGACGCGCAGGGCCAGGCCCTCGGCCAGGGACTCGCACAGCTGGGTGAGGGCCGACTCGAAGGCCGCGGCCCCGTCGCTGCCGGCCCGCAGGGTCGGGGCGGCCGCGGTCGCGTTGGCCAGCAGCACGGCCGCGTCGGCCATGCCGGGGGCCTGGTCGACCATGACCCGCTCGAAGGAACGGGCGACCGCCCGGCCCAGGAGGCCGTCCAGCACCCCGGGCTCCACGGTGGCGTCGGTGGTCAGCAGCACCAGGGTGGTGGCGGTTTCCGGCTCGGGGTGGTCGAAGGCGGGGGCGAAGGGGACCGAGGCCTTGGCGGCGCCGCCAATGCGGACCTCGCCCTCGGACCAGGCGACGGCCACGGCGTGCTCGCGGGCCACCCCGCCCGAGGCCGTCATGGCCTTGGCGACCTCGCCCGAGCCGCGCCGGCCGAGGGCGGCGGTGGCCTTGTCGGCGGCCTCGGTGGCGTCGGCGACGGCCAGGCGGACCCCGACCGCCCCGGTGCCGCACAGCAGCACCTCGGCGGGCGGGCAGCCGATGGCGGCGGCGCAGCGGGCGGCCAG
>JASLBL010000099.1 GCA_030146615.1 Actinomycetes bacterium
GGATCGTCAAGGAGTACGAGCGGGGGGTGATCTTCCGGCTGGGCCGGGTGATCGGCGCCAAGGGACCCGGCCTGTTCTTCATCATCCCGATCGTCGACCGGATGGTGAAGGTCTCGCTGCGCACCGTGACCATGGACATCCGACCCCAGGACGTCATCACCCGCGACAACGTCACCGTCAAAGTCAACGCCGTCACCTACTTCAACGTCGTCGAGCCGGTCCGGGCGGTGATCAAGATCGAGGACTACAAGCACGGCACTTCCGAGATCGCCCAGACCACCCTGCGCAGCATCCTCGGTCAGGTCGACCTGGACGAGCTGCTGGCCAAGCGCGACGACATCAACCAGCAGCTGCAGCGGATCATCGACGACGTGACCGACCCCTGGGGCGTGAAGGTGACCCTGGTCGAGGTCAAGCACGTGGAGTTGCCCGAGCTGATGCGCCGGGCCATGGCCGCCCAGGCCGAGGCCGAACGCGACCGGCGGGCCAAGGTCATTCACGCCCTGGGTGAGCGGGAGGCCGCCGGCACCCTGGGTGAGGCGGCGGTGGTCCTGGAGGACCATCCGGCGGCCATGCAGCTGCGAGTGCTGTCGACCATGGCCGAGGTGTCGGCCGAGCGGAACTCGACCCTGATCTTCCCCCTGCCGATCGACCTGCTGCGGCTGGTCGACACCCTGGCCGGCAACGGCCAGCCCGGCAACGGGTCCGGCCCCAGCCAGGTGCAGGAGGGGACGGAACACCCCCCGGTGGCCACCGGTCCAACCTCCGAGGGGCCGGCGTGATCGACAAGCTGCTGGTCCTGGGTGCCTCCGGGGACCTGGCCGGCCGTTACCTCCTGCCAGCCCTCGCCCATCTCCACGAGGCCGACCGCCTGCCCGAGCCGCTCGCCATCGTGGGCGTGGCCCGCGACGGCTGGGACACCGCCGCCTTCCGCCGCCACCTCGCCGCACAGCTCGAACGCCACGCGGCAACAGTAGATCCAGGGGCGCGGGAGGCCCTGGTCGCCATGACCAGCTACCAACGGGCCGACGCCGGCGACGCGGCCGCCCTGGCGGGTGCGCTCGACCAGGCCAAGGGCCCCGTTGTCGCCTACCTGGCGCTGCCCCCGGCGGCCTTCGCCCCCGCGATCCGGGCGCTGGCTGCGGTCGGGCTTCCAGAGGGCAGCCGGGTGGTGGTCGAGAAGCCGTTTGGGCGCAGCCTGGCCGAGGCGCAGGGCCTCAACCAGCTGCTGGAGCGATGCTTCGGAGAAGAGGCGGTCTTCCGGGCCGACCACTTCCTGGGCCTGCAGACCGTCCAGAACCTGCTCGGGCTGCGGTTCGCCAACCGTGTCTTCGAGCCGGTCTGGAACGCCGAGCATGTCGAACGGGTCGAGATCGTCTGGGACGAGACGGTCGCGCTGGAGGGTCGCGCCGGCTACTACGACCACGCCGGAGCCTTGCGCGACATGGTCCAGAACCACCTGCTGCAGCTGGTCTGCCTGACCGCGATGGAGGCGCCCGTCCGGCTCGACCCTGGCCAGCTGCACGACCGCAAGGTCGAGCTGCTGCGCGCGGTCCAGCCGCCGCCCGGGCAGCTGGCCGCCCGCACCGTCCGCGCCCGCTACAGCGCCGGGCGGGTCGACGGCGTCGACGTGCCCGCCTACATCGACGAGCCGGGAGTGGATCCGGCCCGCGGCACCGAGACCTTCGCCGACGTCACCCTGGAGATCGACAACCAACGATGGAGCGGGGTGCCGTTCCGGCTGCGCACCGGCAAGGCCCTCGCCCGCCGGCGCAGCGAGATCCTCGTCCACTTCCGGCGGGCATCCCAGCCAACCTTCGCGGAGGCGGCCGACGCCCCCGCCAACCTGCTCCGGTTCGGCCTCGACCCCGACCGCCTGACTCTGCGCGTGAACCTCAACGGCGTCGGGGATCCGTTCCGGCTGGAGCAGGCCACCCTGGAACGCGTTCTGGCACCACAGGACCTGCCCGCCTACGGCCGGCTCCTGCTGGCGGTCATCGACGGTGACCTGACCCTGTCGATCCGCGGCGACGAGGCCGAACAATGCTGGCGGATCACCGAACCGATCCTGACCGCTTGGGCCGAGGGCGCGGTGCCGTTGCGGGAGTATCCGGCCGGCTCGGCGGGACTGCCAGTGAATTCCGGCGACCGCGGTGATCAGCGCCAATGATGCTCAACGACCTCAGGTCCCTGTATCAGGCATCGGGCCCATTCGTCACCGTCTACCTCGACACCACCGGCACCGTAGCCGACGCCCCGCCACCGGTCCGGCTACGCTGGAAGAGCCTCCGCCGCGAGCTCACCGCCGCCGGCGCGCCCGAGGCGGCCCTAGCCGCGATCGACCCGCTGGTCGACGCCGCCGATCCGACCGGCGATACCCTCGCCGTCATCGCCAACCGCGACGGCGTCCTGCTCGGCGCCAACCTCCCCGACGCCCCGATGCGGGACCTCGGCCGCTGTGGCATGCTGCCGGCCGTCGTGCCGCTGCTGGCCTGGAAGCAGCGCCAGTTCCCCTACGTCGTGGTGGCGACCGACCGGCTGGGCGCCGAGCTCCTCGCCGTCGTGCCCGCCGGCTCCGACCACGCGGTCCGGGTCCAGGGCGAGGAGCTGCACGTCACCCGGTCAGCCCCCGGTGGCTGGTCGCAACGCCGCTTCCAGCAACGAGCCGAGAACCGCTGGCAGCCGAACGCCGACGCCGTCGCCGAGGCCCTGACCAAGCTGGTCGACGACATACGACCTCGGCTGGTGGTGGTGACCGGCGACGTCCGCGCGACGCAGTTGCTGCGCGACCAGGTCCCAGGCCGGGTGGGCGAGCTGCTCCAGGCCGTCGAGGGCGAGTATGGCTCACTCGACGCAGCGCTGGCCAAGGCCGCGGCGCTGCTGGACCTACTCGAGGCGCGAGACACGACCGCGGCGCTGGCCGCCTTCGGCCGCGAGCTGGGCCAAGCCGACCGGGCCGCCAACGGACCCGCCGCGACCCTCCAGGCCCTAGCCGACGCCCAAGCCAGCACGCTGCTGCTGCAGCCAGGAGCGGTCACCTGCGACGCCTGGTTCGGCCCGTCCCCGACGCAGAACGCGCTCGACCTACAGGCACTGGATGCAATGGGTGTCGGCGCCCCAGCCAAAGCGCCCCTGGTCGACGTCGCCCTCCGCGCCGCCGCCGCCAGCGGCGCCACCGTGCGGCTGCTGGCCGACCAGCTCCCCGACCGATGCGGACCCACCGGCGGGATCGGGGCGCTGCTGCGCTACGCCGGGCCGACCGGCGACCGCTGAACCGACCTGCCGCGCCCGGCAGGCGGCGGGACTGACTGTGGCCTGCCTGCCGCTCTCGCCAGGTGCAGGCCGTCAGATTCGCTGCCGGTTGCTGCTCGAGGGCTGCAGACCGGTGTCGTCCACCTCGAAGGTCAACCAGTCCTGGACCCGCACGACCCCCTCGGTCGCGCCGGCCAAGCGGACCACGATCGGGATCAGGCTGCGCCGCTCGACCTGCCCGGTGAGGTTGACGACGCCATCGTCCACCTCCACCTCTACCCGGGCGGGATCGACCAACAGCTCGTGGCCGAGCAGCTCCTCGATGGCCCAGCGGATCTCCTGGTCCGGGCGCGTCAACGGCCGGAGCAGGTCGGCGCGACTGACGATACCGACCAGCCGGCCCGAGCCGGCGACCACGGGCAGCCGCTTCACCCCACCGGTCTGCATCCGCCTGGCCGCCTCGGTCACGGTGGCCTGCGGGTTCACCGTGACGGCCGGGCTGGCCATCACCTCACCAGCCGTGGCCGCCGCCTGCCGGTCCGCCAGCCGCTGGCCGCCGCCGAGCAGGTCCGCCTCGGAGACGACGCCCAGTACCCGGCCCTGCCCGTCGGTGACCGGTAGGGCGCTCAGGCCATGCTGGGTGAGCAGGCCGGCAACCTGCTTCAATGGCGTGGTCGGGTAGGCGACCACCACCTCGGTCGTCATGACATCCTGGACTCGGGTCGGCATGTGCGCTCCTCTCTTCCTATCCGCTCACGCGACATCCCGGCTGCGGCCGGGCGACGAGCATCGGCGGCAACCACCGACCGTGCCATGGGCGCACCGGCCGTTGCGGAACGGCGGGTTCGACAGCGGCGGAAGTAGCAGGGTCGACCCGTCCTCCGGCTTACCGTCCGGCTTTGGCGGGGGCTGGGGCGAGCGGGCCGCTGGTCTTGCGGTTGGTTCGAGCAGGAGCCCCGCCTGCAGCTCCGCCCGGGCGAAGTCCCCGGCCGCGACCGCCTCGGCAAAGCGTCGCTCGGCGGTCAGGGTCATGGTGCGGCCCCGTATCCGGCGCACCACCATCCCGCTCAGCCACACCACACCGACGATCAGCACGGTCAGGATCAGGGCGAATAGCGCGGACCCCAAGAGCACACCGCGCATCAGCAGAACCTCCTCTGCAACTGTGGCTGGGTGTCCAGGATCGGGCGGGTGGTCGCGAGTCGAGCTGTCACGGTTGCCGAGGCGGCCGCCCGCAGTGCCTTACACGGTCCGGCGGCGCCTGGTGATCACCCGGTAGAGCAGCAGCAGCACGGTGGATCCGGCGACCGCCGTAATCCAGGTACTCAGCTCGAAGAAGCCTCCCAGCGGGTCGGCCCCGAACAGCGCGTCGGCCAGGAATCCTCCAAGCAACGCCCCGACCACCCCGATGAGCATGGTGACCAGCACTCCGCCCGGGTCATCACCGGGGAGGAGCCACTTGGCGAGGGCTCCCGCAAGGAGGCCAAGGATCAACAACGAGACAATGCCCATGAGAACCGTGCTCCTTTCCCGCTTCTCGTGCTGATCGCCGCCTGAGGTGTGGCGGCCGACGAAGGGCGATCTCGGCGTCTCGACCAGGACGGTTGATCGTGAGGCACCTACTCTGAGATCTGCGGGGCAGGGCAATCAGGCCTGGATGGCCCAGGAATTCCGGTCGGTTCTTGCCGGGCCACGGCAATGCCCGTCGGCGGCGGTGATGTCGGCGGAGACCAGCCGTGGCTACACATGATCTGTGAAGAAACGAGGAACCAACGGACCAGATCGCGATGGCCAGTCCCCGCCTGGATGGTTGCGTCCAGGGTCAGTGAACGTAGGCGACCATGGAGCGCAGGGTCGGCCGGCCGGTCCTGGAGTTGTGCCAGATCACCTAGGTGCGGCCGAGGTCGCGCCGCAGGACCCGAGCCCGACGCGACCTCGGATCTGCCGCCCCATACTGCTCAAGGCCAGCTTCCCGCTCGTGCTTGCGGGCCCGGTCTGAGCAGTCGCATCCCCCCGCCAGCCGCCAGGGGCCCAGCCGGGGGCCCCTTCAGCAGCTCGTCGAGCTGGCCGTACAGCGCGGTGGCGAGGGTGTCCAGTCAGGGTCCACCGGGCCTCCAGGCTCGACGGTGGATTGGCGACGCCGATCATGGGCACCCTCGGCCTTCTCCCGCACCCTTGGAATCGGTCGCCTAGGTCATGTAGTTCTGGACCGGCCAGAACTGCGGCTGCGGTGGCTGAGCGGTGGACCCGACAGCCCGGAGGGCCGGCCCAAAGCGCTCGGTGAGGAACCGGCTCGCGTCCTCTTGGGACTCGAACAGCTCGATGACCCGCCAGCCGCCGTTCGGGCTCGGCCCGGCCAGATGCAGGATCCCGCCGGCCGGAGCCTCCAAGCCGAGCTCCTTGCGAAGGCTGTCATAGAGCTCCTGGGACCCCGCGGGGTTGTCCACCAGCATCGCGATCGGCATGGTTGCCTCCTTGTGTGCTCCATGCTCGCAGGCCCTCCTTCTAGCGCATGGCCCGCGACCGGCGGCTGGTCGTCACCGGGCCGCCCGGTGACCGCAACACGCCCGCAACATCCGAGGTCGCCCTGGCGCCGGCGCGGCGCCCGTGTCCGGGGCTAGCTCCAATGCCGGGTAGGCAGGCTCCGGCGGGACTTGTCAAAGGCCTAGCGGCGCGAGGATGTCGATGCTCAGGGTGGCCTTGTAGCTGCTCCGGTTGAGGTTGGGTCCTCGGGCGTTGTACTCCAAAGCCCAAATGGCGTGAGGCTTTACGAACGAGCAGCAGAGCTTGCTCGGCCCGTGAAGGCTCTTCGCTCGGGAAGTGAGGCGCAGCCGCCATG
>JASLBL010000105.1 GCA_030146615.1 Actinomycetes bacterium
GGCCGGGTTCGGCAACGTCCGGGTCCTGACGGCGGACGCGCGCACCCTGGTGCCGCCGCGGCGGCCGTTCCGCGTGGTGGCCAACCTGCCGTTCGGGTCGACCGCGGCGATCCTGCGGCGGCTGCTCGGCGACCCGCGGACGCGGCTGGAGCGGGCCGACCTGGTGGTCCAGGAGCAGGCGGCCAGGCGGTACGCGGCCCGGCGGCCGAGCACCCCGGAGACGATCGCCTGGGGGACCTGGTACGACCTGGCGACCGGTCGCCGGCTGGGGCCCGCCAGCTTCCGGCCTCCGCCGCGGGTCGGAGCGGCCGTTCTGGTCGCCCGGCGGCGGCGGCCGCCGCTGGTCCCGGTGGCGGACCGGCGCCGGTTCGCGGCGCTCGTCCAGGCCGGCTTCCGCCATCCCGGCCTACCCCTGCGCCGCACCCTGGTCCCGCCGTTCTCCTACCGGCAGCTGCGCCGCCTGGCCCGCGACCTGGGCTTCCCGCTTGACGCCGCTCCGGCCGACCTCGACGCCGCCCAGTGGGCCGGCCTGCACGCGTTTCTCGAGAGCGTCCGACCTGGGAAGACGGGGTAAGAGCCCGTAGGATAACGGGGAGAACCGGACCTCTTGACCGCTGCCGAGGGGGGATCGATGGGGACGCTGACGCTCTCCAGCCGTATTACCCTGCTGCGGATCGCGCTGATCCCGGTACTGCTGTGGCTGCTGGTCGCCGAGGGCCGGATCGAGCGGGCGGCGGTGCTGGCCGCGATCGTGTTCCTGGTGGCGTCGTTCACCGACTTCGTGGACGGGTACCTGGCCAGGCGCTGGCAGCAGACCACCATGCTCGGCAACTTCCTCGACACCACCGCCGACAAGCTGCTGGTCGTCGGGGCCCTGATCGGGCTGATGGCGCTGGACCGGGTCAACGTCTGGGTGGCCTTCGTGGTGATCGCCCGGGAGATCGCGGTGCTCGGCCTGCGGGCCATCGCGGCCGCCTCCAACGTGGTCATCTCGGCCAGCATCTGGGGCAAGATCAAGTTCAACGTCCAGGTGGTCGGGATCACCCTGGCCATCCTCCGGCCGGAGGTCCGGTTGGGTTCGCTCTGGCTGGACGAATGGGCCATGCTGGCAGTGGCCGTTGTCAGCGCCGCCTCGGCCGTCGACTACTTCGCGCGCTTCGGCGACCTGATACGGGCGGGACGATGAACGACCGGAGGGGTTTGGGGAACCCCAAGGGGGTGCCCCAATGAGCGACAGGACCTTGATCACCGGCGCCACCGGGTTCGTCGGCGGGCTGCTGGCGGCCCGGCTGGTCGCCGAGGGACGGCCGGTGCGGGCCCTGGTCCGCCACCTGGGGGACCGGGAACGGCTGCCCGACCCCCGGGTGGAGCTGGCCGTCGGCAACCTCGAGGACGAGGATTCGCTGGTCAGGGCGGCCGACGGCTGCCAGGTCGTCTACCACGTGGCCGGCGTGAACCAGCTCTGCCTGGCCGACCCGGCCCCCCTCTACCGCGTCAACGTCGAGGGCACCCGGCGGATGCTGGAGGCGGCCCGGCGGGCCGGAGTGCGGCGGGTCGTCCACACCAGCTCGGCGGCCACCCTGGGCGGGGACGGCAGCACCTTCGTGGACGAGACGGCCGGCCCGCCCTCGGAGTTCACCTCCCACTACGCCCGCTCCAAGTTCGAGGGCGAGCAGCTCGCCCTCGCCTTCGACGGGGTCGAGGTGGTGGTGGTCAACCCCAGCTCGGTGCAGGGCCCGGGGCGGACCACCGGGACGGCGTCGGTGTTCATCGGCTACCTCAACGGCCGCCTGCCGTTCGACCTGCCGGCCCGGTTCGGGATCTGCTACACCGAGGACTGCGTCAACGGCCACCTGCTGGCCGAGGCCAAGGGCCGGCCCGGTAACCGCTACGTGCTCAACACCGGCACCCTGACCAACGCCGACGCCATCGACCTGATCGCCGTCATCGCCGGCCTCACCGACCGGCCCCGGACGCTGCCGCTGCCGGTGGCCATGGGGGTGGCGGGGGTGGCCGAGGCCGTCGCCAGGGTCCGCGGGCGCCAGCCCAAGGTGTGCCGCGAGTCCGTCCGCACCCTCGGCCATCCCCACCTGTACGACGGCTCCCGGGCGACCCGCGAGCTCGGCCTCCGCTACACGCCGCTGCGCCGGGCCATGGAGGCCACCGTCGGCTGGTACGTGCAGCAGGGACTGGTCCAGCGGCCGCTGCCGAGGTTCGCCGCCGAGGCCGCCGCGCCCCCCGAGCCTCCGGCGGAGCCGGCCGAGCCGACGAACTCGCTGTTCGAGCCCCCATCCGGCCGCGACCGGGAGCGAAGCCCTTGACCCATCTGATGGAGACCGACGTCGTAGTGGTCGGCGGCGGCGTGACCGGCGTCGCCACCCTCCGCGACCTGGCCCTGCGGGGAATACATGCCGTGCTGGTCGAGCGCTTCGACCTGGGCACCGGGACCTCGGGCCGCTGGCACGGCCTGCTCCACTCCGGGGCCCGCTACGCGGTCCGCGACCAGGAGTCGGCCAGGGAGTGCATCGAGGAGAACACCACCCTGCGCCGCATCGCCCCCCACACCATCGAGGACATCGGCGGCCTGTTCGTGCTCCTGCCGGGCGACGACGAGGCCTACGCGGAGAAGTTCGTCGAGGGCTGCAAGACCTCGGGGATCCCCACCGAGGAGCTGTCGGCGGCGGCCGCCCACCGGCGCGAGCCGCTGCTCGCCCCCGACGTCAGGCTGGCCTTCGCCGTCCCCGACGGCGGCATCGACTCCTGGTCGCTGCTGCGCTCGATGGCCGCCGACGCCGAGGCCAGGGGCTGCACGGTGCTGGTCCGCCACCCGATGGTCGGGGTCGAGCGCGACGGCGACCGGGTCACCGCCGTCCGGGTGCACGACGCCGTCGCCGGACAGGACCGCACCATCGGCTGCCAGTGGGTGATCAACGCCGCCGGGGCCTGGGCGGGCGAGGTCGGGCGCATGGCCGGGGTGCCCCTGAAGATGATCGCCGGCAAGGGCGTGATGGTGGTGATGGCCAGCCGGTACGTCCGCGGGGTGGTCAACGCCTGCCGCAAGCCGGCCGACGGCGACATCATCGTCCCCCAGCACGAGGTAGCCATCCTCGGCACCACCTCCGAGCAGGTGGCGAGCGCCGACGACATCTCGGTCGGGCTGGCAGACGTCGACCGCATGATCGACATGTGCGCCCAGATGGTCCCGGCGATCGCCTCCGGCCGGGTGCTGCGCGCCTTCGCCGGGTCGCGGCCGCTGTACGTGGCCGAGCCCCCGGCCGACGGCGGCGGAGAGGGAGGCGGCGACACCCGGGAGGTCAGCCGGACCTTCACGGTGGTCGACCACCCCAGGCTGGACGGGCTCGACAACATGTACAGCATCGTCGGCGGCAAGCTGACCACCTGCCGGCAGATGGCCGAGGCGGTGGTCGACCGGCTGGCCGAGCGGATGGGCGTCACCGAGCCGTGCCGGACCGCCACCGAGGTTCTCCCGGGCGCCGACCACGGCCCCCACAAGCTGGCCGAGCCGCTGGCCCGGGTCGAGCGGGACCAGGCCTACGGCGAGCTGATCTGCGAGTGCGAGCTGGTCACCAGGGGTCAGGTCCGGGACGCGGTGACCTCCGGGCTGACCGAGCTGGAGGACCTGCGCCGCAAGCTCCGCCTCGGCTACGGCCCCTGCCAGGCCGCCTTCTGCGCCTGGCGGGCCGCCGGGATGCTGGCCGAGGCCAGGTCGTCCGCCGGGGACGGGTCGGGGAACGGCGGGCCGGACAGGGCCAGGGGCCCGGACGCGGTGGCCGGGCTGGAGCGGTTCCTGGAGGAGCGCTGGCGCGGGCAGCGGCCGACCATCTGGGGCGACCAGGCCCGCCAGGCCCTGCTCAACCACGCCATCTACCGGGGCATCTTCGACCTCCAGGGCGCCGGCGTCCCCGACGAGGCGGCTGAGCCGTCCACCCGGTCGGGTGAGAGCTGATGCGGGCCGACGTGGTCGTGGTCGGGGCCGGGCCGGCCGGGCTGGCCAGCGCCACCCGGCTGGCCGAGGCGGGCCGCCAGGTGCTGGTCCTGGCCCGCGGCAACGGCTTCACCCACTGGGGCGCCGGGTCGGTCGACGTGCTCGGACGGGTCGGCGGCGAGCCGGTCTCCCGGCCCCTGGAGGCGATCGACCGCCTCCCCGAGGGCCACCCCTACCACCTGGTCGGCCAGGACGCGGTCCGCGACGGCCTGCAGTGGTTCTCGGCGTTCGCCGCCGCGGCCGCCCTGGCCCACGCCGGCGACCTGGAGCGCAACCGCGGCCAGGTCACCACCTTCGGCACCCTGCGCCAGACCTGCCTGCTCCCCGAGCCGGCCGCGGGCCCCGACGGCTTCCTCCAGGGCCGGGTGGCGGTGGTGAACTTCGCCGGGTTCCGGGACTTCTCGCCCGCCCTGTGCGCCGACCGCCTGCGCCGGTCCGGGATCGACGCGACCCCGGCGAGCACGCCCCTTCCGCCCTGGGACCACGACCGCTACTTCACCGGGATCGAGCTGGCCAGGGCGATCGACGACGCCGGCTTCCGCCGCCGCCTCGCCCCCGGCCTGGCCAGGGCCGCCGCCGGGGCCGACGTCGTGGTGGTGCCGGCGGTGCTGGGGCTCAACCGGGGCCACGAGCCCTGGGCCGACCTCCAGTCGCTGGTCGGGGCCCCGCTCGTCGAGGCGGCCACCGTCCCCCCCTCGATCCCCGGCCTGCGCCTGTTCGCCGCCTACCGGGCCCGGCTGGACGCCCTCGGCGTGCGCTGGCAGTTCGGCTTCCCGGCGGTCGGGGTAGAGCGCGACGGCGACCGGGTGACGGCCGTCCGCAGCGAGGGCGCCTCCCGGGTACAGGCCACCCGCTGCCAGGAGCTGGTGCTGGCCACCGGCGGGGTCGCCGGCAACGGCATCGAGGCCAACCGCGACGGCACCCTGACCGAGCGGGTGGCCGGCCTGCCCGTCGACGGGTTCGGGGACCGGCTGGCCTATCTGGGGGACCGGTTCCTGGGCGACCACCCGCTGGGGGCCGCCGGTGTCCGGGCCGACGCCGAGCTGCGGCCGGTCGACGCCTCGGGCGAGCCCCTCGCGACCAACGTCCGCTGCGTCGGCGGCCTGCTCGCCGCCCACGACTCGACCGCCGAGGGCTCCCGCGAGGGGGTCGCCCTGGCCACCGCCGCCCGGGTCGCCGCCCTCCTCGCCGCCACTCCCGTCCGCTGACCCCGGAGGCTGCCGTGCTGCATGTGGAACAGACCGCCGACCGCTGCATCAAGTGCAACATCTGCAACACGGTCTGCCCGGTCTCGGCGGTGACCGACCTGTTCCCCGGGCCCAAGTACGAGGGGCCGCAGGGCCAGCGGTTCCGGGCCGGCATCGACTCCGGTGACTCGCCCGACCACTCGCTCGACTACTGCTCGGCCTGCGGGCTCTGCACCCAGGCCTGCCCCGAGGGCGTGATGGTGGCCGAGATCAACCAGGTCGCCCGCAGCCGCCTGGTCGCCGAGCGGGGCGGCCTCAACCTGCGCGACCAGGTGATCAGCCGCCCGTCCCTGATGGGGGCCATGGCCAGGCCGGTGGCGCCGATCGCCAACGTCGTCATGGCCGCCCGGCCGGTCCGGGTGCTGGTGGAGAAGGCCATGGGCGTCCACCGGGGCGCGGCCATGCCCAAGTTCTCGGCCATGACCTTCCGCTCCTGGGCCCGCTCCCACCGCCCCCCGGCCGACGCCACCCACACCGTCGCGTACTTCCACGGCTGCGCCGCCCAGGAGTTCGAGCCCGAGGTCGGCGCGGCCGTGGTCCGGGTCCTGGAGCGCAACGGCGCCAGGGTGACCTTCCCCAAGCAGGGCTGCTGCGGGCTGCCGCTGGTGTCCAACGGCGACTTCGACGCCGGCCGCAGCTACGCCAGCCGGCTGGTCAGGCGGCTGCGCGGCTCGGCCGACGACCCCGGGGTGATCGTGGCCAGCTCGACCTCGTGCGGCATGACCCTCAAGGCCAAGTACCGGGAGCTGCTGGGGCTGGACGACCCCGACACCAGGGCGGTCTCCCAGGCCGTGTACGACATCTGCGAGTACCTGGTCGGGCTGGACGACGACGGCCAGCTCAACCGGTCGTTCGCGCCCATCCGGGCACGGGCGCTGTACCACCCGCCGTGCCAGCTGATGGCCCACGGCGTCGGCCTCCCCGCCCTCGACCTGCTCGCCCTGGTGCCGGGGCTGGAGGTCGAGCGGTCGCGGGCCGGCTGCTGCGGCACCGCCGGCACCTACGGGGTCAAGGTGGAGAAGTACCAGATCGCCATGGACGTCGGCCGCACCCTGTTCGACCAGGTCAGCGAGTCCAAGCCCGACTTCATCGTGTGCGACTCCGAGACCTGTCGCTGGCACATCGCCAGGGCCACCGGCCTGCCCGTCTACCACCCGGTCCAGGTGCTCGACCGGGCCTACGCCACGGCATGACGTCATGAGGTGTCGCCTCCCCGCCAACGGGGAACGACCCCGGCATGGAACTCTCGCTGGCCCTGACCCTGCCACGGGACGAGCAGACGGTCCCGGTGGCCCGACACATCGTCCGTCACGCCATGGAGCAGGTGGGAGTCGAGGAGACCTGCGTCTATGACGTCGAGCTGGCCCTGAGCGAGGCCTGCACCAACGTGCTGCTCCACTCCGGGCCGGGTGACCAGTTCATCGTCCGACTCGACCTGGAGGACTACATCGGCGTGATCCGGGTGATCGACGTCGGCCGCGGTTTCGACTCGGCCAGGCTCCGGTCGGAGGACCCCGCGCTCGAGGCTGAGCGGGGCCGCGGGCTGGGGCTGATGCAGGCCCTGGTCGACCGGGTCGACTTCACCTCCCGGCCCGAGGCGGGCACGATCGTCACCCTCGAGAAGGTCCTGACCGTGCGCGACGAGGGGCTCCTGGCAGGCCCCCGAAAGCAGGTTTGAACCCGGGCCGCGTCGCTCATTCCAGACTTGTCAGAGGCGGCCTCTCGCCGCCAGAGCGACGAAAGGACGTGGCATGGGCATCATTGGTTGGATCGTTCTCGGCCTGATCGCGGGAGCGCTCGCCAAGGTGATCCTGCCCGGGGACGACCCGGGCGGCATCATCGTGACGATCATCATCGGGGTCGTCGGGGCTATCCTCGGCGGGTTCCTGGCCCAGGTGCTGTTCGGCCGCGACACCGTGGACGAGTTCTTCGATATCAGTACCTGGCTGACCGCGATCATCGGAGCCATCATCCTGCTGGTGATCTACCGCTTGGTCGTCGGCCGTGGCCGAGGCAGGCGCCGGGTCATCTAGCTCCCGGCCCACGGCGTTCCGCGACGCGCCCCCTCACCCGGGGGCGCGTCGCCGCGTTCAGCGCACCGAACGCGCCGGCTCCAGCGGGCCGATGCCGGTGCCGAACCGCTCGTCGGCCAGCGCGAACGCGGCCACGGCGAGCGGCGCCACCGGCGGGCCGGCCGGCACCCGCTCGGGGTCGAGGCTCAGGCGCACGAACCCGCCGACCCCCGACGGCCCGAAGGCGAGTGTCCCGTCCGGCGGCCGCCCGCCCCCGGCCACCCGGCAGGCGCCGCCCTCGAACACCACCGCCAGCTCCTGGCTGGTCCCCGCGGCCGCGGGCGCCACCTGGGTCACGGTCCAGGCGCCGCCGGCGCGGGACCGGTCGGCGACCTCCAGCAGCTCGCGCTCCAGGTGGCCGGGGCCGTAGGCCAGCGGCTCGCCCTCGATCAGGGCCCGGTCGAGCAGGGGGACCGGCAGCTCGGGCAGGTCCCTGGTCATCACCGACAGCCCGGCCCCGAGGCGCGTGTTGAGCTCGGTGGGCAGGAACCCGCCGGCCGTCAGCACCCCGTCGACGGTGAACGCGCCGCGGTAGCCGACCCGTTCGCGCAACCCGTCCCCGACCCGGCGGGCCAGGTGGCGCATCGCCTCCCGGTCGGCGGCGGGCGGGTCCCAGAAGGTGGCCGCGCCCGCGTAGACCGCGTCGTCCTCGCTCCGGACCCAGCGCAGGAGCTGGGCCCCGCCGTTGAACCCCTGGCGGGCGTCGCCTGCCCAGGCGGTGCCGGCGCCCCGGTCCAGCCGCGCGGCCGCGGCCCGGAGGGCCTGCGGCTCGGCCGCCACCACCGCCGACGGCGCCCTGGCCACACCCAGGTCGTCCCAGAGCTGGTCGACGACGACCTTGTCCTCCAGCCGCCGCCACTCGGGCCGCCGGGGCCCGTACACCCGCCGGCCGGCGATCTCCGGCAGCTCGTTGAACATCGGGCTCAGCACCAGCGCCCGCCGCTCCGGGTCCCACCGGTCGAAGGCGTCAGCCACCTCGACCGGCAGGAGCCGCAGCAGCTTCATGGCCATCCGGATCTCGGCCACGATATCGGGCGCCCGCAGCTCGACCACGCACCACTCCGCCTCGTCCGCCCTCGGAACCTCCCCCGTCCCGACCCCAGTGGCGAGCAGGAACGGCCGCTCCGCCCCCAGCTCCCGCACCCGCCGGCACAGCCCTGTCAACGCCGCCAACGGCCCCCCCCGGTCAGCACCACCTTCCGCCCGGCGAACACCCCCCGAAGCTCCTCAACCAGGCTGGGTCCCATGGCCGTGGTTGCGGTCAGGCGCCGCCGGCCATGGCCGGGCGGGGGAGCTCTTCGGGGTTGACGAGGACGTCGACCAGGGCGGGGCCGGGGGCTGAGAAGGCGCGGCGGACGGCGGGTTCCACGTCGGCGGCGTATTCGACGCGCAGGCCGAGGGCGCCGTTGGCGCGGGCCCAGGAGGCGAAGTCGGCGGGGCCGCCGGGGGTGCCGTTGTGGCCGGTGCGGAGGCGGCGGCCGAGGGAGGAGACGTTGCTGACCACGACCTTGACCGGCAGGCGGTACTGGATGGCCGTGAGCAGCTCGCCCATGACCTTGGCGAACCCGTCGGAGCCGGTGACGGCGATGCAGGCCCGGCCGGGGTGGGCCCACTGGGCGGCGATGGCGTACGGCACGCCGGCGGCGATCGTGGCCAGGTTGGCCGAGAGGAGGTACTGGCGGTCCCCGCGGACGTCGAAGTGGCGGGCCGACCAGGTCGCGACCGTGCCCGAGTCGGAGGCCAGGATGGCGTCGGGAGCGGCGCACCGGTCCACCACCCGCATCAGGTACTGCGGCTGGATCGGGTCGCGGGTCTGGTCCTCGAGCTCGTCCAGCCGGTCCCGCCAGGCGGCCATGCCCGCCTGGGCCTGGGTCAGGAAGCCACGGTCGGTCCTGCGGTGGAGCAGCGGGAGCAGCGCTCCCAGGGTCTCGGCGGCGTCGCCGAGCAGGACCACCTCGGTGGCGCCGGAGGCGCCGAGGCGGGCCGGGTCGGTCTCGATCTGGACGGCCCGGACCTTGGCCGGGTCGGGCACGTTGGCCGCCCAGGGGAAGCTGGTCCCGACCAGCAGGAGGGTGTCGGCGCCCTCCAGGGCCTCCTCGGAGGGGCGGGTCCCGAGCACGCCGATGCAGCCGGTGGTGAACGGGTGGTCGTCGGGGACGGCCGCCTTGCCGGGCAGGGACTTGACCACCGGCCCGGCGACCGCGTCGGCCACCGCCAGCAGCTCCTCCCTGGCCGCCAGCCCGCCCGCCCCGACCAGCAGGGCGACCCGGCTGCCCTGGTTGAGCACGTCGGCCGCCCGGTGCAGGTCGGCGTCGGGCGGAACCCCGGGGCCGGCAGTGAACAGCGGGGCCGTCGGCGGGGTGCCGGTCGGGGTGGTCAGCATCCACGGGCTGGTCTCGGCCGCGGTCTCCTCCAGGCCCGGCGGGAACGTGATGTGGGAGACCGTCCCCCGGGCCAGGGCGTGGCCGATACCGATGTCGACCACGGCCGGGATCTGCATGGGCACGTTGACCCGCACGTTGTAGTCGGCGACGTCGTCGAACGCCGTCTCCAGGGCCAGCTCCTGTCGGAAGCTGGTGCCGAGCAGCCGGATCTCCTGGCTCTCGGTGATGGCCAGGACCGGCTGGTGGTCGAGCTTGGCGTCGTACAGCCCGCCCAGCAGCCGCAGCGCCCCCGGGCCGGAGGTGGCCAGGCAGACGCCGACGCGCCCGGTCGCCTTGGCGTACCCGGCGGCCATCAGGGCGGCCGCCTCCTCGTGGTGGACCAGCACCAGCCGGATCTGGTCGCCGAACCGCCGGAACGCCTCGACGACCCCGTCGGAGCGGTCCGCCGGCAGCCCGAAGACCGTGTCGACCCCCCAGTCGACCAGCCGCCCAACCAGCAGGTCCGCCGTGAGCTCCCGCACCAGGCCCCTCCCCGAGCTTGGCGAATGTGTCCGGAAGCTACCAGATTGTGGTTGATTGTTCGATCAGCGACCGTTGACGACGTCGGCCAGGGCCTTGAGGATCAGGTGGGTCGAGGTGGCGCCGGGGTCCTGGTGGTCGCGGGAGCGCTCGCCGAGGTAGCTGGCCCGGCCCTTGCGGGCGACCATCGGGATGGTCGCCTTCATGCCGGCTTCGGCGGCCGCGGCGGCCTCGTCGAGAGCCGTCCCCAGCTCCCTGCCTTCGGCCAGGGCGGCGTCCAGGGCCTCCAACGCCGGGTGCCAGGCGTCCAGCATGGTCTTGTCCTCGAGCTGGGCCTTGCCCCGGGCGACCACGCTGTCGTAGCCGGCCCGCAGCGCCGCCGCCAGCCGCTGGTCCTCGACCTCTGTTGCGTCGCCCAGCTCCTTCCCCATGCCGAGGAACAGCGACCCGTACAGCGGCCCCGAGGCCCCGCCGACCTTGCCGATCAGGGCCATGCCGATGGCCTTGAACGTGCTCCCGTAGTCCTGGTCGCCCTCAAGGCCGTCGAGGCGCTGGACGGCGGCCTTGAACCCCCGGTTCATGTTGGTGCCGTGGTCGCCGTCGCCGATGGCCGAGTCCAGCTTGGTCAGGGCGGGCGCGTGCTCCTCGATCACGGCCGCCGTCCGCCGGACCCAGGCCACGGCCTGGGCCACCGAGAACACGGCTACACCCCCCGGCGCAGCGCCGGGGTGTGCACCGGGGCGTCCCAGAGCCGGGTCTTCTCGTCGTCCAGGCGCAGGATGGTGACCGAGGCGCCCTGCATCTCCAGCGAGGTGATGAACGGCCCGATCAGGTTCCGGGTCGCCTGCACGCCGCCCTCGTCCAAGAGCTGGACGACCCGCCGGTAGATCACGTACAGCTCGGCCAGGGGCGTGCCGCCCATGGAGTTGACGAACACCAGCACCTGGTCGCCCGAGTTGAGCCCCAGGTCCTCGATCACCGGCCGGGTCAGCCGGTCGGTCAGCTGGTCGGCGCTCTCCATCTTGATCCGCTCGCGGCCCGGCTCCCCGTGGATGCCGATGCCGATCTCGACCTCGTCGTCGCCCAGGTCGAAGGTCGGCGACCCCGCCGCCGGGACGATGCAGGAGGTCAGGGCCAGCCCCATCGAGCGCACGTTGGCGTTGACGTCGCGGGCGAGCTCGGCCACCGAGGCCAGGTCGGCGCCCTCCTCGGCCTTGGCCCCGACGATCTTCTCCATCAGCACGGTCCCGCCGACCCCGCGCCGGCCCTGGGTGTAGAGCGAGTCCTTGACGGCCACGTCGTCGTCCACGACCACGCTCTCGACCTCGACCCCGCCTTCGCGTCCCAGGTCGGCCGCCATCTCGAAGTTCATGATGTCGCCCGAGTAGTTCTTGACGATGTGGAGCACCCCGGCCCCGCCGTCGACCTTCCTGGTCGCCCACTCCATCTGGTCCGGCGTCGGCGAGGTGAACACCTCACCTGGGCAGGCCGCGTCCAGCATCCCCTTGCCCACGAACCCGCCGTGCATCGGCTCGTGGCCCGACCCGCCCCCGGAGATGACCCCGACCTTGCCCTGCACGGGAGCGTCGTTCCGGAAGACGACGAACGGGTCGTAGTTGACGTCGATGAGGTCGCGATGGGCCTTCTGCATGCCCTCCAGCGACTCCCTGACGAAGTCGTCCACCGAGTTGATGAGCTTCTTCACACCGGTTTCCTTTCATCGAGCCCAGGGCAGGGGTCGTTGGAATGGTCCGGCGGAGGTCCCCGACGACCGACTGTCGTTCTCGGAGTGAGGCGGGGGCCTTCGCCGGACCTACCCCGGCAAACCTCCTAGTCCACCCACCCCCGCGTGCGCTCGATCGCCTTCTTCCACTGCGTGTAGCCGGTCTCCCGCTGGTCCTCGGACCAACTCGGCTCGAAGGTCCGGTCCACCTGCCAGTTCTCGCGCATCTCGTCCAGCGAGGACCAGTAGCCGGTGGCCAGCCCGGCCAGGTAGGCCGCGCCGAGGGCGGTTGTCTCCTGGACCTGGGGCCGGATCACCGGGATCCCGAGGATGTCGGCCTGGAGCTGCATGAGGAAGTTGTTCTTGACCGAGCCGCCGTCGACCCGCAGGTCCTCCAGCCGCTTGCCGGAGTCCTGCTCCACGGCCTCGACCACGTCACGGCTCTGGTAGCACTCGGACTCGAGCGTCGCCCGGACCAGGTGGGCCCGGTTGACGTAGCGGGTCAGGCCGACGATGACCCCGCGGGCGCGCTCGTCCCAGTAGGGGGCGAACAGGCCCGAGAAGGCCGGCACGAAGATGGCGCCCCCGGAGTCCTCGACCGACTGGGCGATCTCCTCGGTCTCGTTGGCGTCCTTGATCATCTTGAGGTTGTCGCGCAGCCACTGGACGGCCGCGCCGGTGATGGCGATCGAGCCCTCGAGGGCGTAGAAGCTGTTGCCCTTCTCGAGCGCGTAGAACCCGGTGGTCAGCAGGCCCGACTTGGACGGCACGACCTCCTGGCCGGTGTTCTGGAGCAGGAAGTTGCCGGTGCCGTAGGTGTTCTTGGCCTGGCCGACGTCGAAGCAGGTCTGGCCGAACAGGGCGGCCTGCTGGTCGCCGGCGTCCCCGGCGATCGGGACCTCGCCCCCGAGGGCGCCGTCGGCGAGGGTGCTGCCGTAGGTCTCGCGGTCCGAGGAGGGCCGCAGCTCGGGCAGCATCGACCTGGGGATGTTGAGCTCGGCCAGGATGTGGTCGTCCCAGTCGGTGTTGGCCAGGTTGAACAGCATGGTCCGGGAGGCGTTGGTGTAGTCGGTGATGTGCCGGCCGCCGTTGACCCCGCCGGTCAGGTTCCAGATCAGCCAGGTGTCGGTGTTGCCGAACAGGAGGTCGCCCCGCTCGGCCCGCTCCCGTGCGCCCTCGACGTTCTCCAGGATCCAGGCGATCTTGGTGCCGGAGAAGTAGGTGGCGATGACCAGGCCGGTCTTGGGCTTGATCTCGTCCTCGTAGCCCTCGTCCTTCCACCGGGACACGATCGGCTGGGTGCGGGTGTCCTGCCAGACGATCGCGTTGTAGACGGGCTCGCCGGTGTTCTTGTCCCACACGACGGTGGTCTCGCGCTGGTTGGTGATCCCGACCGCGGCGAGGTTGTCGGCGCTCAGGTTGTTGTCCGACAGGACCTTGGAGGTCACCTGCTGGGTCTTGTCCCAGATCTCCTTGGGGTCGTGCTCGACCCAGCCGGCCTGGGGGTAGATCTGCTCGTGCTCGAGCTGGGCCGCGCCGGCCGAGGTGCCGTTGTGCTGGAAGAGCATGGCCCGGGTCGAGGTGGTTCCCTGGTCGATCGCGAGGACGTACTCCTTCGCCATCCTTGGCCTCCTGTCCGGTGGGGTGGGGGAGCGTTCGACGGGAGGCGGCACCGGGCGGCGCCGCCTCCCTCACGGACGGCGAGCTATCTCGCCTCGGGCGGGCGGGTCTCCACCCGCTCGCCGGTGTCCGGCACCTCGGGGGTCGCCCGCCCGACCTCCGGTTCCTCGACGGGCAGGAAGCGGCCGATGAACCCGTCGTAGATGTAGGCGCCGATCACGCCGCCGATCAGCGGCCCGATGATCGGCACCCAGAAGTAGAAGTCCCCGTTGGGCGCCTTCATGGCGGTCGACCAGCCGGTGAACCAGGAGGCCAGCCGCGGCCCGAAGTCGCGGGCCGGGTTGATCGCGTAGCCGGACAGCGCGCCCAGGCTCATGCCGATCACGACCACCGCCAGGCCGATGATGAACGGGGCCATGTTCGACCCCGGCGCGGTGTTGCGGGCGTCGATGATCGCCAGGACCAGCATCACCAGCGCGGCCGTGCCGATGATCTCGCTGCGCAGCCCGCCCCAGATCGACATGCCGGGCCCGGGCGAGGTCGAGTACACGCCCTGGGTGGCGAAGGTCTTGCCCGGGTCGACCTGATTGAACCACTCGTAGAAGTTCCAACGGATCAACAGGGCGGCCACGAACGCCCCGAGGACCTGGGCGATCCAGTAGGGGCCGACCTTGGCCCAGGGGAACCCCCGCCGCACGGCCAGGGCGAGGGTCACGGCCGGGTTGATGTGGGCGCCGCTGATGCCGCCGGCCACATAGATGCCCATCACCACCCCGAAGCCCCAGGCGAAGTTCACCGTGGTGAAGTTGCCGAAGGTGCCCGGGGCCGGGGCCGGGTCGCCGACCGCGTTGCGCAGCACGAAGTGGGCGACCACGCCCAGGCCGAAGATCAACAGCGTGAAGGTGCCGAGGAACTCGGCAAACAGCTCGGCAGCGTAGGTGTTCCGTCGCAACGAACAGCCCTCCTTGCTCCCCCCCTGCCTGACCGTTCCTGCCTGACCGTTCTCGCAATTCCCGACGGCGGGCCGGGTCCTCCCTCCCCGTGTTCGGTCATGCCGAACAGTGTTGGGACATTCACGCGCGGGGCTGCTTGCGTTGTCAAGAGGCGGTTACGTGCTGAGTACGGGCGATCGGTTTGACGAGGTCAGTGGCCCTCCGCTACCATTCGCGATCGCGCTTCTCCGCACTGCGGTGACGCGCGTCCAGCCGGGCACCGCCGACCGGCCCGCCGTGGGACCCCTCCGCGGCTGGTACGCGCGGTCCCGACTGCAGCCCCTGACCACGACGAATCGACCCATGCCGGTAGACGGCGGCCCGAGGGCGGAATAAACGCCCGACACCGTGGAGTTGAACGAGCAGCAGGAACAGTCGGCAAGGAGCAGAGATTGCCAACGATCGCCCAGCTGGTCCGCAAGGGCCGCGAGAGCAAGGTCGAGAAGACCAAGACCCCGGCGCTCAAGGGTTCGCCCCAGCGGCGGGGCGTCTGCACGCGCGTCTACACGACCACGCCCAAGAAGCCCAACTCGGCCCTGCGCAAGGTCTGCCGTGTCCGGCTGTCCAGCGGCATCGAGGTCACCGCCTACATCCCGGGCGTTGGCCACAACCTCCAGGAGCACTCCATCGTGCTCGTCCGCGGCGGCCGGGTGAAGGACCTGCCCGGCGTCCGCTACAAGGTCATCCGCGGCACCCTCGACACCCAGGGGGTCCGCGACCGCAGGCAGGCCCGTTCGCGCTACGGCGCCAAGGGCAAGCAGGTCTAGGAGGAACTGAAGGATGCCGCGGAAGGGACCCGCTAGCCGCCGGCCGCTCACGCCGGACCCGATCTACCAGTCGCAGCTCGTGACGCAGATGATCAACAAGATCCTGCTGAAGGGGAAGCGCTCGACCGCCGAGCGGATCGTCTACTCGGCGCTGGAGCAGTGCCGGCGCAAGACCGGCAACGACCCCGTGACCACGCTCAAGCGTGCCGTCGAGAACGTCCGGCCGGTGCTGGAGACCAAGAGCCGCCGGGTCGGCGGGGCCACCTACCAGGTCCCGGTCGAGGTCCGGCAGGGCCGCTCGACCACCCTGGCCCTGCGCTGGCTGGTCGGGTTCTCCCGCAACCGCCGGGAGAAGACCATGGCCGACCGGCTGGCCGGCGAGCTGCTGGACGCCTCGAACGGCGCCGGGGCCGCCGTCAAGCGCAAGGAAGACACCCACAAGATGGCCGAGGCCAACCGGGCCTTCGCCCACTATCGCTGGTAGGGGGGGTCCGGGGGATGTTCCCCCCGGTGCCTAGGACACCCGTGAGGAACGCAAGAAGAACGATATGACGAACACGGCTATTGACCGCAAGGGCAGCGCCAAGGGGCTCGCGATCCGCGAGTTCCCGCTTCAGCGCACCCGCAACATCGGGATCATGGCCCACATCGACGCTGGGAAGACCACGACCACCGAGCGGATCCTGTACTACACCGGCCGCACCTACAAGATCGGCGAGGTCCACGAGGGCGCCGCCGTGATGGACTGGATGCAGCAGGAGCAGGAGCGCGGGATCACCATCACCTCGGCCGCCACCACCACCCGGTGGCGCGACCACTGGATCAACCTGATCGACACCCCGGGCCACGTGGACTTCACCGTCGAGGTCGAGCGCTCCCTGCGGGTGCTCGACGGCGCGGTGGCCGTGTTCGACGCCGTCAGCGGGGTCGAGCCCCAGTCCGAGACCGTCTGGCGCCAGGCCGACAAGTACAACGTCCCCCGGATCTGCTTCGTCAACAAGATGGACCGGGTCGGGGCCGAGTTCCACCGCACGGTGGACATGATCGTCGACCGCCTCGGCGCGACCCCGGCCGTGCTCCAGCTCCCCTGGGGGGTCGAGAGCAACTTCCACGGCGTCATCGACCTGGTCGAGATGCGCGGCCACTACTGGCCCAGCGACGGCATGGGCGAGGAGTGGGAGGACCGGCCGATCCCCGACGAGTACACCGAGCTGGCCGAGGAGTGGCGCCACCGGCTGTTCGAGCTGCTGGCCGACCACGACGAGCAGCTCATGGAGAGGTACGTGGCCGAGGAGGAGCCGAGCGTCGCCGAGCTCCGCAAGGTGATCCGCAAGGCGACCATCGCCGGCAAGATCGCCCCCGTCCTGTGCGGCAGCGCCTTCAAGAACAAGGGCGTGCAGCCGCTGCTGGACGCGGTCGTCTGGTACCTGCCCTCGCCGCTGGACGTGCCCCCGATCCAGGGGACCAAGGTCGGCGACGAGTCCGCGCTGCTGGAGCGCAAGGCCGACGACAACGAGCCGTTCGCCGCCCTGGCCTTCAAGATCATGAGTGACCCCTACGTGGGCAAGCTCACCTACTTCCGGGTCTACTCAGGGACCCTGAAGGCCGGCAGCCGGGTCAGCAACGCCTCCAAGGACCGCACCGAGCGGATCGGGCGGCTGCTCCAGATGCACGCCAACCACCGCGAGGACAAGGAAGCGGTGTTCGCGGGCGACATCGTGGCCGCGGTCGGGCTCAAGTTCACCACCACCGGTGACACCCTCTGCGACCCCGACAACCCGATCGAGCTGGAGTCGATCAGCTTCCCCGACCCGGTGATCGAGGTCGCCATCGAGCCCAAGACCAAGTCCGACCAGGACAAGATGGCCACCGCCCTCCAGCGCCTCGACGAGGAGGACCCGACCTTCCGGGTCCACACCGACGAGGACACCGGCCAGACCATCCTGGCCGGCATGGGCGAGCTGCACCTCGAGGTCCTGGTGGACCGGATGCTGCGGGAGTTCAAGGTCGACGCCAACGTCGGCCGGCCCCAGGTCGCCTACCGGGAGACCATCCGCAAGCCGGTGGCCAAACTGGTCTACCGCCACGTCAAGCAGACCGGCGGCAAGGGCCAGTACGCCCACGTGGTCATCGACGTCGAGCCGACGGCCGGCGACGGTGGCGGGTACGAGTTCGTCAACAAGATCGTCGGCGGCAAGGTGCCCCGCGAGTACATCCCGTCGGTGGACGCCGGCATCCAGGACGCGATGAGCTCCGGGGTGCTGGCCGGCTACCCGATGGTCGACCTCCGGGTCATCCTGCACGACGGGTCCTATCACGAGGTCGACTCCTCGGAGATGGCGTTCAAGATCGCCGGCTCGATGGCGCTCAAGGAGGCCGCCCGTCGCGGCAGCCCGGCGCTGCTCGAGCCGATCATGGACGTCGAGGTGGTGACGCCCGAGGAGTTCGCCGGTGACGTGATGGGCGACCTGTCGGGCCGGCGCGGGCGCATCGAGAAGATGGAACCCCGCGGCAACGCCCAGGTGATCCGGGCGGCCGTGCCCCTGGCCGAGATGTTCGGCTACACCACCGACCTGCGCTCCATGACGCAGGGCCGGGCCACCTCGACCATGCACTTCGGCCGGTACGCCGAGGTGCCGGAGAACATTGCCAAGACCATCGTCGCGAAGATTCGCGGGGAGTAGGAGAGGAGATCTGCCTCCATGGCGAAGAAGAGGTTTGAGCGGACCAAGCCGCATTTGAACATTGGGACGATGGGTCATATCGATCATGGCAAGACGACCTTGACGGCGGCGATCACCAAGGTGTTGCACGAGCGGGACCCTGCGGTGCCCTATACCCCCTTTGACCAGATCGACAAGGCGCCGGAGGAAAAGCAGCGGGGGATCACGATCTCGATCGCCCATGTCGAGTACGAGACCGCCAATCGCCACTATGCCCATG
>JASLBL010000153.1 GCA_030146615.1 Actinomycetes bacterium
CGCGGTGCCGCCCGCCGGACCCGCGGCCCTTGATGCGCCGCACCAGCCCACCCAGCTTTCTGACGGCACCCTCCAGCAGATCGGCGTCGGTGGGATAGTCGATGTCGGCCTCGACCACGGTGGTGTCGACCCGCAGCTTGCGGGCCCGCAGCAGCTTGTCGGCGGCCAGCTTGGCCACCAGCGCAGCGTTGAGCTGCTCGATCACGTCGGGGCCGGCGCGGCGGACCAGCTTGATCAGGGTGGTCGGATGGGGCACGGGCCGGTCCAGACCGATGCGGCAGAACCGCCGCCACGAGATCGAGTCGGCGACCTCTCGGCACAAGCTCTCATAGCCCAACCCATAGCGGTGCTTCAGGTACAGCAACCGCAGCAGCGTGTCGACCGGCACCGAGGGGCGACCAAGCCGTCGGTCGAACAGGGCCCGCCACGGCGCCAGGAAGCGTTCGTCATCCAGGTAGGCATCGACCGCTGCGAGTTCGGCGGGCAGCCGTCTGGCCTCCTCGGGCAGCAACGCCTCCCACAAGGTCAGGCTCGCTTGCGGGTCGGTCTCACGCAGCACCGTCCACCTCCGGCCCTGGAAGTTACAACGGTGTCATTCGACCACAAATCGGCACCGACCACCGGCGTTTACCCAGGTCACGGCTACCTCACCCGCGACTTCTTCAGGGCCAAGTAGCTAGAGGGCGCCAAACTTGAAGGCGCCAACCTGGAGGACGTCAACCTACAGGGCGCCAGCCTGCGGCGCGCCAACCTACGAGGCGCCGACCTGTTGACGCGGGAGCGCACCAACCTGGAGGGCGCCGACCTGAAGAGCCTCAACGTGCGATACCTCAACCTGAAGCGCGCCGCCCTGCGGGGCGCCAACCTGGAGGACGCCATCCTGTCGGGCGCCAAGCTGGAGGGCGCCGACCTGTCAGGCGCGGAGCTGCCTGGCGCTCATCTGAAGGGCGCCAAGTTAGATGGTGCCCTTCTACAGAACGCCTGGATAGACCGCTACCAGCTACAGGATGCTGGTTCCCCTGCGCCGCCCCGAGAGCGGTGGGAATGCATCCTGACCCAGAGATAAGGCCGAGCACAATAAGCCCGCAGCCCCGGTCGATGGCCCATTGGCCGAGGACACGTAGCCACGCGTCACAGGAAGGTGCCCGCCCCGTGAGCCCCGCTCAGCCACCTATAGTGGCAGCCAGGGCAGACTCAGACTGCCGCCGCAGGCGGCGCGGACCGCAGGTCCGCCAAGAACGCGGACGCGCCGATGAATCAATCGCGCGAAGCGCACCAGCGGGGTCGCTCCACTCCCCGAGGGGGCCGGTCTGGGGACGGTGTCTGTCCGATGCGCTTAGGTTCGCAGCGCTGGTGCCGAAGCGAATACCTGAGCAGTGCAGCCAGGTCAGCGGAGACCCGACGCGACCGCCGGGATTGGGACCCAGGATATGGCCCGCATGGACAAGCAGTGGTCGAACGGCCGGACCGTCACGCGGTTGGCGACCGCCGGGTTGGCGGCCGCGCTGGTGGTCTTGACCGGGTTTGGGTTGTGGGCCGCCTTCAGCACCAGCCGGGCTGTCCACCGGGCCGACCGGCTGAGCCGACTGAGCGACGCCTACCAAGAGGCCCGCTATGCGGTCGCGGTCGAGCAGGGGCTGGAGCGCAAGTACCGCCTGGAACCAGGTCCCGAGGTCCGAGCCGACTTCCAGCAGGCCGCGACGTCGCTGCTGGCCGCGCTGGAGGTCGTCCGCCAGCGCGGGGACGATGCCGATCGTGTCGTGGTTGGGGAGGTCCAGGCCGACCACGTCCGCTACCGGGCTGCGCTGGAGCGGATGTTCGCCGCCGTTGACGCCGGTGCCACCAGGCGGGTGCTGGCGATCGACAACGAGCAGCTCGACCCGCTGCTGGCCGCGATCGAGACCCAGGTGCAGGAGGCCGCCGAGGCCCACCAGCAGGCGGCCCTGGCCGGGCTGGATAGCCTGCGCCGCCAAGAGACGATGGTGGTTGCGGCGACCCCGGTCGCCTTTGCCGCCGGCCTTGGCCTGCTAGGGGTGTTCTGGGCGGTGCTGATCGGCTACCAGCGGCGCACCGAACGCCAGGCCGCCGAGAACCAGCACCAGGCCCTGCACGATGGGCTGACCGGGCTGCCCAACCGGACCCTGCTGGGCGACCGCATCGGCCAGGCCATCCGCCAGGCCGACCGGGAGCTGGTCCCGGCGGCGTTGGCCCTGCTTGACCTGGACCGGTTCAAGGAGGTCAACGACACCCTCGGCCACCACTACGGCGACCAACTCCTCATCCAGGTCGGCCAGCGGCTACGGGCGACGCTGCGCGAGGTCGACACCGTGGCTCGGCTGGGCGGGGATGAGTTCGCCGTCCTGCTCTCCCGGATCGAAACCCCCGAGGGCGCCGTCCAGGTCGCCAGCAAGCTGCAGGCCTCCCTGGAGGAGCCGTTCGTCCTTGAGGGATTGAGCTTGGATGTGGAGGCGAGCATCGGTCTGGCCGTCTATCCTGAGCACGGCAGCGATGCCGTGGAGCTGTTGCAGCACGCCGATATCGCCATGTACGTGGCCAAGGAGACCCACGCCGGGTTCATGCTGTTCGACCCCACCCTGGACCAGCACAGCCCCCGGCGCCTCGCCCTGCTCGGGGAGCTGCGCCGCGCCATCGAACAGCAGCAGTTGATGCTGCACTACCAGCCCAAGGTCGCCGCCCACACCGGGCGCGTGCTGGGGGTGGAGGCGCTGGTGCGCTGGCAGCATCCCCAGCACGGCCTGGTGCCCCCGGGCGAGTTCATCGCCCTGGCCGAGCGGACTGGGCTGATCGGCCCCCTGACCCACTACGTCCTGGACGCCGCCCTGCGCCAATGCCACCAGTGGCGCCAGGCCGGCCATGAGCTCTCGGTCGCGGTGAATGTGTCGGCGCGGCGCCTGCTCGACCTTGCCTTCCCCGACGAGGTCGCCGGCCTGCTGACCCGCTGGCGGGTCCCGGCGCGGCTGCTGGTGGTGGAGATCACCGAGAGCGCCATCATGGCCGATCCCACCCATGCCCTGCAGATCCTGGGCCGGTTGAACCAGATGGGGGTGCAGGTGTCGATCGACGACTTCGGGACCGGCTACTCCTCGATGGCCTACCTCAAAGAGCTGCCGGTCCACGAACTCAAGGTCGACCAGTCGTTTGTGGCCCAGATGACCAGCAACAGCCGTGACGCGGTAATCGTCCAGTCCACTGTGGACCTGGGCCGCAACTTGGGCCTGCGGGTCGTCGCCGAAGGGGTCGAGGACCAGACCACCTGGCAGGAGCTGGACGCGTTGGGCTGTGACGCCATCCAGGGCTACCACGTCAGCCGTCCCGTCCCAGCCGACGACCTCATCGACTGGCTCAAACAGCAGCAGGCGGCCACCCCGACCCCGCAATCCCACTCAGTGGTGGGATTGCGGG
>JASLBL010000555.1 GCA_030146615.1 Actinomycetes bacterium
TGGACCGTCGCCTAGCCGACCGGGCAACTCTGGAGCGGGAGGTCGCGGCGTGGCAGGCGGCACGCAACCGCGCCGGTCGCGGGGTCAACTGGCGGTTCACGACCGAGGACGCCCGCATCAAGCTCAAGCACCTCTACCCCATCACTCACGAATGACGATCTACTAGCCAGCGAGTGCGGCCGGTCCTGCGACCGTCCCCGCCACGGCCTGCGCGGTCAGACCTGCCCACGAGCACTCCCATCGTCCACGCACTGGTGTCGTCGACCCTGTTCGAAGCACTATCGGCGGGGTCCATGGGTGGTTGAGCGGTTCGCGCGATGGAGCGTCCGGCCGTCGGCCACACCGGAGCCCAGTAGCCGGGCGTCCACATTGCCGTTCGACGGGCATGGTGGGCTCCTGCGAAATTGATCCTTGGGAGCGTGGCGGACTGAGCAGCAACGCTACGAATCCTCAATCCACCACCGCATAGTTCTATTTCAATGGAAATAAACAACAGGTGACTCATGTACTAATAGAGGACATTCCGGAACGGCCGGCCGGGCGGCTTGAGGGTGCTCGGGGTGGTCTTGGGATGCTCCTGAGCACGACCAGCCTTGTGGACCGACTCCTGCCGATGCGGAACAGACCCGCGTCGTCAGCGCCTGGTCGAGGTGGTCGACCGGCTCCAGCCAGTCGCACCCAGAGGGTCACGGGCCTCCTGGAGGCGGAAGCCGAGCTGCTGGCGTTCTATCAGCTCCCTCGGAAGCACTAGTTCAACTGCGCTCTACCAACCCCCTGGAGCTGGCAAACAGGAGATCGGTCGACGTGCGGACGTGATCGGTGTCCCCAGCGACGCCGCGCTGCGGCTGGCCCGGTGCGAAGCTCATCGAGCAAAACGAGAAGTGCCTGGTCGCCGGCCACTACCTTCCCCAATCGCTCGAACTCGTCCTGGTCGACGACCCCGCCATCTAGGAGGTCGCTCAAGCTCATACCGGCCTGAGCCGCCACGGCGATCCTCAGCTACAACACGTCATGTCACTTGACTGTCCGCCGTCCGTATACCGGATGGCCACCACCGCGCCGCCCTACGCTCGACCCGAAATCTCCTGAGAACAGCCGTGCACCGCAGGTGCACTCGCTCGTGGTCGAGGACTGGGGGGGACGATGTGCCGGGCGTTTTTTCCATAGCAGCCCAGGTATGACTGCGCAGGGATCCTTGCCAGAGATTTGCCAGAAACTGCGCTACACACAACCTCACGCCGCCTCGCGACCCGATCCTCGGCAGCACCTCTCACCTGCGGGGATGTGTGGGCACATGCGGTGCCGCACGGCGTGGTGAACCCCCGCGCATCGATGGTAAGGATGGGGTCGCGGGTTCGATTCCGGCGTGCCTGACCATCGGCCTCACCGTCCAACCAGAAGTCCTCCATGGCCTGGCCGGCCGACCCGGGTTCCGCGGCCGGGGCCTCCTGGCCCGATTCCTCTACAGCCTCCCGGCCAGCTTGGTCGGGCGCCGACAGGCCGGCACCCCACCCGTCCCCCAGTCGGTCGCCGACCGCTACACCCTGGAGCTCCAGGCCCTGGCGGCTAGCCTGACTCGCCCGGCCGGCGACGACCCAACCATGCTCACCCTCGACCCACACGCCGGCGAGCTGCTGCTCGCCTTCGAGCGCGACCTTGAGCCGCGCCTGGCCGGCAACAGCGGCGATCTGGCCCATCTGGCCGGCTGGGCGGCCAAGCTCGCCGGCGCCACCTGCCGCCTCGCCGGCCTCCTCCACCTCGCCGAGCACCTGCGCGATGGCTGGGCCCACCCGATCGGCACCAACACCCTCGCCGGCGCGATCCGGCTGGCCAACTACCTCATCGAGCACGCTCGCGCCGTGTTCGACCTGATGGGCGCCGACCCTCGCGTAGGAGACGCCCGTTGGCTGCTCGACTGGATCAGCCGAACCGATCAGGTGCAGTTCAGCCGCCGCGACGCCCACCAGGCCGCCCGCGGCCGCTTCCACAAGGCCACCGACCTGGAGCCAGCCCTGCGGCTGCTGGAGGAGCACGGCTATCTACGCCGGGGCGACCCCGAACCCTCCCAGGATCCCCACGGTCGCGGCCGACCCGCCTCCCCCCGGTTCGTGGTCAACCCCTTGCACCCATCCTCAGAAACCACAGAAACCACAAAAACCCCTGCCGAGCCCGTTTCTGTGGTTTCTGAGGTTTCTGAGAAGGCCTACCGGAGCCCGCGGTGACCAAGCCAAGGCTCACCGTCAACCAGACCGTGAGGGACCACAGCACCCATCGTCGCCCACACAGCCGGCTGTCACGTTATCCAACGAGAACGCTCTCAGCCGTTTCAGGCCATGCCTGCACCTGGCTCCGGCCGCCTCGGCCGGCCACGAGCCTTCCAAGGCCCCGCAGGGCAGCTCCAGCCACACCCTGGTCGGGAGCAGCTGCGGGGCCGAGCACGAGGTTCGCAGCGGATGCGTACGGCGTGGTCACGGCCGAGCGCCTCGGTAGGCCAGCACGATGGCCTCGGTAGGCATCCGCAAGCGCGTCAGCGCCCGCACCGGCCGCGTCACCTACCAGGTGTGGTGGCTGCTGGACGACGGCTCCCAAGGCGCCGAGACCGTCAGCAGCAAGGATGAGGCGCGCGATCTGGTCGCCCAGAAACGACTGGGCGTCACCCGTGGCGCCTGGCAGGGGCTCCAG
>JASLBL010000222.1 GCA_030146615.1 Actinomycetes bacterium
TCTAGTGGGCAGGTCTGAACGCGCAGGCCGTGGCGGGGTCGGTCGCAGGACCGGCCGCACTCGCTGGCTAGTCCCGGTCGCGAGTGCCGGCCTGGCCGCGGTGCTGGTGGGCTTGACCGGCGGAGCGGTCTGGGCGGCAGCGGCCGTTGACCGATCGGTCCGGCAGGTCCAGGGCATCAGCGCCCAGCGTGACGCCTGGGTGGAGGCCCGCTACCAGGTCAACCAGGAGCATTCTGTCGCCCACGCCTACCTCGCCACCGCCAATCCCAAGCTGCGGCCGGCCCTGGACGAGGCCAGCCGGACCCTCGAGGTGGCCCTGGGCCAGCTGGCCGCCCACGGCGGGTCCGACGACGCCGCCCAAGCCCGCCAGATCCAGGCCAGGCACGCCCCCAGCCTGCGGCTGCTCCGCCAGATGCTGGACGCCGTCGACGCCAAGGACATGGAGACGGCCAACGAGATCCACCTGCAACGAGTCCACCCGGCTTACCTCGACCTCACCAGCCAGACCGCGACCTTGGCAGCCCGCGAGCAGGCGCACGCGACCGCCGCCCTGACCGACCTGCGGCGACGCCAGCACGCCCTGGTCCCGGCGGCGGTGGTCGCCGGCGGCGCCGGCGTTGCCGCCCTGGCCGTCTTCCTCCTCGTGCTGGCCGGCTACCAGCGGCGGCTGGTCCGTCAGGCCGCCGCCTCCAGCCACCAGGCGCTGCACGACGCCCTCACCGGCCTGCCCAACCGGGAGCTGTTCGCCGACCGCGTCGGCCAGGCGCTCCGCACCGCCGACCGGGAGCTCCAACCCGCTGCGCTACTGCTGCTCGACCTGGACCGCTTCAAGGACGTCAACGACACCCTCGGCCACCACCACGGCGACCAGCTGCTGCGCGAGGTCGGGACGCGACTCCAGGGGGCACTGCGCCAGGTCGACACCGTGGCCCGGCTCGGCGGCGACGAGTTCGGGGTGCTGGTTCCGGGGGTGACGGCCGAAGCGGCCGCCGCGGTGGCCGACAAGCTCCGGGCCGCCCTGCATGCGCCCCTCACCCTGGACGGGGTCGCCCTGGACCTGGATGCCAGCATCGGGATCGCCGTCTACCCCGACCATGGCGACGACACCGCCGAGCTGCTCCAGCACGCGGATGTGGCCATGTACGCGGCCAAGCAGGCCCACATCGGGTTCGTGGTCTACGACCCCGCCGTCGACCAGCACAGCCCACGGCGCCTGGCGCTGCTCGGCGGCCTGCGGCGGGCGCTGGAACACGACGAGCTCGTCCTTCACTACCAGCCCAAGGCCGACCTGCAAACCGGCCAGGTCCTGGGCGCCGAGGCGCTGGTCCGCTGGCAGCATCCCGACCACGGCCTGCTGGCCCCGGGGGAATTCATCCCCCTGGCCGAGCGGACCGGCCTGATCCACCCCCTGACCCGCTGGGTCCTGGACGCCGCCCTCCGCCAGGCCGCCGAGTGGCACCGCGACGGCCATCGCCTCTCGATCGCGGTCAACGTCTCCACCCGGTGCCTGCTCGATCCCAGCTTCCCCGACCAGGTCGCCGAGCGCCTGACCGCATGGGAGGTCCCGGCCGGCTCGCTGATGCTGGAGGTGACCGAGAGCGCGGTCATGGCCGACCCGGCCCGCGCCCTGGACGTGCTCGGCCGCCTGCACGCCATGGGTGTCAAGCTGGCGGTGGATGACTTCGGCACCGGCTATTCGTCCATGGCGTACCTGAAGGCCCTGCCGGTGGACGAGCTCAAGGTCGACCGCTCCTTTGTCGGCCAGATGGCCAGCAACACCAGCGACGGGGTGATCGTCCGCTCCACCATCGACCTCGGGCACAACCTCGGCCTGCGGGTTGTCGCCGAAGGCGTGGAGACCCAGGAGGCCTGGCAGGAGCTTGCGGCGCTCGGCTGCGACACCGCCCAGGGCTACTACCTGGGCCGACCCATGCCCGCCACCGACCTGGAACGCTGGCTGGGCCAGCCGGCCGACCACGGCAGCGAACCGCGGCAGCAGCACTCCTGAATTCCCAGCAACGCCAGGCCGTGGGGCGCGGAACGGCAGGCGGCCGGTCGCCGTGGCCGGGCCTCGACGAGATCGCCCCGGGCCGCCCTGCTGGCCGGTGACGTCCACCACCGACGGCCGGCTTAGGTCCGGGCGCTCATGCGCCGCCTGGTCTCCTCGGCCGGAAGCAGGGGGCAGGTCGCGCACGGACTGTCGGCCACGGTGTAGTTGAGGCAGCAGGTGACCCGCCTGCGGGCCAGATGGTCGCGCCCGCCGATGGCTACCTGCAACAGCGGCGGGGACGGCAGCGGCCGGCCCGGTGTCCCGAAGAAGGCGTCGACCAGCTCGGCTGTGCGCCGGGGCGAATGGCCGGCCGCCTGCGCCTCCTCAAGGGCGGCGGCGGCGCACCCGTTGGCGACCAGCCCCCACAGCGCCCGCGGTCCCCGACGCACCCGGCGCTCGGTCAGCCGGGCGATTAGGACGGCCAGGTGGCCGTCGACCATCCGGGCGGCCGCCACGGTCGGGGGAGGTGCCGGGGCGCTGCCGACGACCACCTCCGCCGGGGACCCGTCGGCGAACCGGACCAGGACGTTGCCGGCGGCCAGGTCGGCCGGTGGGTCGCCGGCGGCGACGGAGGAGAACAGCTGGCGCGCCAGCGTCCAGGCGTAGCCCTCGAGCAGCACGGAGGCGGCAACGGCCAGGCTAGCCGTGCCGAGCCGTTCCCCGGCCAGCTTCAGTTGGACCTCGAGGTCGGCGGAGTCCGCTGCGAGCAGGTCGGCGGCGGGCACCAAGGTCACGGGGTGGCGACCTCGTCCAGGGCGTTGCGGACGGTGCCGTGGGTGGCCGCATGCGGGCGTTCGGGCCGGTCGGCGTAGCCGTCCTGGAGCAGCCGGTTACGGTTGAGGCAGATCTTGGCGAACCGGGGGGCCAGCAGGTCGAAGGTCTTGAAGCGGTCGGCCAGCTCGGGGTAGCCGTCCTGGTAGCCGAGGATGGCGGACCGGACCAGGGACCAGAACCGGCGCTCGTCCACCCCCAGGTGCTCCTCGACCAGGTCGGCCAGGTAGCGGAAGTGGCCGACGAACAGGCTGGCCCAGAGGAACTGGCAGAGCCACTCGGGCGGCTCGGCCAGCAGCACCTGGGCCTCCTCGGGCCGGAGGGCGGCCCGCAGCTCTGGCAGGGGCTGGTCGGAGACGTTGACGTCGTCGACGAAGTCCTTGACGGCCAGGCGGGTCGGGACGCCGTCGCGGTGGAGGAGGATGGCATTCTCGCCGTGGGGTGAGAACACGGTGCCGTAGCGGTACAGGACGTGCAGCAACGGCGGCAGCACGGCCTCGAACAGGCTGGCCAGCCAGGCGCTGGCGGGGAGGCCCGACCGCTCGACCAGCGCCGCCACCACCGGCGTGCCGTGGCGGTCGCGGTGCAGCAGGGCCGCCATGTTCATGGCCCGCTCGCCGGGGTCGAGCCGGCCGTGCAGGCTCTCGCGCCAGATGCAGCCCAGCAGCTCCCGGTACTGGTAGGGGACGCCGGGCAGGGCCTCGTAGGCCGGGTGGGGCACGGCCACGCTGGCCACCTCGCCGAGCAGGACCAGCCGGCGGTCGGCGTGCAGGAACGGGTCGGCGGCGACGATGCCGGTGAGGAACTCGGTGACCGCCGGGGCGGCCACGGTCCGCTCGGTCGGCAGGCCCCGCCAGACCAGGGTGTTGAGGATGCTCATGGGCAGCTTGAGGTGGTGACGGCGGGGGCAGCTCAGGTTGGTCAGGGTCCGGATCGACTGCTGGGGCAGGTAGGCGTCGGGTGCCTCGCCCAGCACCAGCAGATCACCGGCAGCCAGGCTGGGGGCGAACAGGGGGACGACCATGTGCTCCCACTGCCAGTCGTGGACCGGGAACCACAGGTAGTCCCCAGGGTCGGCGCCGGCCCGCTCCAGGGTGGCGGTGAAGGCGGCGACCGTGGCCGGGTCGAGCTCGCCGGCCAGCAGCCGCTGCTGGGGCAGCCGCCCGACCGCCTGGTAGGAGGCGATGCTGGTGCGGGCGGCCAGCCAGTGCAGGCGCACCGGGGTACGCCGTTCCGGCGCGTAGCGGAGGTAGTCGGCGTAGCCGAACCCGAGGCGGCCCTTGTTCGGGACGATCCAGGGGTGCCCGCCCATCTCGCCCTCGATGGCGTGGTGGTCGAGGTCGAGCAGCTCGGCGGCGCGGCGGCCGCCGGTGGCCAGGTGGGCGTCGGCCACCTGGGTCCAGCGCAGCTCCCGGATCAGGTGGGCGGCGGTGGCGGCGGTGATCCCGGCGCCGGCGCGCAGGTCCAGCAGCAGGCCGACCGGGTCGGTGGCCGGGACCTGGCCGCCACCGTCGCGTCGCCGGACCGAGCCCCGCTCGACCCGCCAGCCGTCGAACAGCCGGCGGGTGGCGGCGAAGGTGTAGGTCACACCGTCGGCCAGGCGCACCTGGTGGTGGCCGGGCCGGCCGGCCAGCGGCTCGGCGGCCAGCAGTTCCTCGTAGAGGAACTCGGCCAGCAGCTTCTCGACCAGCCGGGCGCCGGCCAGGGTCCAGCGGTCCCCGGTCAGGACGTCGGTGGCCACAGGGTAGGTATCCATGTCAGTCGACTCCAAAGTCGGCGAAGGCGGTGCGCGCCGGCAGCCGGTAGACCTCCCGGCAACAGACGGCGTTGACGATGGTGGCGGCCCGCTGCGCCCCCAGACCCAGGTCGGGCGTGCCGACGCCGTGGGTGTGGAGCTCGCCGTTCTGCACGAACAGCCCGCCGGTGACCCGCGGGTCGGTGACCACCCGGTAGTCGAGCCCGACCCGGTAGCGGCCGGCCTCGTCCCAGTCGACCAGCTCGGCCAGCCCGTCTAGGCAGGCCGGCGGCGCGGCCCGGTAGCCGGTGGCCAGGACCACGCAGTCAGCCTCGACGGTGAGCTCGCGATCCTGCTCCCACTGGCGGCCGGCCAGCCGCCAGCGCCCCCCGGCCCGCTCCAGCGAGCGGACCTCGACGTGGGCCAGCAGCCGCACCGCCGGCTCGGCCCCGCCCACGCTGCGCTCGTACAGCAGGTCGTGGATGGCGGCGATGGTCTCCACGTCGATGCCCTTGTAGAGCAGGTCCTGGGTGGGCAGGAGGCGGTCGCGGGTGGCGGCCGGCAGCTCATGGAAGTAGCGGGTGTAGTCGGGGGTGAAATGCTCCAGCCCCAGGCGGGAGTACTCCATGGGGAAGAACCCGGCCGAGCGGGTCAGCCAGTCCAGCCGGTAGCCGCAGCCCGGCTGCTCGCGGAGCAGCTCCAGGAACACCTCGGCCCCGCTCTGGCCCGAGCCGACCACCGTCACCGCGGCCGCCTGCCGCAGCCGCTCGCGGTGGTCGAGGAAGTCGGCCGCGTGGAACACGTCCTTGCCGAGCGCGCCCGCCAGGGCGTCGGGGACGGCCGGGGTGGTGCCGACGCCCAGGACCAGGTTACGGGCCCGGCGCCGGCTGCTCCGGCCGCTGGCCACCTCGGTCAGCTCGGCCTCGAACAGCCCGGGCCCGTCCAGCCAGCGCAGGCCCTCGACCCGAGTGCCGAAGCGGCAGCCCGGCAGGCGGCCGGTCACCCAGCGGCAGTAGTGGTCGTACTCGCGCCGGGGCAGGTGGAACCGCTCCCGCAGGTAGAAGCGGTACAGGCGGTCGTGGGCGCGCAGGTACTCGAGGAAGCTGTGGCGGCTGGTCGGGTCGGCCAGGGTGACCAGGTCGGCCAGGAACGGCACCTGGGTCGTGGCCCCCTCGACCAGCAGCCCCGGGTGCCAGGCGAAGGTCGGGGCCTGGTCCAAGAAGACCGCGTCCAGGTCCTCCACCGGGTCGAGCAGGGCGGCCAGGGACAGGTTGAACGGGCCGATGCCGACCCCGAGCAGGTCGTGGACGGGCGGGCCGGCGGGGCGGCTCACAGGCGGCGCTCGTGGACCATCAGGGCGGCCCGCTTGTCCGGCAGGTCCAGCTCGCCGGCGCGGCGGAAGCCGCAGCGCTCGAACACGTGGATCATGCGGTGGTTGCGGGTGTCGGGCTCGGCCACCACCCGGCGGGTGGCCGGCTCCCGGGCGAACAGCCAGGCCACCACCGCCCCGAGCAGCTGGCGGCCGAGCCCGCGGCCGGTCCGCTCCGGCGGCCCGATCAGCAGGTGGACGCCCTGGTCGGCCGGCTCGGCCGGGTAGTAGCGGGCTAGCGGGTCCCTGGCCGCCCAGTAGCACTCCCAGTACGACAGCGGCTCGCCGTCGACGCTGCCGATCAGCACCAGCTGGTGGTCGTCACCGGCCGCCCGGCGTAGGTAGGCGGCCAGCTCCGCGCGGTCCAGGTCGAGCCGCCAGAACGGGACCACGTGCGGCTGGTGCATCCATCCGTGGACCAGGTCCAGGTCGCCGTCGGGGTCAAGCGCCCGGAAGCTGGCCAGCCCGCCGCCAGGCAGCCGCGCCTGGAACACCGCGCCGCCCGGCGCGACCCGGACGGTCCGGGCAGGCGGCGTCGAGCCGGGGCCGGCGGGGGGCTGCTCCGGGCTCATGCCGGCCGCCCCGCCGTGGCCAGCCCGGCCAGCGGGTTGGCGACCTGGACGTACACCGACTGGCTGGCCAGCGGGCCGACCAGCTCGTCCATGTCGTTGAGGCGGGTGCGCAGGTTGGCCTTGCAGCGCAGCCGGGCCGCGCCCAGCAGCGTGCCAACCACCGGCGCCGGCGGGCCGGCCTCCGCCTTGGCCGCCAGGTACCCGGCCAGGTCGGTCAGCAGCTCGTGCTCGTCGGCCACGCCGTCGCGCCCGAGCGTGCCGATGATCCCAAACAGGTGGTTGACGGCGAAGTAGTAGCCGAAGCGCTCGTCGGCCACGGCGTCGTCACAGACGGTGTCGCTGGCCTGGTTCAGCCCCGGCAGCAGCCGCCGCAGCCGCTCGGCGGCCGACGCCTTGAAGTAGTAGCCCTGGTTGTCGCGGTAGCGGAAGCCAGCCGGCCACCCCCCAGCCAGCTCCACGATGCTGTTCTGCTGGTGGGCCTCCAGGGCGACCCCCCAGGTTCGGTACAGCCACAGCAGCGGGTCGGCGGCGACGGCCAGGTAGCGGCCGAACCAGTCCCTGGCCACGGCCGGCGCCGGCCGGCCGTCGGCGGCGGCCAAGGCCTCGACGATGTCGGCCAGCCGCGACGGGCCGCCGCCCGGACCCGGGTGGCAGAGGCCGGCGACCAAGGTGGCGTCCAGGTCACGGCCGGCCGGGTACGGGTTGTCGCGCACCACCACCTCGAACCCGGACTCGGTCCGGCCGCCGCCGGCGCGCACGGTCAGCCAGGCCGGGTCGCCGACCACCGCGAAACAGGGGAAGCGGCCGGCCAGCTCGGCCCCCAGCCCGGCCGCCAGCAGCCGCTGGACCTCCACCCCGCGGGCCAGCTCCTTGGCCAGGTTGACCCGGACCGAGTTGGTGATCCGGACCCCAAGCGACAGCTTGAGCATGAACGGCGCGTCGGGCCGGTAGACGGTCCGCACCGACGAGGTCGCCCACCAGGGCCGGCCCTGCTCGCCCAGGTCCTGGAGCAGCCCGGCGGCGAGCAGGTCACGGACCACCGGCTGCTCCCGCAGCCGCCCGGCCTGCCAGGGATGCACCGGGACCAGGGCGTGGCGGCCCGCCGCGGCGTCGCGCCGGACCCCCGGATCGACCAGCTCGTCGCCGGCCAGCAGGCCCGCCAGGTGCTCGGCCGCGGTGGCCTGGAGGGCCGAGTCCTCGGCCACGATCGAGCGGTCGGCCCGGAACCAGTACAGCCGGAACGCCGCCCCCAGCTCGGGGGCGTAGCGGCGGACCTCGTCGGCGGTCATGGGCTGGCGGCTCTTGGCCGTCGGGTGCAGTGGGTGCCCGAGGGCCAGGGACTGCTCGGCGCGCAGAAACCGGGTTGGAGCCGCCTCTGGGCCGCCGGCGGCCTGGGCGGCCAGGAACTTGGCCGCGTGGCGGGTGGACTCGGCCACCGCGGCCACGAACTCGCCCAGCCGGGCCCGCTCCTCGCCCTCGAGTGCCAGCTCCCGGCCGAGCAGGGCGGCAAGGGTGACATGGTCGAGCGGCACCCCTGGGCCGCCCGGCCGCCGCAGCCTGACCGGCAGCCGGTAGGCGTGGTGGCCGGTGGCGGACCGGTAGCGCAGCGGCGCCTCCAGCTCCAGGCCGAGCCGGTCCAGGCGGATGCTGCCGGTTGCCGCCGAGGCGGTCTCGCGCAGGTAGCAGTTGAGCAGCGTGGTCACGGCGGCCTCGTCGGCCGCCTGCTCGGCGGCCCGGCCGCCGGCCAGGCCGGCGTCGGGGATCTCGGTGTCCAGTGCGGCGGGCATCGCCGTCCTTCAAGGTCGGTCGAGGTCGGCGCCGGCCCGCGCGATCGCGGCCACGAGCCAGGCCAGGTCGGCCTCGGTGGCGGTGGGGTTGAGGAGGGTCAGCTTGAGGTGTACCCGCCCGGCGACCTCGGTGCGGCCGACCACCGCCTGGCCGGCGGCCAGCAGCCGCAGGCGGATCGCCTCGTTGATCCGGTCGGACCGGACGGGGTCGTCGGGCGAGGGGCGGTAGCGGAACACTACCGAGCTGAGCCGTGGCCGGGCGGTCAGCCGCAGGCCCGGCTCGGCGTCGATCAGGTCGGCGGCGTGGCCGGCCAGGGCGATGGTGCGGTCGACCAGCTCGCCGAGGGCCCGACGGCCGACCGCCTGGAAGCTGAGCAGCGGCTTGAGGGCGTCGAAGCGGCGGGTGGTGGCCAGCGACCGGCCGACCAGGTGCGGCATGGGCCACCCGTCCGGCACGCCGCCGGCAGGGTCGGCGTTGAGGTAGGGGACGGTGACCTCGAGGGGGGCGAGCGCGGCCCGATCACGGACCAGGAAAGCGCCGCAGCCGGCCGGCTGCCACAGCAGCTTGTGGAAGTCGACCGCGACCGAGTCGGCGAGCTCGATGCCCTCCAGCAGGCCGCGGTGGCGGTCACTGAACAGTAGCCCGCCGCCGTAGGCGGCGTCGACGTGCAGCCACAGCCCCCGCTGGCGGGCCCGCTCGGCCAACGCCACCAGCGGGTCAATGCTGCCGAAGTCGGTGGTACCGGCCGTGGCCACCAGGGCCATCGGGCGCTGGCCGTCGGCGCCCAGCCGGTCCAGGGCGCGGTCCAGTTCATCTAGGCGCAGGCGCCGGTCGGCGTCGACCGGGAGCCAGTGGACGGCCCGGCTGCCCAACCCGAGCACGGCCGCCGCCCGGGCGACGCTGAAGTGGGCCAGCTCCGAACAGACGATAGCCAGGCGTCCGGCGTCCGGGCCGAGCCCGTCGGCGGCCACGTCGCGACCGGCCCAGGCGGCGGCCTGGTCGCGGGCCAGCAGCAGCCCCATCAGGTTCGACTGGGTCCCGCCGCTGGTGACCACCCCGTCGGCCGCCGGCGGGTAGCCGACCCGGGCGGCCAGCGCGCCCACCAGCCGCTGCTCTAGGTGGGTGGCGACCGGCGCCTGGTCCCAGGAGTCCAGCGATGCGTTGGTCGCACCGACCATGGCGTCGGCGGCCACAGCGGCGGCCAGCGGCGGGCAGTGCAGGTGGGCGGCGCAGGCCGGATGGCCGGGGTCGACAGCGTGGCGGACGGCCAGCCGGCCGAGGCCGTCCAGGGCCGCCTCCAGCCCGACGCCGTCCTCGGGGAACGGCTCGACCGCGGCCGCCAGCTCGGCCAGCACGGCCGGGCCGGCGCCGCTGTACGGGCCGGTCCGCTCCCGCGCCGCCGCCTCCAGCAAG
>JASLBL010000224.1 GCA_030146615.1 Actinomycetes bacterium
TCCTGGGGGGCGGCTCCACCGCCGCGAACCTGGGGGTGGGTGCCTACGACACGGGGGGCATGGGCCTTTCGATCCAGGAGTTGATGCCCCAGGGGATGGGCGGCCCCCGGACGGGGGGGCCGACGCCCGACAACCTCAAGCTCGTCGGGATCGACTTCTACCACCGCTACGCCGAGGACATCGCGCTCTTCGCCGAGATGGGCTTCACGGTGTTCCGCCTGTCGATCGCCTGGAGTCGGATCTTCCCCAACGGCGACGACGAGGCACCCAACGAGGAGGGCTTGGCCTTCTACGACGCCGTGTTCGACGAGCTCGCCAAGTACGGCATCCAACCGCTGGTGACGATCTCCCACTACGAGACGCCGCTGGCCCTCGCCGAGAGGTACAACGGCTGGGTCAGCCGGGACCTGATCGGGTTCTACGAGCGCTACGTGCGGGTCCTGTTCGACCGATACGGTTCGAAGGTGAAGTACTGGCTGACCTTCAACGAGATCAACTCGGTGCTGCACGAGCCGTTCATGAGCGGGGCGATCAACTCCCCCAGGGAGGAGCTGTCGCCGACCGACCTGTACCAGGCCGTCCACCACGAGCTGGTGGCCAGCGCCCTCGCCACCAGGATCGCCCACGAGACCATGCCCGACCCCAGGGTCGGCTGCATGGTCCTGGCCTTGCCGACCTACCCGCTGTCGCCCGACCCCGCCGACGTCGTGGCCGTGATGGAGGCCGACCACAAGAACCTGTTCTTCGGCGACGTGCACGCCCGCGGGACCTATCCCGGGTACATGCTGCGCTACTTCCGCGAGCGGGGCATCCAACTGGACATCACCGACGAGGACCGCGAGCTGCTCCAGCACACGGTGGACTTCGTGTCTTTCAGCTACTACATGAGCATCTGCGAGACCGCGGACCCTGCGCGCAAGGCCAAGGGCGCGGGCAACATCTTCGGTGGGGTGCCCAATCCCACGCTGAAGGCGAGCGAGTGGGGCTGGCAGGTCGACCCGACCGGGCTGCGGATCGTCGCCAACCAGTATTGGGACCGGTGGCAGAAGCCGCTGTTCGTGGTGGAGAACGGAATTGGCGCACACGACCAACTCGTCGAGGTCGACGGGGTCAAGACCGTGCTGGACGACTACCGCATCGACTACATGAACGACCACCTCGTCCAGCTGGGCGAGGCGATCGCCGACGGCGTGGAGGTCTGGGGCTACCTGTCCTGGGGGTGCATCGATCTCGTCAGCAACAGCACCGCCCAGATGAGCAAGCGCTACGGCCTCATCTACGTCGACCGCAACGACGACGGGAGCGGCACCCTGGAGCGGTACAAGAAGAAGTCCTTCGACTGGTACGCCGAGGTCATCCGCAGCAACGGCGCCAGCCTGCGCCGACCCGCAAAGGAACTGCCCCGGATCGGTACCGGATAGGGTTCCCAGCATGGACCAGGAAGCCGTTCGGTCGGGCTGATCGGGTATGGGCTAGCGGGCGCCGTCTTCCACGCTCCCTCATCGCCAGCACGCCCGCCCTGCGGCTGGCCTCCGTCGTCACGAGCAACCCTGATCGGCAAGCCCAGGCCCGCCGGGAGCATCCCGGCGTCGCCGTCCTCGGCCACGTCAGCGAGCTGTGGGAGGCGGCCGACGAGCACGATCTCGTCGTCGTGGCCACCAGCACGCCACGCACCTGCCGCTCGGCCTCGCCGCGGTCCAGGCCGGGCTCGCGGTCGTGGTCGACAAGCCGCTCGCGCTGACCGCGGCCAAGGGTCGGCGGCTGGTGACCGCGCGCGCGAGCGGGGCGTGCTGCTCACGGTCCTCCACAATCGCCGCTGGGACGGCGACCTGCGCACGCTCCAACGCCTGCTGGACGCTGACGCGCTCGGCTCGGTGCATCGGTTCGAGTTGCGCTTCGAGCGCTGGCGGCCGGCGCTGCGGTCCGGGGCCTGGCGCGAGTTGGAGCGCCCGGAGGCCGGTGGAGGCCTGCTGCTCGACCTCGGAAGTCACCTGGTGGACCAGGCGCTGCTGCTGTTCGGGCAGCCAAGGAGCGTCTACGCCGAGGTCGACCGGCGTCGGGCGGGCGTCCAAGGCGACGACGACGTGTTCATCGCGCTCGAGCACCCAGGCGGGGTGCGCTCCCACCTGTGGGCAAGCTCGCTCGTAGCCCAGGTCGGACCCCGCCTGCGGGTGCTCGGTGACCGCGGGGCCTATGTCACGCACGGCCTTGACGTCCAGGAGGAGCTGTTGCGGGCAGGGCGGCGCCCCACGGAGCCGGGGTGGGGCCGTGAGCCACAGGAGCGCTGGTTCTGGCTGGGCGTCGACGGAGAGTCCCGCAGGGTCGAGACCGAGCCTGGGGCGTACCAGTTGTTCTACGCCGGGCTGACTGAGGCGCTGAGAAGCGGCGGGCTTCCCCCGGTCGATCCCAACGATGCCGTCGTGGGCCTTGGCGTCCTCGACGCTGCCCGGCAAAGCGCCGCCAGCGGAACGACGGTACGGCTGTGACCGTGGGCGGCCATTGACTCACGCCTCCATCGCCGCAGCCCAGCAGGAACGATCAGATGCGCTCACCGGGAGGGGAAGGTCCGCGCACGCCGACCCCGCTGACATTCACCCCGACCATCGATGCGGAGACGCGCAGGCATCCAGTCGAGCGTGGGCCGGTGAGTGGCGTTTACGCTGGGCATGTCGGTAGTCGAGTCCGGCCAGATCCCCAGAATGTCATCTGGTGATGTCTGAAGGACTACCCGCGGGATTGCCGCAGCAATGCGGCCAGCCGGCCGCGCCGGACGGTTCGAAAGTTCTTGAGAGCAGTCAGGGGTCTCTTTCGCAGTCGCTACCGCGCCATGATCTGAGGCATGCTCGACGGCGATGCGGCGTAGCCCCGTGGGGGCATCCGCCGGGTGCTTGCGTCTCTACCCACCTTGGCGATGCTGGCCCACGCCTTCCTTGCCGCCATGCGTGCCAGCGTCACTACGACCCCCGCCGTAGCAGACACGGGGGGCCGCTAGGGACGCAGAACCCGCCGATCTGCTGGCGCCGCTAACGGAGTCGCAGATCCATCGACTGCTGGCCACGCTGGTATGGCGGCTGGCGGACGATCCGGGCGTCGTGCTGGCTTGGTCAGGGCTGGCGGCGTCACCAGGCGCGTGCTCGTCGCTGTCATTGGCGACGCCGATAACGACACCGAAAAGTGCGGCTGTAGTGCCAAGGTCCGTCCGGGAGCTTGCCGGTACCGCAGAGTCGGTTCAGGTCTGCGTGATCTCGGCGGTGACGTGGGCCAGCACCTGGACGGCTTTGGTGATGTCCTCCCAGGGGGAGTCTTCTTGCTCGCAGTGGGACAGGCCACCGACGGTGGGGGTGAAGATCATCGCCGTGCGGGTGACCCGAGCCAGGTACATCGAGTCGTGCCCGATGCCGCCAAGCAGTCGCCGGCTGCGGTGCCCGAGCCGTGCCGCTGTGGCCTGGATCAGGTCGCGGAGACCCGGGTCGAACTCGGTCGGTGGCAGCCGCCAGGTCTCCTCGACGACGACCTCTACGCCCTCGTCTGCTGCGATCCCGGCGAAGCCCGCGGTGACCAGGCGCACGGCCTCGTCGAGCCGCTCGTCGGTGGCGGCGCGTACGTCCAGGCTGAACCGCACGGTGTGGGGCACGACGTTGGTCGAGCCTGGTTGGGCGGTGATGATGCCGACCGTCGTCTTGAAGTCATCGGCGGCGAGGGCCAGGTCGCGTGCCTCCAGGATCATGCGGGCTGCTGCCACGCCGGCGTCACGCCGGTGTCGCAGCCCCGGACCTCCGGCATGTTCGCCGCCTCCCCTGACCGTTACCTGGTGCCAGCGGACGGGGGCTATCCCCTCCACGATGCCGACGGCGTCGCCACTGTCCTCCAGGACGGTCCCCTGCTCGATGTGGACCTCGAGCGAGGCATGGATCTGCTGGGGTCGATGCTCTGGGCCGCCGCGGTACCCGATCCGCTCCAGCTCCGCACCGAAGGTGAGACCGGCGGCGTCGCTTCTGGAGTACACGAACTCCGCGTGGTGGACACCCGCCACAGCCCCGGACGCCAGCATCGCCGGCGCAAACCGAGCTCCCTCCTCCGCTGTCCAGTTCACCACGTCGACCGGCCGCCGCGTCCGCACGCCGGCCTCCTCCAGCAGCGACACGACCTCAAGGGCGGCCACCACGCCGAGGATGCCGTCGAACCGTCCCCCAGGGGAGACCGTGTCCAGATGCGAACCCACAAGGACCGGCGCGGCACCCGAGTCGAGACCTTCGCGGCGGCCATACATCGACCCCAGGTCGTCAACGCGGACGGCCAGCCCGATCTCCTCCATGAGATCCCGGAGGAGGTCCCGGGCCGCCTTGTCGGCGTCCGAGAGCGCCGGACGGTCCACCCCACCGTTGGCCGTCCCCCCCACCTCGGACGCCGACAAGGCGGCCAGCCGACGCTGCATCCGCGCCAAGTCGGGCGCCGGGAGCTTCCTTGTCGTCATGACCGTAGCGGCATGGCGATGCAGCGGATGGGAGACGCGGAGGCGCCCCGCAGCTTCAGCGGCAGACCGATGAAGGCGAACTCGTAGACGCCCGCAGCGGCGAGCTCCTCCAGGTCTAGCACCTCGATGATCGTACGACCGACCACGTTGAACAGGTACATGTGGACCGGGATCCAGGTCTCCGACTCCGGCGACGGTAGCTGCTCGAACGCCACGTTGTCGGCACCCAGCAGCATCACCTCGTGCTCCTCGACAAGCCAGCGGGCTCCGTCCAGGTTGACGCCCGGCTCGTTGTCCAGGAAGGCGCTGACGTCAGGCCAGGCCCGCATCCGCCCGGTCCGGACCAGGACGGTGTCCCCGGAGCGCAGCTCTGTTCCCTGCCGGCGGGCGGCACCCTCAAGGTCCTCACGGCCGATGCCATAGGACGGCTCGAGCATGTCCACACCGTGGAGCCCGGCGACGTCCAGCAGCACGCCGCGGCTGATGATGGGCGGCATCTTGTCGATGCCGCACTTGTTCCAGGTCCGGTTCCCGACGTGCTCGTCGGCGTGGAAGCCGTTCCAGATCTCGCCGTGGCAGCCGAAGTGGTTGAGTGCGTCGATGTGGGTGCCGCTATGGGTGTACAGCGAGACGGCATCGCCGGAGTAGCTGGTGTAGCGGTTGGCCTCCTCCGGCAGGCCCAGCGGGTTGGTGACCACATCCCCGCGCGGGTCGTGCGTCATCCAGATCTGGAACCCGGGGTCGCCCAACGAACTCCACGTCGGCATCCCGACGAAGTACTCGACCGACAGGTCAAAGACACGGCTCCCATCGACCTGCGCCAGGATCGAGCTGCGACGATCCGGCGTGATCAGGTTCAACGCGCCGATCTCGTCGTCCGGACCCCACGGGCTGCGTGCAACCTGGAACTCGGCCATGCGGGTTGACTCCTTCCACCTCAAGCGTCGGATCGTCAGGCCAGACACTTTCGCAGCTTAGGATGAGCTCGCACAACGACTACCGGGCGGGGCGCTGTTCACTTCGCGACAGGCGGCCGCGCCCCCGTCAAGACGCTCGTTAGTCTGTGGCGGGACCCTCGCCGACAGGGACTTCGGTCGCAACAGGGCCCACAGACATGGAGGCTCGAACGGCAACGGCGCGAAGGCCAATGACCGCAAGCGCCACCCCTATGGGCCACACGGCACGGCGGGCCGGCGCGATCGCCGACCGTCCGCTCCGGTGACCGGTTGCTGGTGCGCCGGGTCCGCCCCGGCATACCAGCCCCGGCCGGCGCCGTCGTCCTGGCCCGGTTCCCGTCGCGGCCCAATCTACTGGTGGTAAGCGAGCCTCAGGGCTGACGGAACAGCAGCCGCCGCAGCGCCTCCTCCGCCGCCGCGCGCGGATCGCCTGCGTCCGGGGGAGCCCGCCACGCGACCACGGCGTCCGGCCGCACGAGCACCGCGCCGTCGGGGCCGAGGCCGTAGGCCTGGGCGAACGTCTCGCCCTTGTCGACCAGGTCGCCGTCCGGTGCCACGAGGTAGCCGCTCACCGGGCAGCCGAGCGCGACGCCGGCCTGCGACGCGGCGTCCAGCCACCTCTGGCCGCCCGGTGCGGCCAGCAGTGCGAAGCCGCGGCCGAGGACGTCGTGCACCGAGCCGGGCGCGCCGTCGATCTCCACCGGCAGGTGCGGGGCCCGCACGCCCACCCGCCCGGTCGGTGTGCGGGGGTTCTCCAGCGCGGCCCCGTCGTCCCCGCCCTCCGGGAGCAGCCCGGCCGACCGGTACACCGGGCCGAGCTCGATCGACGCGTCGTCCATCGGGTCGGCGAGGTTCTCCCGGGAGAGCGTGGGGTCGACCCGCAGCACGTAGCGCGTGTACGCCTGCTCGACGACGAGGTCGCACACCGGACGGCGCTCGGCGTCGTAGGTGTCCAGCAGGCCGGCGCCCGCGGTCCCGCCGACCACCGCGGCCAGCTTCCAGGCCAGGTTGTGCGCGTCGCCGATACCGGTGTTGCCGCCAAAGCCCCCGGTGGGCGGCATGACGTGCGCGGCGTCCCCGGCCAGGAACACCCTCCGGTCGCGGAAGCGCGACGCGTGCGCCGCCGCGGCCGTCCAGCGCTGCACGTTGTCGATCTCGACCGGGATGTCCGCGCGGCCGAGCGCCTTGCGGACCAGCTCGGTCGCCCAAGCCGTATCCATGGTCTCGCCGACGGCGGTGTTCTTCGTGCCGTCCGGGTTGATGGTGGAGAACACCGCGAGGAAGCCGGAGTCGCCGGTGATGGAGAACCGGAAGAACCCGAGCAGCTCCGGGTGGTTGACGTAGACCACGCTGAGGTTGCGGTCCCCGATGAGCTCGCGCATGTCCGCGCGGAAGTAGATGGTGACGCAGTCGGCGAACGCCCCGCGCCCGGCCATTTCGATGCCGCAGCGCTTCCGGACCGGGCTGTGCGCGCCGTCGGCGGCGACCAGGTAGTCGGCGCGGACGGTCTGCTCGGCGCCGCCGTCCCGGGGGCGGAGGACCGCCGTGACCCCGTCGTCGTCCTGCTCGAAGGAGACCAGCTCGGTGGCGTAGGCGTGCTCGGCGCCGCGCTCCTGGGCCGACCGGCGCAGCAGCGGCTCCAGCCCGATCTGGGTGATGAACAGCCGCGACGCGGGGCTCAGCGCCTCGACGCCCTCGTTGAAGTGCCGGAAGAAGAACTTCATCTCCGGGCTGGCCAGGCTCTCCACCGAGACGATGGCGCCGTTCTGTGCGAACTCCTGCGCCGACGCAGACTCGATCTCCTCCTGCAGCCCCACACTGCCGAAGATCTCCATGGTCCGTTGGTGGAATGAGGCGGCCCGGGGGTGGACCGCGGTGCCGCGGTGCCGCTCGACCAGCAGGTGTGGCACGTCCTGCGCGGCCAGCAGCAACGACGTCGACAGCCCCACGAGGCTGCCTCCGACGATCAGCACGGGCACCCGGCGGTCGCTCATCGAGACTTCCCCTCGCGCGTCCGACGGTCACGGACATTCGTCCCGCGTGGCGGCCCGCCGACGCCGATGGGGCCACCCTGGTGGGTGGGCGAGGGTGTGTCAAGGGTCACAAGAGCCCCCCGGATTCGCCCGCGCGCGCGGACACGGACAGTTGTCAGAAGCGTCCCCGCCGGGCTGTGGGGGCTATGGTCCGCGCCACCTCGTCGTCCCGCCCGGGCGCCCGATTCGCTCTCGTGCCCATGGGCGGCAACCACACCGAGCAGCACGACCTGCCGACCGCTTCGCCGACGACCCGGCGTTCGCGGTGCACGAGGGCGGCAAGCTCGAGGTACGTCCCACCCGCCCGATCCGGTCGATTGACGACCTGGCGCTGACCTACTCATCACTGACCAGTTGAGGCGTGAAGAGAGCACGTAACTGGACACCAGGAGAGCACGTGACTTCGGCCTCCTACGGTCGGACGCGACCTGGGGAAACGCTCATCCGCACAGCGGTTCCCCGGTGGTTTGCTGACACGGAAGAGGACGGAGGTTCGACTCCTCCCGCGCCCACTACGCCTCCTTGACCAGGGTCTTCTCTGCACGGAAGTCGAGCCCGTCAGTAGCCACCAGGCGCCTACCGCCAGCCTGGACGGCGATCCGAGGCCGAGCCGCGCATCTGGCGTCCCCGGGTCTGGGTGCGGCAGCCCGCACCGAATCCGGCGAGCATGGCAGCTTCCTCGACGCAACAGCGATGCCCGCTCGGTAAGGCGGAGGCCTGCATTGGATGCGTCAGGTATGAGCAAGGACACGATCTAGCGGCCGGGGCACGTACGCGAGGTCCAGCGCATCGACCAGCAACCGCGCGTAGCGGACCTTCCGGCCGCTGTGGGTGCCGATGAAGCGCCGAAGCTGCGCCTGGCTGCTCCGTCCTCGCCACGCCGGCTCCTGCTGGAACGTGCGGAACGATCCAAGCTCACCCTGGCCCTCGACGACCTGTTCCACAGCGGCGGCACCAACGCAGCGGACCAGCTCCTCCTCCAGGTCGGCGACGCAGACGTAGAAACCGAGTGCTTCCATGTCGGCGCGACCGAGGATGGAACCGAGGCCGGCCCGCTCCAGACCGCGCCCGAAGTCGGCCTCCTCGCCAGCGTCACACAGGCCCGCCAGCCTAACGTCCAAGCCCCCAGCACCGAACAGCTCAAGGAAGCGTCGGATGTTCCTTGCACCGCCCATCGCCACGACGGCAATGCCTTCCGCGGCAAGGTCTCGACCACGGCGCTCAGCCAGCGCCTCGAGCGCGACCTGGTCGCTTCTCCCCTCAACAAGCACAACCGTCCGTCGGTCGACGCTGGCGCCTGGCGCCGCAGGTGCTGCCGCGGCAACCAGCCGAGCCGCTGCGCCGCCAGCCAGCGACTCGACGGCTGCCAGCTGAAATCGCTGCTGGTCGTTCACCTCCCCAGCCTAGTGCTCCAGCCGGGTGCTTGCTGCGGCCCCACAGAGGCTACGAATATCGACCGCGTTGATCGGATCTTTGTCGCAAAGGGGACTCGGGCATGCCTGCAGAAGTCCCGAAGGCCGTCACCCGCCGCTGGGTAGAGGCCTGGAACACCCAGAACCTTGACGCCGCGGAGGAGCTGCTGGCGCCCGAGTTCGTCCGCCACGACGCCAACCTGCCCGATGTCGTCGGACCGCAGGCGGAGCGACAACACATCGGCGACGACCTCACCGCCTTCCCAGACCTTCACTTCGAGATCGATCTGATCGCCGAGGGCGACCTGGTCGCTGGCCACTATCTGGTTCAGGGCACGTACCGAGGCGAGTTCCTGGGTATCCCTGGCACCGGCCGGCCGGTGACCATCCAGGCGGTGGAGAGCTACCGTCCGGCGGGTGCATCGAGCTCCATCGCAGCCGCGAACGACGGCCGCTGCCCCACCCTCCTCTCCCCTGGTGATCCACCGGTTCCGGGACCCGCGCGCCGGGGACGCATACGCGCTGGTGCTGCCGACGGTCGTGGTCGGTTTATCAAGTGCTTGGGGATGTCATCGTGGTTCACGCAGCCGACATCATCCAGCACACCTTGAGGGTGGTTCTGCGAATTGAGGCGTCGGCACCGAGACGGCTGGTCCTCAGCCATGCATGCTGCCTGACCCGCAGAGCTGGGCCTCGCTCCCCTGACCCTTGACATTGTCCTGCGGATTCTTACTGTTGTCCCGTTGGGGAACGTTGCCGCCTACCATGCGGACTCCCTCGGCCGGAAGGATCAGCCATGCAGAGATCCATACGAGCCGCCCGCTTAGTGGCATACGCGACATTACTCGTACTCGTGGCAGGGGGGACGGCGGCGGCACAGCCGGGACAGGACCAGGCGGACTGGCCCCCGGCGACGGTGCTGCCCGCCCGGCCGTTGCCATTGGGACCGGACGACCTGCCCGAGGAGCGCACCACCCGTCGGTTGGAGCCGGGCCTCGTACACACCAAGATCGTCCGCGGCCACAGCTCCGATGAGGACCGTTGGACCGTGACGGTCGGGTTCGCCTCGACAGCGGCGGAGCGGGACGCGCTCGCCGCCCAGCTCGAAGCGGCCGATTTCGAGCCGCGGGCGGATCCCGCCGCGGAGCGGGCTCCCGACGGCTCGATCCTCGGGTGGATGGTCCGCACGGGCGCATTCGTTGACATGGCCGAGGCGGAGGCCCTTGCGGCGCAGGTGGAGGAAGCCGGCCTGCCCGCGAGCGTGCAGAACACGGCCGAGGATGGCGGCTATGCCGAGGGTCCCTGGGTGGTCAACGTCCTGACCGTCGATCCGCGGCGCTACCGCGGTGAGTTGAGCGCGGCGCTGGCCACCGACATCGTCCCCGACAAGGAGACCACCTCGTCGATCGCGGCCCGGCTCGGCGCGACCGCGGCCATCAACGGCGGCTTCTATGTCGTCAACGAGACCATGGGGACACCCGGCGACCTCGCGGGGATCTCCGTGCTCGACGGTGAACTGGTCAGCGAGGCCATCAAAGGCCGTCCCGCGCTCGTCCTCCCCCACCGGAACGGGCGGGGAGCGAGCGTCGACCGGGTCGTCACGCGCCTGCAGGTGCGCACTGAGGACGGTGCCCGGCGGCGGGTGGACGGCCTCAACCGGAAGCCGGGGCTCATCTTCAATTGCGGCGGTGTCGACGACGAGCCGTTCGACCGGCCCGCGCACGACTACGTCTGCCGCGACGCCGACGAGGTCATCGTCGTGACCCCCGCCTTCGGCGAGACGGCGGACGCCGGCGCCGGCTTCCAGGTCACCCTCGACCGCCGCGGCGTCGTCACCGCTCGGCAGGACGGGCGCGGCGGGCCGATTCCCGAGGACGGCGTGCTGGTGCAGGCGACCGGCGAGTCGGCGTCGTGGCTGTCGGCCCACGCCCCGCTGGGTTCACGGCTGCGCATCTCCCAGACCCTGCGCGACGAGCACGGGCGACGGGTGCGCCTCACGCCCCGGACCGACATGGTCAACGGCGGTCCGACGCTGGTCCAGCGCGGCCGGGTAGCCCTGCACCCCGTGCGGGAGGGCTGGAGCCCCGAGGACATCGAGTCGACCGACCGCGGCGGCTTTTACAACGGCTGGTACGTGCGGCGCAACCCACGGACGGCGGCCGGCATAGGGGGCGACGGCATGCTCCTGCTCGTCACCGTCGACGGGCGTCAGCCCGGCTACAGCATCGGCGCCTCGATCCGGGAGACCGCCCGGCTGATGAAGTATTTCGGCTCCCAAGAGGCGATCAACCTCGACGGCGGCGGTTCCACGACGATGGTCGTCCATGGCGAGCTTCAGGGGCGGCCCTCGGACCCGACCGGGGAGCGAGCCAATGGGGACGCGTTGGTGCTACTGCCGAGGTCGAAGGGTGCCAAACCTTGACGTCGTTGCCGAAGTGACGAAGAGGTCTCGACCGTGGACGCCGAGCCCGAACCTTGGCCGCCACACGTCGAGCCCGAGCTGCAGCCGCGACCACTGTGGCTTGGCCTACACGAGAGCGCTTAGATGAACCCCCAAGAGCGCACGTAACTTCGGCATGCACGGTTCGGCCCGACCTGCGAGAACGCCACCGAGCACAGCGGTTCCCGGTGGTTTGCCGACACGGAAGAGGTCACAGGTTCAAACCCTGTCGCGCCCACCACGGATCGCCCGGCGTGGGATCGAGTCGTCGACCAGGCTTGGGCGCTACCGCTGGCGGGTGGAGCGGTCGTTGTCGTGGCTGCGCTGCTGGGTTGTGCGGTTGTCTGCTTCAACCGGCTCTACCAGTCGGCAGAGGTCGGTCAGGAGACGCCGGGCAGGAGGTCACGGGTGTTGATCCGGAGACTGGATCAGGCGCGGGCGTAGGCGACGGCGTCCTCCAGACTCATGGTGCGGCCCCGAGCCCAAGCTCTGTCGATCTCTGTGTCGGTGAGGAACCGTCGGGCGGCATCTCGCGGGTGCTCGGTCTCCCACCGGAAGGCCTCCACGGTGAGCCCACCGCCGACGGACTCACGAAGGCGGGAAGCGGCGCCGGCCACCACGACCGCTCGTTCGGGCCGTCCGAGGGCCACGGCGGCCTGCCCCAGCCGATCGAGGTCGATGGCCACGCCGGCCAGGTCTCCCAGCTCCAAGGCGATCTGGAGGCACTCCAGCAGCTCGCCTTGGGCTTGCTCGTAGCCGGTCTGCAGCAGGGAAGTGAGCGCGAGGGTCCGGAGCACCTGGCTCTCGTACCAGCGCACCCCCAACGCGCGGGTCCCGGCAAGACACCGCTCCCCGTACCGGCGGGAGCCGTCGAGATCCCCGGCGAACAGCCGCATCATCTGCGAGGTCGCCAAGCCCAAGCCCATCGCGAGCGGGTCGGGGTGCTCGGCGATGAGGGCCTGGAACTGTTCCTCGATGGGTGCTGCCGCCTGCAGGTCGCCGCGGTGGCAGGCGAGCGTGAAGGCCAGCCCGAAGAGGGCCTCGAGCTCCAGCCACCAGTCCTCCAGGCTCTTGGCCAGCTCGCGAGCCTGTTGGTAGGCGGTCTCGGCCGCGTCCCAGTCGCCCTGCCAGTAACAGAGGCCGGCAAGGCCGATCAGGGCCTTGGCGCGCGGCACGCTCGCAGGCCCCTCGGTGGCCAGGACGCCCTCGAGCCAGCGACGGCCGCCGGCGAAGTGCCCCCGTAGCTGCCAGAAGCGCCACATTCTGGCGGCCATCATCAGCGCCAGGTCGGTGTCGCGGGTCCGGCTGGCCCAACGCAGCGCCGCCTCGAGGTTGGCGTGCTCGGCCTCCAGCCGCTCCAGCCAGCTGGCTTGGTCCGCTCCGGTGAGCTCGGGCTCTGCCTGCTCCACCAGGCCCGCATGGAAGCTGGCATGGCGGCCGCAGATCTGGTCGTCCTCGCCGGCCGCCCGCAGCTGCTCCAAGGCGTACTCGCGGATCGTCTCGAGCATCCAGAAGCGTGTCTCGTCGGGTTCCCTTGGCCGGCCGAGCAGGCTCGCCTCGACCAGGGTCGCGATGCCCGCCACGACGTCGGTGACGGGCGGGCCTTGGGCGACCGCCTCGGCGGCCTCCAGGGTGAACCCGCCCTGGAAGACCCCCAGGCGCCGCAGCAGCGCCCGGTCGGCCGGGCCGAGCAGGTGATCGCTCCAGGCGATGGCGTCCCGCAGGGTCTGCTGCCGGGCGGCCCGGTCGACCGGGCCCCCGGTGAGCAGGGGGACGGCAGGGTTGAGTCTGCGGTGCAGCTCCTGGAGGGGGAACAGCCGTAGGCGGGCGGCGGCCAGCTCGATCGCCAGCGGCAGCCCGTCCAGCCGTGTCACCACCTCGGCAACCAGCGGCGCGTTGTCGACGCCAAGGGCGAAGCCGGGATCGACGGCGGCGGCCCGGTCGGCGAACAGGGCCAGCGCGTCGTTGCTGGAGGGGTCGGCCGACAGCTGATCGGAGCTGGGCAGCAGCAGAGGAGCAAGCGGGTACTCCTGCTCGCCGGACAGCCGCAGCGGTGTCCGGCTGGTCGCCAGCACGGTGAGACCGGGGGCGGCGTCCAGCAGCTGCGCCACCACCGGCGCCGCCGGCAGCAGGTGCTCGACGTTGTCCAGCACCAGCAGCAGCCGCCTCGACCGCAGGTGGTCGACGAGCGCTTGGACGGCCGGCCGCCTGGCAACCTCCGGGATCCCCAGGGCGGTGGCCACCACGGAGGGGACCAGCTCGGGATCGGCGACCTCGGCCAGCGACACGAAGAACACCCCGTGCGGGAACTCCCCCAGCATGCAGGTGGCGGCCTCGACGGCCAGCCGGGTCTTGCCCGACCCAGGAGGGCCGGTCACGCAGACCAGCCGGCGGGTTTGGAGCAGCCCCTGCAGTTCGGCGAGCTCGCGCCGGCGACCGACGAAGCGGCTGCGCCGGGCGGGAAGGTTGTGCCGAGGCCTGGGTGGCGGCATCGGCTCGGGCGCCTCCAGGGCGGCGTCCTGGAGCAGGATCTGCTCCTGCCGACGGCACAGCCAGCGGCTAGGCTCGATGCCCAGCTCCTCGTCCAGGACCTGCCGGGCGCGGCGGAACGCTTGCAGGGCGTCGGCCTGGCGGCCCGACCGGTACAGCGCCAGCATCAGCTGGCCCCACAGCCGCTCCCGGAACGGATGCTCGGCCACCAGCCGCTCCAGCTCTCCCACCAGCGTGGCATGACCTCCGAGCGCCAGCTCGGCCTCGACCCGATCCTCCAGCGCGGTCAGGCGCAACGCCTGCAGGCGAGCGCGCTCGGGTTCCAACGCCGTCACTTCGACGAGATCTGCCAGCAGCGGGCCTCGCCACAGGTGAAGCCCCGCAGCAAGCAGGTCGGCTGCCGCGCGGGGGTCGCCGCGGACCAGGGCGCGGCGGCCGTCCTCGGCCAGGTTCTGGAACCGTTGGGCGTCCAGCTCGCCGGCGGACACCTTGAGCTGGTAGCCGGGCGGGCGGGTCACCAGCCGCCACGCCTCCGGGCCCAGCACCCGGCGCAGCCGGTGGACATAGCCCTGAAGGGTGTGCAGGGCGGTGCCGGGTGGGTCGCCGTCCCACAGCTCCTCGACCAGCCGGTCGCAGGAGACCACCTCGCCGGCGCGGACCAGCAGCAGCCCCAGCGTCGTCCGCTGGCGTGGGGTGCCCAGGCGGAGGGGCTCGCCGCCGGCCACCACCTCGAGAGATCCCAGGACCCGGAACTCCACCGCCCCTCCCCGGATGCTGGCTCGACCTTACCGCGCGACCCCCGCCTCTGCCTCGAGGATGTCCTTGAGCCTGGTGAGGTCAGCGCGGAAGTTGCGGCGCACGATCCTGGCCGTCAACGGTGCCGTCAACCGGCCCAGCACCCCGCCGGGAAGGCGCTGGGGCTCGTACAGGACAGCCGCGCGGCAGCCTTCCCCTGCCGGCTCGGCGATGCAGGCCGTGCGGATCTGCATCGACCCTGCCACCGCGCGGTGGGCGATCCGTCTGCCGGGCTCG
>JASLBL010000287.1 GCA_030146615.1 Actinomycetes bacterium
GCTCCCCCGCTCACCCGATCGTCGTGCGCCGCCGCGGGCACCGTCATGTTAGCGATAACAGGAAAGATCGCCGAGACCCGCGCGGGCGGGTCCCGCGACCCGCGGCGCGGGCGGCACGTACGCTCGCGGTGATGGACGCGCCGCACCGCCCCGACATCGGGCACACCGTGTTCGCGACCGGCGACCACAGCGGATACGTCACGCTGCGCCGCGCCGGGCGCCCCCGCCGCGAGCGGTACGAGATGGGCCGCGCCCTGCGCGACCGGACACCGCGCGCCTCGCTCGGCGACTGGAAGCCGCCGCCCGGACGCGCCGACCCCGTCGACCTAATCCGGCAGGCGCAGGCCGGCCGCGTGGACTGGCTGATCCCGGTGCGGGTCGCCCGGATGTCCGCGTCGCCGTACGCGTTCCTGCGCGGCTCTGCGAACATCATGACCGCCGACTTCGCGGCCCTGCCGCACACCGGCATCACGCCGATCATCTGCGGCGACGCCCACCTGGGCAACTTCGGCTTCTACGCCTCCCCCGAGCGGGACCTGGTCTTCGACCTCAACGACTTCGACGAGGCCCACCCTGGCCCCTGGGAGTGGGACCTGTACCGGCTCACCACCAGCGTCTGGGTGGCCGGCCGGCAGAACGGCCTGTCCGAGGACACCTGCGAGGACGCGGTCCTGCGCTGCGCCTATGCCTACCGGCGGCAGCTGCGCCAGCTGGCCGGCCAGCCGCTGCTGGCCCGCTCCTTCGACCGCCTGGACATCGACCGCATGCGGGCCGAGCTGGCCGACTGGTCGCTGCGGGGCGAGATCGAACGGGCGGCCCAGCGGGCCCGCACCAGGACCAGCGACCGGGCCCTGCCCAAGCTGACCCGCGAGCGCGACGGGGCCCGCCACATCGTCGAGCAGCCGCCGCTGGTCACCCACGTCTCCGACCGGGAGCACGACCAGCTGGTCGAGGGCCTGGAGCGCTACCTGGAGACCCTGCCGCCCCACTGGCGCCGGGTGCTCGGCTACTACATGGTCGTCGACCTGGCCCACAAGGTCGTCGGGGTCGGCAGCGTCGGCCTGCGCGCCTACGTGGCCCTGCTCCAGGGCAACGACCCCGGCGACGTCGTGTTCCTCCAGCTCAAGCAGGCCAGGCGCTCGTGCGTGGCCCGGTTCGTGCACGGCGACACGGCCTGGCACGCCCACCAGGGCCATCGGGTGGTCGAGTACCAGCAGACCCTCCAGACGGTCAGCGACCCGCTGCTCGGCTGGACGACCGTTGGCGAGCGCGACTACTACGTGCGCCAGTTCCGCGACATGAAGGGCGCCATCACCGTCGACGGCATGGACGGGTCGGCCCTGATGGACTACGCCCGGGTCTGCGGCACCCTGCTGGCCAAGGGGCACGCCCGCTCCACCGGGGCCACCGTCCTGTCCGGCTACCTCGGCAAGGGCGACAGCGCCGACCGGGCCTTCGCCCGCTTCGCCCGGGCCTACGCCGACCAGACCGAGGCCGACCACGAGGCCCTGCGCAAGGCCGTCACCTCGGGCCGGCTCCCGGCCGAGGCCGGGATCTGAGGTGACCCGGCCGCCCGAGCAGACCGAGCGGGTCGAGCGGGTCTCCACCCTCGAGCTCTTCTTCGACCTGGTCTTCGTGTTCACCATCACCCAGCTGACCGCGGTGATCAGCGACGACCCGACCCTGCGGGGCCTGCTGCGGGTGGCGCTGATGCTGGGCGTGATCTTCTGGATGTACGGCGGGTACGCCTGGATGACCAACGCGGTGGCGGCCGACCGGGCGGCCCGGCGGCTGCTGCTGCTCGGCGGCATGGCCGGGTTCCTGGTCCTGGCCCTGGCCATCCCTCGGGCCTTCTCCGAGGGCGACGTCGCCTTCGGGATCGCCTACCTGGTAGTGGTGTGCATCCACACCGGCCTGTACTCACGCACCACCGAGCGCCTGACTGTCCGGGCCCTGCTCCGCCTGGCCCCGTTCAACCTCGTCTCCGCCCTGCTGGTCCTGGCCGCCGTGGTGGTCGAGGGCACGGCCGCCTACCTGCTGTGGGCGGCCGCCTTCGCCCTGGAGTGGGTCACCCCCCGCCTGGCCGGCACCGGCGGCTTCCGGATCGCCCCGGCCCACTTCGTCGAGCGCCACGGCCTGGTCATGATCGTCGCCCTCGGCGAGTCGATCGTGGCCATCGGCATCGGCGCCGCCGACCTCCCCGTCGACCTGCCCCTGGCCAGCGTGGCCGTGCTCGGCCTGCTGCTGGCGGCCTGCCTGTGGTGGGCCTACTTCGGCGGCGACGACACCCGTGCCGAGCGGGCCCTGGCCGCCGTCCCCGACGAGCATCGCGGCTGGGCCGCCATCCAGGCCTTCGGCTACTGCCACCTGCTCATGCTTCTCGGGATCATCACCCTGGCCGCCGGCCTCAAGGACGCCATCGGCCACGCCTTCGACCCCCTCGACCTCCCCCACGCCCTCCTGCTGTCCGGCGGCGCCGCCCTCTTCCTGGTCGGCGACGCCCTCTTCCGCCGCACCCTCCGCCTCGGCCCCAGCACCTACCGCCTCGCCGCCGCCGCCCTCGCCCTGGCCACCATCCCCCTCGGGCTCGCCACCTCCGCCCTCACCCAGCTGGCCGTGCTCCTGCTGACCCTGGCCGGCTCGCTCCTGCTCGAGACGAAGGTCGCGCGGGGATGACCAGGGTTCGGGCGGTGACCACGGCCGAGCTGGGTGGGGAGGAGCTGGCCGCCCTGCGGGGGCTGGTGTTCGGGGCGTTCGGGGGGCGGTTCGACGAGCACGACTGGGAGCACATGCTCGGGGGGGTGCACCTGCTGGTCGAGGAGGACGACGGCGTGGTCGCCCATGGGGCGGTGGTGGGGCGGGTGCTGGCGGCCGGGGGGCGGGAGCTGCGGACCGGGTACGTGGAGGGGGTGGCGACCCATGGGGACCGGCGGGGGCTGGGGCTGGCCACGCTGGTGATGCAGGAGGCGGGGCGGGTCATCGAGCGGGTCTACGAGCTGGGGGCGCTGGCCGACGGGACCGGGATCCCCGGGTTCTACCAGCGGCTGGGGTGGGAGACCTGGCAGGGTCCGACCTGGGTGGCGGGGCCGGAGGGGCGGGTGCGGACGGCCGAGGAGGACGGGAACGTGCTGGTGCTGCGGACCCCGGCAACCGCCGACCTCGACCTGGCCGGGCCGATCACCTGCGACTGGCGGCCGGGCGACGTGTGGTGACCAGATGGCGTAGCGTCACGCTGTCCCGCGAGGAAGCGGACGAATGAGCAGCTTCATGGAGGGTCGAGCGTGCGTGTCGCCTTGTTCGTCACCTGTCTGGTGGATGGGCTGTTCCCGGACGTCGGCAAGGCGACGGTGACGCTGCTGGAACGACTCGGCTGCACGGTCGAGGCGCCACGGGCCCAGACCTGCTGCGGCCAGATGCACATCAACACCGGCTACCTGCGGGAGGCGGTGCCGCTGGTGCGCCGGCACGCCGCCGCCTTCGCCGGGTACGACGCGGTGGTGGCCCCGAGCGGGTCGTGCGCCGGGTCGGTCCGCCACCAGCACGCCTGGGTGGCGTCCGAGGCCGGCGACCCCGAGCTGGCGGCGTCCGCCGCCGAGGTGGCGTCGCGGACCTATGAGCTGTCGGAGTTCCTGATCGACGTGCTCGGGGTCACCGACGTCGGCGCCTACTATCCCCACCGGGTGACCTACCACCCCACCTGCCACAGCCTGCGGGTGCTGCGGGTCGGGGACCGGCCGCTGCGGCTGCTGCGCGAGGTCGACGGGATCGACCTCGTCGAGCTGCCCGAGGCCGAGGCCTGCTGCGGCTTCGGCGGGACCTTCGCGGTCAAGAACCCGGACACCTCGGCGGCCATGCTGGCCGACAAGATGCACCACGTGCTGTCGACCCGGGCCGAGGTCTGCTCGGCCTCGGACAGCTCGTGCCTGCTCCACATCGGCGGCGGGCTGTCGCGGCTACGAGCCGGGGTCCGCACCGTCCACCTGGCCGAGATCCTGGCCTCGACCCAGGCCGAGCAGCCGGAGGTGCCGTCCCGATGACGCAACCCGTCTTCCTGGGCATGCCGACGGCGCCCCCTGGGGTGGGGCACCTGCGCGGGCAACAGCCGTTCCCGGAGGCGGCCAGGACGGCCCTGGGCGACGCCCAGCTGCGGCGCAACCTGGGCAAGGCCACTCGGACGATCAGGGCCAAGCGGGCCGCGGTGGTCTCCGAGCTGCCCGACTGGGCCGAGCTGCGGGCGGCCGGCGCGGCCATCAAGGACCAGGTCCTGGCCGGTCTGGAGGGCTACCTGGTCCAGCTGGAGGAGCAGGTCACCGCCCGCGGCGGGGTCGTCCACTGGGCCAGGGACGCCAACGAGGCCAACCAGATCGTCGCCGACCTGGTCAGGACGACCGGGGCCGGCGAGGTGGTCAAGGTCAAGTCGATGGCCACCCAGGAGATCGGGCTCAACGAGGCTCTGGCCGAGGCCGGGATCGCCGCCTGGGAGACCGACCTGGCCGAGCTGATCGTCCAGCTGGGCCACGACAGCCCCAGCCACATCCTGGTCCCGGCGATCCACCGCAACCGGGCCGAGATCCGCGAGATCTTCCTGCGCGAGATGGCCAAGGTCGGCCTGCCCGCGCCCGCCGACCTCACCGACGAGCCGCGGGCCCTGGCCGAGGCGGCCCGGCTGCACCTGCGGCGCAAGTTCCTCGAGGCCGAGGTGGCCGTCTCCGGGGCCAACTTCGCCGTGGCCGAGACCGGCACCCTGGCCGTGGTCGAGTCCGAGGGCAACGGCCGCATGTGCCTGACCCTGCCCCGGGTGCTGATCACCGTCATGGGGATCGAGAAGCTGGTCCCGACCTGGCGCGACCTGGAGGTGTTCCTCCAGCTGCTGCCGCGCTCCTCCACCGGTGAGCGGATGAACCCCTACACCAGCATGTGGACCGGCGTCCACGCCGGCGACGGCCCCTCCGAGTTCCACCTGGTCCTGCTGGACAACGGCCGCACCGCCACCCTGGCCGACCCGCAGGGCCGCAGCGCCCTGCGCTGCATCCGCTGCTCGGCCTGCCTGAACGTCTGCCCGGTGTACGAGCGCACCGGGGGCCACGCCTACGGGAGCGTCTACCCGGGCCCGATCGGGGCCGTCCTCTCCCCCCAGATGACGGGTGTCGCCGACAACGCCTCCCTGCCGTACGCCTCGACCCTCTGCGGGGCCTGCTACGACGTCTGCCCGGTGGCCATCGACATCCCCCAGATGCTGGTCCACCTGCGCTCGCGGGTGGTCGACACCAAGCGCGAGGCCTCCCGGGCGCCCTCGCCCGAGCAGGCGGTGATGGCGGCGGCCGCCTGGACCATGGACAGCCCGGCCCGCTGGGCGGGCGCGCTGCGGGCGGCCCGGCTGGGGCGGCTCCTGGGCGGACGGCGGCACAAGATCACCGCCCTGCCGCCGCCGCTGTCGGCCTGGACCGGCACCAGGGACGCCCCCCTGCCCCCGGCCCAGCTGTTCCGGGACTGGTGGGCCAAGCGCGAGCGGGCCCGGAAGAGACAGTCGTGAGCGCCCGGGACGAGATCCTGGCCCGGGTCAGGGCGGCCGTGGCCGACGGGGCGGACCCGCCCCCGGTGACCAGGAGCTACCGGACCGCCGGCCATGCGCCCGACTTCGCCGGCGAGGAGCTGCTCGACCTGCTGGTGGAGCGCCTTGTCGACTACCGGGCCCTGGTCCGGCGCAGCACCACGGCCATGGCCGCGGCCACGGTGGTGGCCGCCCTGACCGAGCGCGGGGCCCGCCGCGTGGCCGTCCCCGACGGCATCCTACCGGCCGGCCTGGACCGCCTGGAGCCCGGCATCGAGCTGGTCGGCGACGACCCGCCCCTCAACCCGGCCCAGCTGGACGGGCTCGACGGGGTGCTCACCGGCTGCGCGGTGGCGATCGCCGAGACGGGCACGATCGTGCTCGACGGCGGCGAGGGCCAGGGCCGGCGGGTCCTCAGCCTGGTGCCCGACTACCACCTGGTGGTGGTGACCGCCGCCCAGGTCGTCGAAGGCGTCCCCGAGGGCCTGGCCCGGCTCGACCCGGCCCGCCCCCAGACCTGGATCAGCGGCCCCAGCGCGACCAGCGACATCGAGCTCGACCGGGTCGAGGGCGTCCACGGGCCGCGGACCCTCGAGGTGATTGTCTGCTCCTGACCGGCGTCAGCCGCCCTGACCGGACCGGTCGGGGACGACCTCGAACAGAACCATCTTCTTGCCCTGGAGCCGGTACATGACCAGGCTCCAGAATAGCCCCCCGGTCGGCCGCAGCAGCCCCTTGGCGGCCCGCTTGCGCTCCTCGCGGTCGAGCAGCCGGGCCCGGCCGGCCACCGTCTCGCCGGTGACCTTGCCGCTGACCGTGCACGGGGCCAGGGTCACCCTGTCGGTGTGGGCCAGGCGCCTGGCCTTCCCGCTGTCGGAGGCGGTCACGAAGTAGGCCTTGCCGCCGGCCACGGCGATGCTCAGGGGCGTGCCCACCGCCTCCCCGCCGCGCCGGAAGGTGGTCAGCAGGGCGGTCTTGGAGCTTTCGAGCGGGCCGAAGCCCGTGGAGCCGTCGGTGTCGGCCATGGGCACCCCCGGGTCAGGCGGCGGCGACGTCGATGCGCATTATCCCCGCTCCCAGCAAGCTCCCAGGAACCTGCCTCACGGCCGGATGACGCTCACCACCAGCCCTGGCGCTTCGCCCAGCGCAGCAGGGTCGCCGAGATGGTC
>JASLBL010000383.1 GCA_030146615.1 Actinomycetes bacterium
GAACTGGCTCGCCTGCTGCGGGAGGGCCGCTGGGTCCAGCCCGCCAGCGCTGGCGGCGTGCTCGGGATCGGGGCGGCCGCCTTCCTGCTCAGCTACGACGCCTCCACTCTCTCGCTCTGGCCAGCGGCGTCCGGCCGGGGCTGGCCCACATCTGGCCGGGGTGCTGGACGGCTTCATCCGACTGCATCGGTCTGGTCACCGGCGAGGTGCGTTTCTGCTCAGGCCGGCCGTCTTGAGCCCTCAAGTGCTGACCGATCCAGTCTTGTCGGTGGGCCGGCGGCGTCGTGAGTTGCGGGACACTCGGTGCAGGAGAGGGGGCAGCGATGGCACACCCACACGAGGACCCCGTCCGCCGGGGCTATGAGGCATTCGTCAACGGCGACATGGAGACCCTGCGCGAGCTGTTCGACCCTGAGATCTCTGGCACTTCCCGGGCCGCAGCGTGCTGGCCGGCGACCACCGCGGACCCGACGCGGTCTTGGGCTTCTTCGGCAGGACGTTCGAGTTGACGGCCGGCACCTTCCGGGTGGAGGTGTATGACGTGGTCGCCGATGACCGGCACACGGTCGGTCTGCACTTGGCCACCGGGCGAGCGTGAGGGCCGGACCCTTGAGGATCGAGAGGTTCTGGTGTGTCACGTCCGCGACGGCAAGGTCGTCGAGGTGTGGCAGTACGTCCAGGACCAGTACACCTACGACGAGTTCTTCTCCTAGTCGTTGCGGCTGAGCCAACCGTTGCTGGACAGCCCCGTGTTCGCCGTCGTGGTGATGGACGCCTCAGCGCACCTCCCGAGATACGGCGATCAGTTCCCATTCCCCTTCTGCATCATGAGCTGCACGTTCTCCCGCATGGCGGCTTCCGATGCCGCCAGTTCATCTTGCGGGCTGAACATCACAAGCTCGGTTCCCGCCACCGCCGCGGGTACATGCCCCGGTGGCATGTCGAACGCATCGCCCGGCAACCCCTTGAGCAGCGTTGCGAGGTCCCAGTCCTCACGGATCGAGGTGAAGATGACGGCGTAGCCGTCATGGAGCACATCTCCTTGGTTCGTGTATGGAGCTACGGAACGGGTGTTTGACGCACCGCTAGTTCGACGCGTCAGACGGCTCCAGCTCGAACACGCGACGGATCTCGATCTCGCCCGTGGCGCCGTACTCGCCGGGGTAGATCCGGGAAAGCGCCTCGAACGGGGCACGCTTGGCCCATTCCACGGCCTCCTCCATCGACGGCACCTGGAGGATCCAGTAGCCCGCGACCAGCTGCTTCGACTCCGAGAACGGCCCATCGACGACGGTGCGGTTCCCTTCGGCGAACTTCACCCGCCTTCCCTCGGCGCTCGGGAGAAGCCCCGCCAGGTCCAGGAGCACTCCGGCCTTCTGCAGCTCGTCGTTGTACCTGCCCATCTCGGTCAAGAGTTCCTCGCTGGGCGCTGCCCCCGGTTCCGGATCTCCCTTGATCATCATCATCACCCGCATGTCGTGTCTCCTCCCGGTAAGCCTGACCGGTGCATCGTCAGGCTGTCGAGGCCTGCAGGTTGGCCTTGAGGGTGTCGAGGTGGAGGCGTTCCCTGCGGGCGCGCAGGTCCAGGTAGAGCAGCACGCCGACCAGGGCGCCGTACGGCAGGGTCACGGTCGTGGCGATCGCTGCGGCGATCCCTTGGAGGAACCAGGCGCCGACGCTGAACGGCGCGGTGATCACGGCGTTGACGACCCCGGTGATCAGGGCTGCGACGAGCAGGGTGAAGGCCGCGTGCCACCAGTGGCCACCGACCAGGTCCCAGGAGCGGCGCATGGCCTCGGTTCCTCGCTTGTCCTCCACGACCAGGGCCTGGATGCTGACTGCCAGCCGCACCCCGATGTAGATCCCGGGGATGATGAACACGATCAGTCCAAGGAGGGTGGCCAGCCCGACCAGGACGCTGACGACCAGGACGGGGCCGAGCCGGGCAAAGCCAAAGCGATAGCTCTGCTCGAGGTCGAGGTCTTGGCCGGCGGCTTCGGCGGCGATGTTCCGGGTGATCGCGCCGGTGAGCACCTGGTAGAGCAGCAGCCCGACGAGTGCGGCCAGCAGCGAGGCGCTGGCCACGGCCCACAACGAGGTCGAGACCACGGCCTCGTCCTGGAGCTGCTGGCCGTTGGTGCCGAACCAGTGGCCGGCCCCGTACTGGAGCAGGGTGAGCGGGACCACGACCACCGCGGCGATGGCCACCAAGGTACGCCAATGCCGCCGGTAGAGCTGGAATGCCGCGCTGAGGAGCTCACCGATTCGTCGGGGGGGCAGGGCGGCCATCCCGCCACCTTGTGCGATGGTCTGGTTCATGTCGTGACCTCCTGTGGGCGCTCACGCGTCCGGGTCGGTTGAGGATCGTGCCGGTCTCGATGGCCTGGGGCTTCAGCGTGGTTCCCCACTACTCGCTGACGGCCTTCAGTGCCTGTTCGGGCTCCCGGGCCAGCCTTCGGGTCTGCTCCGGGTTGATACCGACCCGGGTGGTCCAGCGGCGCACGCACTCGGCGAAGTACGCGTCGCGGTCGCCGAGCTCCTCGC
>JASLBL010000398.1 GCA_030146615.1 Actinomycetes bacterium
GCAGGTCTGGGAACTGCCCGACAACCTCGACGACGTGCGGCCGATCCCCCTGTGGGGGGCCGCCCTGAGCCGCAAGCGCCGGTCAGGGCGGTCCCGGACGCTGAGAAATCAACGGATCGTGTTTGCATCGGCCTACCAGAGGTTTCTGGCGAGCCTGCTCCGGCCGCTGGAGCCCCGGTCGGATGGAGCGATAGTCGACCGAGGCCTCTTCGCGTACGCCCTATGGGGACTGTACGAGTACGCCGCACAGGGCGGGGACCTCACCGACGCGCTCACCTCCAACGAATCGCTCACGCAGCTGATGGACGCCTGGCATGGCATCTACGGCGACGAGCTCACCCTCGCCGACGCCCTCGAGGCCAGCTGGCTGATCGAGCACATGCTCCGGCCCTTGTCGGCCGAGCCCGTCAAGGCCGATGTTGTCCATGCCTCGATGAACGGGCTGTGCATGCTGGTGGCGATGGCTGCCAAATGGCGCTACGGCACGCCGGTGGTCATGTCCGAGCACGGGATCTACCTTCGCGAGCGGTACCTGTCGTACCTGGACGACAGCGCACCGCATGCGGTGAAGGTCGTGGTCCTCAGCTTCTTTCGGGCCTTGGCCGGGGCCGGGTACCTGGTCGCCGACGCGCTTGCGCCGCATTCCAGCTACAACCGCCGGTGGCAGCTGCAGAACGGTGCCGACCCTGAGCGTATCTGGGTGATGTACAACGGGGTCCAGCCCGACGAGTTCCCCGTAGCCGAGTCGGAGCCGGAAGAGCCCACGATCGTCTTCATGGGTCGCCTGGACCCGCTCAAGGATCTGCATACCCTGATCAGAGCGTTTGCGCTGGTGCGGGCCGAGGTGCCGAACGCGCGTCTGCGCATCTACGGCGGAACACCGGCTGGCAACGAGGGCTACCGCGACAGCTGCGTGCGCCTTATCGAGGAGCTGGACCTGGCCGGCGCCGCCGTCTTGGAGGGCCGGGTGGATGCGCCGACCCAGGCCTACCACGCCGGCAGCATCGTCGCGCTGACCAGCATCTCGGAGGGCTTTCCGTACACGGTGGTCGAGGCCATGGCCTGCGGACGCACGGTGGTCTGCACCAACGTCGGAGGGGTCGCAGAAGCGGTCGCCGACACCGGCTTTGTCGTGGCGCCACGTGACAGTTCCGCGGTCGCCCAAGCCTGCATCCGCCTGCTGCGCGACGACGCCCTCCGGCAGCGCCTGGCGGTGGCCGCCCGGGCGCGGGTGATGGAGCTGTTCACGCTGCAGCACTCGCTCGGCGCGTACCGGACGGTCTACGAGCACGTCACCGGCGTCGAGCCGGATCGGTCCGCCGTGCCACAACAGATGATGGGCATCGGGGACCTGGACCGGGTGCGACAGGAAGGCCAGCAGCCTGACGAGGGGTCCCTGGCCCTTGACCGTGCGACGGTCGCGGCAGTCAGGAAGCCCACGCTTGTCTGCCCCCGTTGCGGGAACGACGCCGAGTACCTGGCCGATGAGGTCTTCAGCCTGCTGCGGTGTGAGTTTGGCTGCGGCGACATCGACGTCGACCTCGTCCTGGAGATCGCGGTCGACCGCATCGCCAGCGTACTGCCGACGTACTTCAGGGAGCCGCTCGCACCCGTCGGAGCGGAACGCTGATGGTTCCCACCCCGACCGCGATGGGTGCCGTGGCCCGCGTGGTCGCCGACGACACCCCGAGGGACCCGGGTGCATCGATCCACGAAGGTGAGCCGGTCGAGCAGGCTGGCATTGCCAGCGATCCGATCGACGAACTGGTCGAGCGGGTACGGCCGGTCGTCGCCCAAGCGGTCGACGCGCTGCAGGTTGCCGCGTCGCTCGAGGCCGACGGCATCACCGACAGCATGGCGCGGGCCCGTTTCGGCTATGCCGATGTGTTTGCCTTGGCCGAGGAGGTGCGCCGCCGGGCCGGCCCGACGAGATCGACGACCGTGGCGGCACCGGGAACGGCCCGCCGCTGGGGGCCGGCGTTGCGTGACATCACCCACGGTCTGCTCTATCTCCTCCCGGCAGCCGTCTTTCCGGCGGCGCTCGCCGTCCTCGGCCGCCGGTCGCTGGTGCTGGGGCTGGTGCTGGCAGGCTTCGTCGGTTGGGTGTGGGCGGGCGGCGCGACGTGGCTGGCCTACCGCCTGCTTGGCCGTGGCCACCCCGACTCGGCGGCACGGGTGCTGCGCTGGTCGGCCTTGGCCGGGCTACCGGTTGCCGCCGCCGCCAGTCTCGCGGTGGTGGCAACGAGCCACATCGGCTACGGCATGATCGCGTTGGCGGTCGTCCAGATGACCTACCAGATGGCCAGTGCCTTGCTCGTGTTCTACCGCTGCGAGATTTGGCTGTTCGCGGCGATGGTCCCGGCAGTGGCGACCGGCATCGGCTACCTCGCTGGCGGTGCACGGCTCCTCCCCTTGGCCATCGGCGTCGGGCTCGGATCTGTGGCGGTCGCCTTTGGCATCGCTCTCAGCAAAACCAGAGGTCGGCGCGAGCGTCCTGAGCCGCCGCTGGCTGACGGCCTGCGCGGCGAGCTGGGGCAGCTTCCCCTGGTGGTGGCCTACGCCGCGCTGTCGGCGGCGTACCTGTTGTCCGCACAAGGGCGGCACCTCCAGGACGGCTTCGACGTGCCGATCGCCGGTGTCCCGTTGATTGTCGGCATGGGCGTCGTCGAATGGCGCGCGAAGCGCTTCGTTGAGCAGGCCCGGGTCCTGCTCACACGCGTTCGCTACCCCCGGGAATTCGTGACACGCATCTGGTTGCTGCTGGCCGGCAACGTTGCTGCCTGCCTGGGGGTGGTGGCGCTGTTCGGAGTGGCGCTGCTGACCGCCCTGCACGCCGCCCACCGCCTCACCTCCGCTGGAGTCGTGATGACCGCGGCCAGCGTCCTGCTCGCGGGCGCCTACTTCCTCGCGTTCCTGCTTGCCGGCATGGCCAGATACGGATGGCTCTGCGGTTCCCTGGCCGGGTGCACCGCCGTCCACGTCGCGCTGGTATCGGCGCTGCTGCCGAAGCTCAGCCTGCTGGCGGAGACCACCGTCTTCCTGGGCAGCGCCCTGCTGCTGCTCCTGCTGTTCCTGACCGCTCTGACCGGCCGCCTCGGCCAGGCCCGATATCACAGGTAGTGCACAAAGTTAGGGAGGCGCGAAATGCATGCAGTAATTCTGGCCGGTGGAAAGGGTGTGCGGCTACGGCCGTACACGACCACGCTGCCCAAGCCCCTGGTCCCGATCGGTGACAGCCATGCGATCCTTGATATCGTCCTGCACCAGCTCTCGGCGTACGGGTTCAGGTCGGTGACGCTGGCGATCAACCATATGGGCCGGCTCATCCGCGCCTTTGTCGGGGACGGTTCGCAATGGGGCATGCAGATCGACTACGCCGAGGAGACGGTTCCCCTCTCGACCGTCGGGCCGCTCTTTGGGCTGCGCGACCGGCTGCCTGAGCACTTCCTGGTCATGAATGGGGATGTCCTAACCGACCTCGACTTTGGCGACCTGCTGCAGGCGCACGTGCTGTCCGGGGCACCGCTCACCGTCGCGACGGCGTTGCGGTCGGCGAAGATCGACTTCGGCGTGCTGGAGGTCACCGATGCCAAGATCGTGGGCTTCACCGAGAAGCCCTCGCTGACCTACCGGGTGAGCATGGGCGTGTACGGCATGTCCCGCGCGACGATCGAGCCGTACCCCCAAGGGCTGGCCTTCGGCTTCGATCAGCTCGTCCTGGACCTGCTGCAGCAGCGCCGCCCTCCGGCGTGCTATGAGTTCAACGGCTACTGGCTGGACATTGGCCGGCCGGACGACTACGACGAGGCCAACCGGGTCTTTGCCAGCCTGCAACCGATCCTGCTTCCCGAGCGCCTCCAGGAGCGGGTATGACCCACGTCCTGGTCTTCGGCGCATCCGGGTTCATCGGGAGGCATGTGCGGGCCGCGCTCACGCAGGACAGCCGCGTCGATCCGGTGACCTGCCCCGGCCGGGACCGCTGCGATCTGCTGGCCGCCGACGT
>JASLBL010000570.1 GCA_030146615.1 Actinomycetes bacterium
GGCAGGAACCGGAAGACCACCGAGTCCAGGTTGGCCTTGGGCCCGAAGTACTTGTCGTTGCGGACGAGGGTCAGGCTCTGGCCCTGGGTGTAGTTGTCGACCTTGAACCAGCCGCCGACCGGGATCTTCTCCGGCTCCTTGTCCAGGCCGGTGTTCCACCCGCCCGGGCGCTCCTTGACGTAGTGGGCCGGCAGGATCCCGGAGAACAGGCCCTTCCAGTCCGCGAACGGGGTCTTGAAGACGACGGTCACCGTCTTGCCGTTGTCGGACCCCTCGACGCTCTCGATCTGGTCGTAGCCGGTGGTCGAGGCGACGTCGTTGTCCTTGATGGTGCCGTTCTGCTGCTCCCAGAAGTACTGGAAGTCGTCCGCGGTGATCGGGGTGTCGTCCGACCAGATCGCGTTCTCCTTGATCTTGTAGACGATCGTCTGGGGGTCCTCGCTGGTCTGCTCGGCCGACTCCAGGAACGCGTCGTCCATCTTGACCGTGAAGTCAGGCTGGGCGTGGAACGCGAACGGGAACATGCCGACAACGATGTTCAGGACCGAGGTGCCGTTGTCCTTGGAGGTGTTGTTGTTGAAGCCGGTGGGCTCCTGGTCGGCGGCGTAGTTCAGGGTGCCGCCAGGCTGGATCTGGGTGCTGCCACCGCCGGCCTCGCCGCCCTCGTCCCCGCCGCCGCCGCAGGCCGCGGCGACCATGGCGAGACCGACGAGCAGCGCCGCCAGCTTGGCCGTACGCAAACGATGCACTTGAGTCGTACCTCCTGTCCGGAGTCGTGGCCCGCCGCCCACCGCGGTCATGGACCTGAGATCGGGAGCGGCATCGTGACCGGGGGCCATTGCCGCGTTGCACGGAACCCCTACGTGGCGCACCTCCCACCTTGTCGGCCTCGGGGGTAAGCAGAAGAGCTCAAGACCGGCAAGCTATTTGCGGCCGAATCGTACCCTTGCCGCTGGAGCGTGATCATAAGAATTTTCTCAGACCAGTGGCCATGGATAGGCCCGTTCGCCTCTCGGCGAGGGCAGGCGGCCGCTCCTGACCAGGGCCTTGGCCCGCCTGGCCATGGCGGCCACCTCGGCCGGGTCGAGCAGCTCGCCCAGGCTGTCGGCAAGGTCGCCCCCGGCCGCCTCGTCAGCGAGGGCGTCCAGGTCGGCCAGGACCGGCGCCTCCAGCTCGGCCCCGGCCAGGTCCCAGAGCACGGTGCGGAGCTTGGCCTGGACGTGGAAGCAGAGCCCGTGGTCGATCGCCCAGACCTGGCCATCGGGTCCGGACAGGCAGTGGCCGGCCTTGCGGTCGGCGTTGTTGGTGACCACGTCGAAGGCGGCGATCCGGGGCAGGGCCGGGTGGCCGTCGGCCAGCAGCTCGAAGGCGGTGACCTCGGGGTCGGCGTCGACGTACAGCTGGACCGAGCCGACCCCGAGGGGGCCGTCGCGGGCCAGCGTCGGCGGCACCAGCCGCCAGCCGAGCTGCTCAGAGACCAGGTAGGCGGCGACCTCGCGCCGGTACAGGGTGCCGTCGGGGAAGTCCCACAGCGGCCGCTCGCCCCGGGCCGGCTTGTAGACGACCAGCCCCTCCAGGCCCTCGTGGGTCACCTTGGCCAGCATGGTCGCGTTCGAGGCCCAGGGGATGCGCCCCAGCAGCTCCAGCTCGCCCTCGGCCAGGAACGCCCGGGCCCGCTGCTGGGAGATCACCGCACGCTCGTGCTGGCCAGGATCGGGGGCGCTGGTGGTCACGTCGCGCTTGGGCGGTGGCCGTTCTGGGCCGGGCAGATGTGGCCGGTGGGGTCGAGCGGGTTGCCGCACAGGGGGCAGAGCGGCCGGCCCCTGGCCACCACCTGGGAGCCGTGGCGGGCCAGCACCCGGAGCTGGGGCCGGGTCACGAACAGGCGGACGGTGAGCGGGTCGGGGAGCTCGGCCGGGTCCTGGTCCTCGTCCTCGCCGGCCTGGAGCTCGGTGGCCTCGATCACCACCCGGTCGCGGTCGGCGTCGTAGCTGAGCGACAGCTGGCCGACCCGGAAGTCGGGCTCCAGCGGCGGGGCCAGGTCCAGCTGACCGGCCTCGGCCGCGGCCGCCTCGCCCGGGTCCTCGGGACGGTCGGCGGCCAGCTCGGGCAGCCAGCTCTGGAGGCTCTCGGCCAGCCGCCGGACCTGCTCCTTCTCCACCAGCAGGGTCACCTGGTCGGTCCCGGAGGCGGCCTGGAGGTAGAAGGTGCGCTGGCCGGGCTCGCCAACCGCGTCGGCGGTCAGCCGGGTGACCGGGTCGAGGTCACGGCTTGGCACCGGCCGCCTCCCCTCTGCGGCGCCGCCGGGCCCGCCGGGGCGGGGCCAGGTCGCCGTTCCCCCCGGTGTCGTTCAGCCGCACCAGGTACGGCCCGGGCCCGAAGGCGAACGCGGTCACGCTCGCCGGGCTGACCACCACCCGCTGGAACAGGTCCAGGTGCATGCCCAGGTAGTGGCAGGTCAGCGCCTTGATCACGTCGGCGTGGCTGCACACCGCCACCGTCTGCCTCGGATGGGCCTCCCGCAGCCGCTCGATGGCCAGCACCGCCCTGGCCTGCATCTCGAACAGCGACTCCCCCTCGGGGAACCGCGCCGCCGACGGGCTCGACTGCACCACCTTCCAGAGCGGTTCCCGGCCCAGCTCCTTGAGGGCCCGCCCGGTCCAGTCCCCGTACCGGACCTCCCCGATGTCCTCCAGGGTCTCGACGTTCAGCCCCTTGGCCTCGGCCACCGCCGCTGCCGTCTCCTGGCACCGCTCCAGCGGGCTGGCGTACAGCGCGTCCAGCGGCACCGCCTCCAGCCGCCCGGCCAGCTCCTTGGCCTGCCGCTGGCCTTCCTCCGAGAGGTGCAGCCCCGGCGTCCACCCCGACAGCCGCGCCCCGGTGTGCTCGGTCACCGCATGTCGCAACAGCAGCAGAAGTCGCATCCCGCCATTCTACGGAGGCGACCCGCCAGCGTTCGGCGATCCGGCCTAGGGCTTGCGGGCGACCCCGCCGTAGGCGTAGACGCTGCGTGGGTCCTGCTCGGCACCGGGATCCGGCCGCCAGTCCGCCATCGGCACCAGGCCGGGCTCGACCAGCTCGAGGCCGGCGAAGAACGGCTCGGTGTCGGCCAGGCTGCGGGGCACGTTGGGGATCCCGCCCTGCTCCGAGGCAGCGGCCAGGTTCCGCATCGCCTCCGGGTCGAAGTCGGGGGTCGACTGCGACAGCACCAGGTAGCTGCCCGGGGCCAGCGCGCCGACCAGGGTGGCGACGACCCGGCGGGGGTCGTCGCTGTCTCGCAGGTGGTGCATGACCCCGACGAGGGCCAGGCCGACGGGCTGGGCGAGGTCGAGGGTCGCGGCCACGGCCGGGTCGCCGAGGATCGCCTCGGGCTCGCGCAGGTCGGCCTGGATGAACGCCACCGACCCCTCCGGGGTCCCGGCCATCAGCGCCCGGGCGTGGGCGAGCACGATCGGGTCGTTGTCCACGTACAGCACCCGCGACTCGGGGGCGGTCTGCTGGGCGACGTCGTGGACGTTGCCGGCGGTCGGGATGCCGGTGCCGATGTCCAGGAACTGGCGGATGCCGGCGTCGCGGGCCAGGTAGCGCACCGCCCGCCCCAGGAACGCCCGCTGCGCCCGCACCTGGGTGCGGATCGTGGGCAGCGCCTCGGCGATCGCGTCCCCCAGCGCCCGGTCGGCGGGAAAGTGGTCCTTGCCTCCCAGCCAGTAGTCATACACCCGAGCCGACTGGGGCACGTTGGTGTTGATCTCGGGCGGTACCTGCTGCGTCCCCGTGTCGTCGATGGCACCGGGCTCCGGCATGCGGGGTCCCTTCAGGCCGATGGTGAGCGTGCGCAAACCGGATGATACCCGTGCGATCGGCCCGAGCCGCTCAGCCTCCCCGCCCGGACGGGACCAGGCCGCCCCGGACGGCCCAGGTCGCGACCTCGGTGCGGGAGGTCATGTCGAGCTTGGCCAGGATGTTGGAGACGTGCACCGAGGCGGTCTTGGTCGAGATGTAGAGACGGCGGGCGATCTCGCCGTTTGAGCAGCCCTCGGCGACCAGGGCGGCGACCTCGCGCTCGCGGGGGGTGAGGGGGGACGGGTCGGCGGGTGCGGGCTGGCCGTGGCCGAGGCGGCGCAGGAGGGCGGCGGCGTCGTCGCGGCGCCAGCCGGGCCAGCGGTCGAGCAGGTCGGCGGCCTGGCCGGCGTGGTCGCGGGCGTCACCCTCCTCGCCGAGGGCGAGCAGGCAGCGGGCGGCGCCCTGGTGGCAGTCGGCGAGCAGGAAGGCGGCCCGGTAGACGTCGGCGTGGGCGAGCACCTGGCGGTAGGCGTCGAGGGCGCCCCGGTGGTCGCCGGCGGCCTCGAGCAGGGCCGCCTCCAGGTGCTGGCGTCCGGCCCGGCGCGGGCTCCAGCGGTCGCCGGTGTCGGGGGCGGCGGCGTCGACCACCTCCAGCAGCGGGCGCACCTCGCCCGGGGGCAGCCCGGCCCGGACGGCCGCGACCAGGCCGTGGATGCCGAGGGTGCCGTGCTTCCAGCTCCAGCCCCGCCAGGCCGGGGCGGTCATGTAGGCGGCCAGGGCGGCCCGGGTCGCCGCCAGGTCGTCCCGCCGGGCCGCCACGGCCAGGCGGACCGCCCACAGCCAGGCGGCGTCGCAGGGTGAGACCCCGGCGGTCCCGTCCTGGTGCCTGCCCAGCAGTGCCTCCGCCTGGTCGAGCTGGCCCGCCTCCAGCAGCAGGCTGGCCTCGTGCAGGTCGATCCAGAGGGGGTCGATCCAGCCCTCCAGCGGGACCAGCTCGGAGCGGCGGGCGCCGCGGACGGCGGCCAGAGCCGTCTCCAGGTCGCCCTCGACAATGGCGATCTCGCTGCGGTGCATGGCCCAGCCGGGGGCCTCGGACCCGCGGCCGGTCCGCTCGCCGGTCTCCTGCATCCGCCGCAGGACCTCGCGGCTGCGCTCCGGCGGCCAGCTGCCCAGCTGGTGGACGAGCAGGTTGTAGAGGGCCCGGTGGAGCAGGTAGCCGAAGTCGCCGGCCTCGGCCTCGGCGGCCGCCTGCTCGAGCAGGCCGATGCCCTCGTCGTGGCGGTCGGGCGTGTCGGCCAGGGCGGTGCCCTTGTTGACCAGGGCCGAGGCCCGAACGGCCGGGGAGCCGACGGCGTCGGCCATGGCCAGCGCCTTGTCGGCCCACTCGACGGCCTCGGCGTGCTGGTCGTTCAGCATGTGGGCCTCGGCGACCAGGCTGTAGGCGCGGGCCAGGGTCTCGCCCTCCCCGAGCGGCTCGGCCACGGCGAGGGCGGCCCAGACGGTCCGCCACTGGCGCTGGAAGTCCCGCGCCTCCCAGTAGAGCCGGGCCAGGTGGATCAGGGCCCTGGCCTCCAGCTCGGGGTCGCCGCTGGCCGCGGCCTCCCGGTGCCAGCGCTCGCCGTGCTCGATGGCCGGCGACTGGAGCCCGATCATCCAGGCCGCCTTGGAGGCGGCGGCGAGCAGGTCGAGGTCGCGGTCGGCCTCGGACAGGCCGGTCTCGGCCAGCCGCAGCGCCTCGGCGGTGGAGCCCTGCTGGAGGTAGCTCCAGGCCCCGGCCCGGGCCGCCTCGACCAGCTCGTCGTAGCGGCCGGCCCCCTGGGCGTGCCAGGCGACCGCCGCCCAGTCGTCGCCGCCGGCCTCCTGGATGGCGGCCAGGGCCTTCTCGTGGAGGCGGCGCCGTTCCCGGCCCAGCAGCCGCCCGGCGATCGCCTCCCGGGTGAGGGCGTGCCGGAAGGCGAACACGTCCGGCTCCTCCTCGACCATCACGTTCTCGGCCACCAGGTCGCGCAGGATGGCGATCAGCTCGTCCTCGCCGCTGCCGGTGACGGCGGCCAGCAGGTCGAAGGAGATGCGCCGGCCGAGGATGGCGGCGGCGTCGACCACCCGGCGCTGGCCGGCGTCGAGGCCGTCGAGCCGGCGGAGCACGGCCTCGGTCAGGTTCCACGGCAGCGGGAGGTCGGCCAGCCGCGACGGGTCGGCCCGGCCGGCCGTGACCACCAGCTCCTCCAGGAAGAACGGGTTGCCCCCGGTTCGCCGGTGTAGCGCCTCGGCGACCTGGAACGGCACCGGGTGGCGGTAGACGGCGGCCAGCAGCTCGGCCACCCCAGCCCGGCCGAGGCGCTCCAGGGCGATGGTGGCGACCACCCGCTGGCGCTCCAGCTCGGCCAGCAGCTCGACCAGGGGGTGGCGGCGGCCGACGCCCTCGGGCCGGAAGGTGCCGGCCAGCAGCAGCGGCAGGTCGGGGGTGACGGCCAGGCGGCCGAACAGGGCGATGCTCTCGGCGTCCGCCCAGTGGAGGTCCTCGAACACCAGCAGGGCCCCTTGTGGGCCGGCCAGCTCGCGGACCAGGGCGACCGCGGCCCGCAGCAGCTCCTCCTGCCCGTACTCGCGCTCGGCGTGGCCGGCCAGCTTGGGGGCGACCGGGGCCAGCAGCAGGCGCAGCGGCTCGGAACGGTCGGCGAGCGGCTCGGGCACGGCGTCCCAGGTGGCCACCTGCGGCTCGACCGCCTCCAGCAGCAGCTGGAACGGCCGCCCGGGGGCGCCCTGGCTGCCCTGGCCGGCGAGCACCGGCCACGTGGGGTCGAGGGTGGCGACCAGCTCGGCGACCAGGCGGGTCTTGCCGATGCCGGCCTCGCCGCTGATCAGGGCGACGGCCGGGTCGCCGGTGGTGGAGGCGAGCTCGCGCAGACGCGCCAGTTCGGCGGCGCGTCCGATCATCACCGGGCTCAGCCCGGTCCGGACGGCCAGCATGCTGGCCAGGCTACCAGCCACCTACGACGGCTCCGGGGGGCCGGGACCGGGCCGCTCAGGCGGCCCGGCCGGCCTTGGAAGGGGAGGAGGTGGAGGCGGCCACGTGCGGGGTCTCGGTGACCGGGGCCGGGACGACCCGGCTCAGGTCGCTCGGCTCGACGAAGCGGGCCGGGCGCCACCGGGCCAGGACGGGGCGGCCGGCACGGTAGCGGGCGGCGGCGGTCCGGAGGCCGGCGACCCGCTCGCTGGCCAGGTGGCCCGAGATGTCCGGGTGGGCGGTGGGGAACATGGGCTGCTCCTTGGTCGAGGGTCGATGCTCGTTCCTGTCGCAGCCATGATCCGTTCCTGAGGTAGGGTGCCCGCATCGGGCAACCGCCTTATCTCCGGGGCTTGGCCTGCCTATATTGGCTGCTCAGAGGGCAAAAG
>JASLBL010000227.1 GCA_030146615.1 Actinomycetes bacterium
CTGAGGAAGTACGCTACAACCCAATTGCATCTGAGCTGGTCATGGTCCTGCTCAAGCGTGAGCGGCGCGCCGCGACGCCAGGGCTGCGCGACTTGTCGGCTCGGATCGGCGTTGTCGCGTAACTCCAAGGAGTCCAGGTGCCTGACCCGGATCGACCTCATCGAGTGCTGTACGTCATTGCCTGCGGAGGTCGCCCGGCGGGCGACCTGCCAGCCTTTGTTGAGGAGGCCCAAGCGAACGGCTGGGATGTGTGCGTTATCGCCACCCCTTCGGCGCTCAAGTTCATGGACTTGGACCATCTGGCCAACCTAACGGGCCACGTCGTTCGCTATGACTACAAGCAGCCGGATGAGCCGGATGTGCTGCCACCTCCGGACGCGATCGTGGTCGCGCCGGCCACATTCAACACCGTCAACAAGTGGGCGGCCGGTATCAGCGACACGCTGGCCCTCGGGATACTCAACGAGGCGCTGGGCCTAGGCCTGCCGGTGATAGCAGTGCCGTTCCCGAACATCGCCCTCGCTCGGCATCCAGCATTCCGACGCAGCATGGCGGACCTAGAGGCCCTAGGCGTGCGCCTCCTGTTCGATCCAGAAGCTCACCCGCTCCCAACGCCTAACCTGGGACCAGCCAGCCGCGATCTGTTTCCCTGGCAGGCCCTGCGCGATGAATTCGCCAAGCTTACGGCGGACTAGGGGTTGACGCGCGCGCGTCAACTGCCGTCAACGGTCGTCAAGTTCCGCCGGCTCTGGCCGGGCTCCACCGTATGAGGCGTCACGCCAGCCCGCTCGGTACGTGGGTGACCACCTCCGAGGACAGGGTGCATACGGAAGGAGCGCCTAGATGCTGGACGAGCGGAACACCAGCACCACCCTGCCCGGGGAAGAACCCGCCAGCCTCGACGACGACAAGCTGACATACACCCTGGCCGAAGCCGCCAGTCGGCTTGGCATCTCGACCTCGCTCGCCTACGAGGCCGCGCACCGCGGCGAGCTGCCGGTGTGCCGTATAGGCCGCCGAATCCTGGTGCCACGGGCGGCGCTGCTCCGTCTTCTTGGGCAGGACCCGTCGTCGGGTTCGGAATCGGCCTGACCAGCAGGCGATACGACATGCATCGCGAGCGTGCGACATGACCGAGGTCCGCTGCTGGCGCAATCAGGCCGCCTGCCTCGAGGTCGTCTCGGTTGACTACGACCCGTTCTTCGCCGACACCCCGGAGCTCCAGGCTGAGGCCATCGCCATCTGTGAGGCCTGCCCGGTGCGGGACGACTGCCTGACGTTCGCCGTCCGGACCGGCCAGCAGTACGGCATCTGGGGCGGCCAGCCGCAGCAGATCGTCCGACGCCTCATCGCCCAGGAGCGGGCCGGTCGACCACAAAGCCGCCAGGCGCCCACCAGGCATCCCCAGGCCAGCAAGACCCACTGCAAGCGCGGCCATCGCTTCACGGCGGAGAACACCTACTACGCCCCCGACGGCCAACGCCGCTGCCGCAGGTGCCTGCGCGAGGCCCAACTGACCCGTGCCCGCCGACGCCGGCGAGGAGGCAACGCCGATGTGGCATGACCGCGACCCCTACCGCGACCACCAGTACGTCCCCGATACCTTCTGGTTGGTCATCGCAGCCTTGCTATTTGCCGCCTGCGGGCTGGTGTGGCTGATCGGTCAGGTCGCCGCCATCCTCTTCGGCGCCCATGAGCATCTGCCGGTGCGCCTGGTCGACATGCTCGGGGTGCTGCTGCGCCTGCCGGGCACCTGGGACGACCCCGCCAAGGCCTGGCCATCGGACGTCCAGCCGCTGCTGCCCGGCCCGGTCGGCATGTACGCCGCCGCCATCCTCACCTTCTGGGTGCCCGCCCTCGCCTACGGGCTCCTGGTCCGGCTGGTCTCGCCCCGGGCCCGTCGTGGCCGCCGCCAGCGGGGCGCTAGGTGGGCGAGCTGGTGGCAGCTGCGCCGACTGCTCGTGGTGGGGCCGCGGCGAGGACGGATCATCCTGGGCCGCCGCGACCGCATCCGAGACCGCCTGCTCGGCCGGCTGTACCTGGCCGTCGAGCAGTGCCACTCGGTGCTGGCCTTCGGCCCACCGGGGTCGTTCAAGACCCACGGCCTCGTCATCCCGGCCATCCTGGAATGGCAGGGGAATCTAGTCACCACCTCCATCAAACCCGATGTCCTGCGGGCGACCTGTGCCCACCGGGCCAGCCTTGGGGCCGTCTGGGTCTACGACCCCCTCGGCCTCTCCGGCGTTCCAGGGGCGCGGTGGACGCCGCTGGCCGACTGCCGCACCTATGCGGACGCTCGGCGGATCGGCCGCATGCTCGCCGACGCCGCCGACGTCTCTGGCTACAGGGCCGAGGAGGCCAACTACTGGCAGTTGCTCGGCGCCAAGCTCCTCTCGGTCCTCCTCTTCGCGGCCGCCGGCACCGGCCGCACCATGGCCGATGTGGCCCGCTGGGTCGACGTCCAAGACGTGGACGATGTCGCCCAGGCCCTGATGGAGATCGGCAACCAACAAGCCCTGGACGCCTGGGCGGCCTGCACCAGCCGCCCCGACAACACCATGGGCTCGGTCTACGGCACCGCCGAGACCCTCCTGGATGTCTATGGGGACCCGGTGATTGCCGCCTCGGCTGAGGGTTGCGACCTCGACCTGGATGAGCTGCTGACCGGGGCCAACAACACCCTCTACCTGTACGCCCCCGCCTCCGAGCAGGAGCGGCTCCGGCCCCTGTTCGAGCTCCTGGTGTCCGTCGTCATCTACAAGGCCGAACAGCTCGCCGCCGCCCAGCCCGGCGGCATGCTCGACCCCAGGTTGTTCGTGTGCCTGGACGAGGCCGGCAACTGCGCCGCCATCAAGAAGCTCCCCCAGCTGGCCACCACCGGCCGCGGCCAAGGCATCCAGCTGTTGACCATCTGGCACGACGAGGCCCAACTCCAGCACCGCTACGGCCACCGCGCCTCGACCGTCCTCAACGGCCACCGAGCCAAGCTGCTCCTCTCCGGCCAGGCCGACCCGGCCTCCCTGGAACTCGCGTCCAAGCTGGTCGGCGACGAGGCCGTGACCCAGACGTCGGAGACGACCGGCGGCGACGGCCGCGCCTCCTACACCGACTCGACGGCATATCGGCGGTTGTTGCCGCCGGAGGCGCTGCGCCAACTCAAGCCCCGACGGGCGCTGCTGGTGTATGGGCATCTGCCGCCGGTCCGGATCCGACTGCGGCCCTGGTTCCGCTCCCGCCGCCTGGTCACCCTCGCGATGGCCGTGGACGCCGCCGTGCCGCACCCGGCCATGCAGGTCGACGACCTGGCCACCGTCGAAGTGCTGCGGCCGACCGACGAAGGCGAGGCCGCGGCCTGATGCCGCCCCTCCCCCACCCCGAGGGCAACGGCACCCGGCCGGCCGACCCAGCCCGGCGACCGGCCACCTCAGCGTCCGGCCCGCCGCGTCCAGCCGCTGGGGGCGTGTCTCGGCTGGACCGAATCACCCTGCAGCTGGGGGTGGCCGTGGCCGTGGTCATCGCCCTGTGCTCCTATGCCGTCTCGGCTACCTCGCTGTACGCCCTGGGGGTCCAGGCCGGCTACAGCTGGTGGCAGGCTGCCGCCGTTCCAGTGGTGGCGGATGGGCCAGCGATCTACGGGATGTTCCGGATCGTCAGCCGCTCCCGCCGCGGCGCCAAGGGCGCGGGCTATGGCTGGCTGCTGGTCATCTGCGGTACGGCGGCGTCGATCGGCGGCAACGTCGCCCACGCCAAGGACGACCTGGTCGCCCA
>JASLBL010000483.1 GCA_030146615.1 Actinomycetes bacterium
GGCCGGGGTCGGCGTCCTCGCCCAGGCGACGGTCGTGCTCGGCAGCGGGATGGTCGGCCACGTCCCGTTCGTGGTCCGCACCGTGGTCGTGCTCCTCCCGGCGACAATCCTGATGGGCTACGCGTTCCCGCTCGCCGGCCGGCTGGCCACCCCGTCGGCGGAGGCGGCCGGTGGCAGCGTTGGCCTGCTCTATGCGGCCAACACCGGCGGCTCCATCCTCGGCTCGTTCGGCGCCGCCTTCGTCCTCGCCGGAACCCTCGGCACCAACGGCTCCATCCTCCTCTTGGGCGCCCTCAACCTCCTCGCCGGCGCGGCCTTGTTCGCCGCCGACCCGGTGGGGCGCGCACGGGCAGACGCCGGTTCTCGGTGGGCCGGCCAGAGCTCGGAGGCGGACCGAGAGAAGGCGCCGGCGGACGCCGGTCCACCGCGGGCGAGCATGGGGCGGGGCCGAGTGGTGGCGGCCGGGATGGCCGGGCTGGCGGTGCTTGGCCTGGTCGCGTCGTCGCTCGACCTGCCGGTCACCCGCACCAAGACCCAGAACGAGCTGATCCGCACCGGCCTCCCGGTGACCCATGCCGAGGACGAGCTGGCCACCGTCGACACCGTCGGCGGGCCGGCCAAGGGCCGGCGGCTCCTCGTCGGCGGGGTGGGGATGACCTCGCTGACCGTGGACACCAAGCTGATGGGCTACCTGTCCAAGGCGCTGCGCCCGGACGCCAGCGACTTCCTGGTCATCGCCTTCGGCATGGGCGGCACCTACCGCTCGGGGCTCCAGCTCGGGATGCGCACCGACGCCGTCGAGCTGTCTCCCACCGTCCCCAGCCGCATGCCCGTGTTCTTCCCCGACGCCGACGACTACCTGAACCACCCCAAGGGGCGGGTGATCGTCAGCGACGGCCGCAACTATGTCCGGCTGTCCCGGAAGACCTACGACCTGGTGGCCGTCGACCCCGCGCCGCCGATCGAGAGCGCCGGCTCGGTGGTCCTCTACACACGTGAGTTCCTGACCGAGGGCAAGGCCCGCTTGCGGCCCGGCGGCGTGTTCATGCTCTGGATCCCCTATGCGCTCCCGATGGACGACTTCAAGGAGCACGTCCGCACCTTCACCGGTGTCTTCGGCCACGTCCGGCTGGTGCTCTCGCCGGGCCGGCACGGGGTGTTCATGTTCGGCTCCGACGCCCCGCTCGAGTTCACCGAGCCCAACATCCGCCAGGTCCTCGGCACCCCCGCCGCCCTGCGCGACCTGAACGACGTGCCCGACCATCCCCCGACCGACGCCGACGGCTGGGTCGAGGTCATCCGCCGCTCCCAGTGGCTGGCCGACGACCAGCTCCGGTCCTTCATCGGCCCCGGCCCCGAGATCACCGACGACCGCCCCCGCTCCGAGTACTTCCTCTGGCGCCGAGCCTTCATGGAGGACCAGGCCTACATCAGCGAATCCATGCTCCTCCGAGCCGCCCCCGGCTAACCGCGCCGGGGTCGGCCGGGGCCGGGGGAGGGTGCGCCCGTGCCGGGCCAGCGGGCAACGCGCCGGGCCAGCGGGCTGGGCGAGCCACCGCGCGGTCGAGCCCGGCGGGTGGTCGTCAGGCGTCGGTCTGGGTGACCTTGTCAAGGCCGCGGGGCGCGTCCGGGTCGAGGCCCTTGGCCCTGGCCAGGGCCTCGGCCAGGAGCTGCCCGGGAACCACCAGGGCGAACGGCGCCAGGTGCTCGGGAAGCCCGGCCTGCCAGCCCGAGGATCCCGAGGATCCCGGATCCAGGCGGCTCGGGGCAGGGGGGACGGGGAGGGTGGTCTCGCAGGTAGCGGTGAACTCGGGGCCTCCGCCGATGCCGTAGACCGGGGCGCCGGTGGTGGCGATCCGGTGGGCGAGGCTGGTCATCTCGGGGAGCATTGGGCCGTCGGCGGCGGCGACCAGCAGGGCTGGGGTGTCGGCGTCGACGATGGCGATGGGGCCGTGCACCAGGTCGGCGTAGGACAGGCCGACCGCGGTGACGTAGCACGTCTCCTTCAGCTTCAAAGCGATCTCCAGCGCCGTCGAGTAGGCGAACCCGCGGCCGGACACCACCAAGGTGGTCGTGTCGGCCAGCCGGTGGGCGAGCTCCTCGGCGGCGGGAGCCACCTCGAGGGTCTCCGCCACGGCGTCGGGGACCCGCAGCAGTTCCCCTGGGTCGAGGCCGGCGCCGGCGGGGGCGAGGGAGCGGGCGAGGACCGCGATCGCGGCCAGCTGCGTGGTGTAGGTCTTGGTGGCGGGCACGGCGAGCTCGTCGCCAGCCTGGGTGACGAGGGCGACGTCGGCGAGCTCGGCGAGGGGGGAACCGGCCACGTTGGTGACCGCGACCGTTCGCGCACCGTGGTGGCGGGCCCAGTCGAGGGTGGTGACGATCTCCTCGGTGGCCCCGGACTGCGAGACGGCCACGGCCAGGACGCCCCGGAGGTCGAGGTCGGCGTGGTAGACGGTGGCCAGGGACGGCGAGCCGAGCGAGGTCAGGCGGCCGGCGCGGGCTGAGCACAGGTAGTGGCCGTACACCGCGGCGTTGTCCGACGAGCCCCTGGCGATGAACAGGAGCTGCCGGGTGTCGCGGGCCAGCGCCTCCAGCTCGGCGGCCTGGGGCAGCAGCGCCTCGAAGGTGCGGCGCAGCGCCTCCGGCTGCTCGGCGATCTCGACCCGCATCTGGCTTCGCACAGCGGACCTCCGGAAGAAGTGGACTAGTCCAGTCTGCTCGATCCTCACAGTAGCATCCCGCGAAAGGCGGCGAGAGGGGTCGAACTAGTCGGCGGGGGGCTTCGCCGTTGATACTGTCTGGCACATGGGAGGGCCGGGCTCGTCCCGGCGTGCCGGAGTCGGAGGTTCCACATGCCCGAACGCCGTGTCGTTATCGGTTCCAAGGTCGGCCTGCACGCCCGGCCAGCCGCCATGTTCGTCCAGGCGGCGGCGAAGCAGCCGGTGAAGGTGACCATCGCCAAGACGGGCGGGGACCCGGTCGACGCGCGCAGCATCCTGTCGGTGCTGGCCCTCGACGCCCGTGGGGGCGACGAGGTGGTGCTGGCCGCCGAGGGCGACGGCGCCGACCAGGCCCTCGACGAGCTGGCCGCCCTGGTCGCCAGGGACCTCGACAGCGAGGAGTAGGGCATGGCCGATTCGCTCAGCGGCATCGGGGTCAGCCCCGGCGTCGCCGCCGGGCCCGTGGCCCAAATGGCCGCGCCTCCGGTGGTCCCGACCGACGCCACCCCCTCCGGGGACCCCGAGGCCGAGAACCAGGCCGCCATGGCCGCCATGAAGGCGGTCGCCACCAACCTGGAGGAGCGGGCCGCCCGCGCCCCCGGTGAGGCGGCCAGCGTGCTTGCCGCCCAGGCGATGATGGCCGAGGACCCGACTCTCGCCTCCAAGGTCACCGACGGGGTCCGGGCCGGCAAGGCGGCGATCACCGCGGTCGTCGACGCCTTCGAGGAGTTCCGGGCCATGCTGGCCGCGGCCGGGCCCTACATGGCCGAGCGGGTCGCCGACCTCGACGACCTGCGCAACCGGACTGTGGCCACCCTGCTGGGGGTGCCCATGCCGGGTGTTCCCGACCCCGGCCATCCGTTCGTGCTGGTCGCGCTCGACCTAGCCCCGGCCGACACGGCCACCCTCGACGCCGACCGGGTGCGGGCCATCATCACCGAGGAGGGCGGGCCGACCAGCCACACGGCGATCCTGGCCAAGTCGCTCGGCATCCCGGCGGTGGTCACCGTTCACGGCGCCACCGCCATCCCCGAGGGCGAGACGGTCCTGGTCGACGGAACCGAGGGAACCGTGGCCGTCGCCCCCGACGAGGCCTCCGTCCAGGAGGCGCTCGACGCGGAGCAGCGGAAGGTGGCCGCCCTCCAGGCGGTCAGCGGCCCCGGCCGCACCTCGGACGGCCACCCGGTGCAGCTGCTGGTCAACATCGCCGGCGACAAGGACCTGGGGCCGGCGTCGGAGGCCGACTCCGAGGGCGTCGGGTTGTTCCGGACCGAGTTCCTCTTCCTCGACCGCCCCAACGCACCCACCCTGGAGGAGCAGCAGGCCGTCTACCAGCGGGTGTTCGACGCCTTCCCGGGACGCAAGGTGGTCGTGCGGACGCTGGACGCCGGCGCCGACAAACCGCTGGAGTTCGTCACCGTGCCCGACGAGCCCAACCCAGCCCTGGGCGTGCGCGGGCTGCGGACCTCGCGGCGGCACCCCGAGCTGCTGGAAGAGCAGCTGACGGCGGTGGCCAGGGCTGCCCAGGCCAGCGGTGCCCAGGTGTGGGTGATGGCGCCGATGGTGTCGACCGCGGCCGAGGCGGCCGCCTTCGCCGAGCAGGTGCGCGGCCACGGGCTGTCCTCGGGCGGGGTGATGGTCGAGGTGCCGGCGACCGCCATCAGGGCCAAGCATGTGGCCGCGGCCAGTGACTTCATGTCCATCGGGACCAACGACCTGTCCCAGTACACCTATGCGGCCGACCGGATGGCCGGGGAGCTGGCCGACCTGCTCGACCCCTGGCAGCCGGCCCTGCTCGACCTGGTCCGGATGACCGCCGAAGCCGGCAAGGCCCTCGGCAAGCCGGTCGGGGTGTGCGGTGAGGCGGCCAGCGACCCGCTGCTCGCCCTCGTCTTCGTCGGGCTCGGTATCACCAGCCTGTCGATGGCCCCGGTCAGCATTCCGGCCGTCCGCGCCGCCGTCGCCACCCATACCCTCGCTGAGTGCCGGGGCCTGGCCACCCTCGCCCTCGACGCCGAGGACGGCCGCGCCGCCCGGAACGCCGTCCGCAACGCCACCCGAAGCTGACCGTCCGATCAGAAATCAGAACGGAACGATACGTTCCAGTGGTATGCTGGTGCCATGAGCACCGCGTCCACCCCGATGAGCGGGCGGCGGGCTGAGGCGGCCCGCAACGACCAGCGCATTCTCGACGCCGCCCGGGCGGTGTTCGTGGCCGACCCCGGGGCGCCGATCGCCGCCGTGGCCGAGCACGCTGGGGTCGGCATCAGCGCCCTGTACCGGCGTTACGCCAGCAAGGAGGAGCTGCTGCGCCGCCTGTGCGGCGACGGGCTGAAGGTCTACATCGCCGCCGCCGAAGAGGCCCTGGACGACGGCGACCCTTGGGAGGCATTCGCCCGGTTCATGCGCCGGGTGGTCGACGCCGACACCCACTCGCTGACCTCCCGCCTGGCCGGCACCTTCACCCCCACCGAGGAGCTGAACCGCGACGCCGCCACGGCCCAGGAGCTCAACGAGCGGCTGTTCGAGCGGACCAGGGCGTCGGGGGCCATCCGGCCCGACCTCGACGTCAACGACCTGTCGATGGTGTTCGAGCAGCTGGCCTCCATCCGCCTCGGCGACCAGGCCCGGACCAGCCAGCTCCGGTACCGGTACCTGGCCCTGTTCCTCGAGGCCATGCACAACCCCTCGTCCGATCCCCTCCCCGGCCCCCCGCCCACCTGGCCGGAGATCACGTCCCGCTGGTAGCTCGGCTCGGTAGGCTGAACGACATGCGCAGGGCTGGTGCGGCCGTGGGCAGCGCGGTGTTCTTCGCGCTGGCGCCCGGGGTGGTGGCCGGGGTGATCCCGTGGTGGCTGACCGGCTGGCGGGCCCGGGACCTGTCTGTCTGGTGGCTGCCGGTGCGGGTCGCCGGGGTGGTGCTGCTGGTCGCCGGGGCCGGGGTGCTGGTGCATGCGTTCGTGCGCTTCGTGGTCGAGGGGCTCGGGACCCCGGCGCCGATGGCCCCGACCCAGGAGCTGGTCGTGGGCGGGCTCTACCGGTACGTGCGCAACCCCATGTACCTGGCCGTGCTGGCCGCCATCGTCGGGCAGGCCCTGCTGCTCGGCCGGCTCGCCCTGCTGCCCTACGCCGCGGTGGTGGCGGCCGCCTTCGTCGCCTTCGTCCACTGGTACGAGGAGCCGGCCCTGACCGAGCAGTTCGGCGCCCGCTACCAGGCCTACCGGCGGGCCGTGCCCGGCTGGTGGCCCCGCCGCCACCCCTCGCGGCCGGCCGGGGACGGCTAGCCCTCGACAGCCCGATCTACCGCCAGATCGCCGACCAGGTGAAGGCGGAGGTGGTCGGCGGCGCCCTGGGCGGCGACGAGCGGGTGATGTCGACCAACCAGTACGCCGCCTACTACCGGATCAACCCGGCCACCGTCGCCAAGGCCTTCCAGCAGCTGGTCGACGAGCACGTCCTCTACAAGAAGCGAGGCATCGGCATGTTCGTCAGCCCGACCGCCCGCGACGCCCTGCGGGCGCAGCGCCGGGAGACCTTCTTCTCCGACGTCGTCGACCCGATGGTGGCCGAGGCCAAGGCCGTCGGCATCCCGATCGACGAGGTCGTGGCACGGATCAAGCAGCTGGACGGGAAGGAGGGCCGATGACCCTGGACGTCGAGGCCAAGGGCCTGAAGCTCCGCTACGTTGCGGTCACCGCCCTCGACGACCTACGTCTTGATCTCACCGGCGGCCGCATCTACGGGCTGCTCGGCCGCAACGGCTCCGGCAAGACCAGCCTGCTGTCGGTGCTGGCCGGGTTCCGCAAGGCGTCGGGCGGCACGGTGCTGGTCGACGGTCAGCCGGTGTTCGAGAACCCGCGGGTCACCCGGCGGGTCTGCCTCATCCGCGAGACCGGCGACACCGGCGACAAGGACGAGAAGGTCGCCGACGCGCTCTACACCGGCCTGCTGCGCAGCACCGCCTTCTTCGACGGCGCCGCCGGCGGCGGCCCCTGGTCGTGCTGGCCGCCTGGGTCGCGCTCGGCCTGGTCGTCGCCGTGGTGGCGGCCCTGCGCCGGCGCCGTCCCGCCTCGGCGACCGCCCCTCGCCCCGACCCGGGTCGCCGCCCTCTAGCCGGCCACCGAGGGCCCGGGCGCGGCTGCGCCCGGGCCCTCGGTCGTCCCAGCCTCAGATGCGGCCGGCCGGCTCCCGGGTCCTGACCGGCGACAGGCCCTCGCCGGCCGTCTCCAGGGCGATCCTGGGGAGCCAGCGGTCGAGCCAGTCCGGCATCCACCAGTTCCAGCGCCCGACCAGCCGCATCACGGCCGGCACGAGGATGGTCCTGACCAGGGTGGCGTCGATCAGCACGGCCACGGCCAGGCCGAAGCCCATCTCCTTGAACGGTACGAGCCGCCCGGCTGCGAAGGCCGCGAACACCGTCACCATGACGAGCGCCGCCGAGGTGATGGTGCGGGCCGTGCTCTCCAGCCCGTGGGCCACGGCCAGCTCGTTGTCGCCCGTGCGCAGGTACTCCTCCCGGATCCGGCTGAGCAGGAAGACCTCGTAGTCCATGGACAGCCCGAACAGGATCGAGAACAGGAACAGGGGCACGAAGACCTCGATGTGGCCCTCGGAGGTGAACCCGAGCAGCGACTCGCCCCAGCCCCACTGGAAGACGGCCACGATCAGCCCGTAGGCGGCCCCCACCGACAGCAGGTTCATGGCGATCGCCTGGAGCGGCAGGACGAGTGAGCGGAAGGCCATGGCCAGCAGGACGAACGACAGGGCCAGGACCGCGAGCACGACCACCGGGAGCTGGCCGGAGATCTCGCGGGCCAGGTCGAGGTTGAGCGCGGTGGCCCCGCCGACCTTGGCCTGCCCGGCCAGCCCGGCGGCGGGGACGAGCTCGTCGCGGACCCGGTCGACCAGGCCCTCGGCCGCCTCCGACTCGGGGGCGTCCCGGGTCACGACCGTGATCCGGGCCAGGTCGGCGCCCCGGTCCCAGTTGGCCAGCCCGGCCACCGCCGGGGCCAGCTCGGGGTCGACCCCGTTCAGGCCGCCCGCGTACAGCCGGGTGTAGGCGTCCAGGTCGCCCTGGGGCAGGACGGCGGTCAGGCTCTGCACGCTGACCGCGGCCTCGTCGGCCTGGAGGGCCCGGGTGAGGCGGTCCACCCGCTCCAGGTTGGCCCTGGCCCCGGCCCCGCCGGGGGTGTCGACGAGGATCTCCATCGGGCCCGTGACCCCGGCCCCGAACTCGGTCGCCAGCCGCTCGGCGGCCAGCCGCGGGCTCTCCTCCTCAGGCAGGATGGCGGCGCCGGGCTGGCCGAGGCGGATGCCGGCGAACGGCACGGCCAGCAGAAGCAGCACGGCCAGGGCGGCGGCCATGAATGCCCAGGGCCGGCGCATGATCCGGACCGCCCAGCGGTGCCAGAACCCCTCGCCCTCGGCGGCCCGGGAGCGCGGCATCGGGATGCGCAGACGGTCGACCCAGTGGCCGACCAGGCTGAGCACGGCCGGCAGCAGGGTGATGGCGGCCAGCACGGCCACCGCGACCACGCTCATCGACCCGATGGCCATGGACCGGAACGCCTGGATGTCGACCAGGAACATGCCGGCCAGGGCGACGATCACGGTGGCTCCGGACAGGGCCACGGCCCGGCCGGAGGTGGCCAGGGTGATCGGGACCGCCTCGGCCACCGTCCGGCCCCGGCGGAGCTCCTCGCGGAAGCGGGTGACCACGAACAGGGCGTAGTCGATGCCGACGCCGATGCCGACGATCGAGGCGGTGTTGGTCACGTACACGTTCATGTCGGTGACGCCGGCCAGGAAGTACAGGATGCCGAGGGTCACGCCCAGGCTGACCAGGGCGAGCATGATCGGCAGGCCGGCCGCGACCAGGCTGGTGAAGGCCAGCAGCAGGACGACCAGGGTGATCGGGAAGCTCACCCGCTCGGCCTGCTCCAGGTCGTGGCGGGAGATCTCGTTCATGCGCTGGTAGAAGGCGGCGGCCCCGCCGGTCTCGACCTCGACCCCCTCGGGCACGCCTTCACGGGCCGCCTCGGCGACCGCCGGGGCGGTGTCGAGCTGGGTGTTCTGGTCGCCAGTGAGCCCGACGACCAGGTAGGTGGTACGCCGGTCGGGCGAGACGAAGGCCGGGCTGCCGGCGGAGACGAACGACGACACGCCGCCGACGTTCGGGACCGCCCCGACCCGGGTCTCGATCCCCTCGACGACCGCCCGGAAGGCGGGGTCGTCGACCGTCCGGCCCTCGTCGTGGACAGTCACCAGGGCGGTGGTCGGGAACTGGTTGGCGAAGCGCCGCTCCAGGTCGCGCTGCACGGCCAGAGACTGGGAGCCCGGCACCTCGAACCCACCGGACCCGAGCCGGTCGGTCAGCCGCGGGGCGAAGCTGGCCATGACGGCCAGCAGCACCACCCAGGCGCCGATCACGAGCCACCGCCGTCTGACGGTGAAGGCCCCGAGCCGTCCCATCAGGCTGTTCATGTGTCTCCCCCTCGCCGATTCGGAACCGACCGGTTGGTATCTTTCAGATCGCCAATGGATGTGCGTTGGGTGACGTCATAACGGATCAGGTGGCCTGGCGGATGGCGGTGAGCCAGAAGTCGCGGAAGTCGCCGGCCCGGCGGCGCAGGTCAGCCCGGCCGGTCAGGGTCTCGGACACGGTCTCGAGGCCGATGAAGGACTCGACCGCGATCTCGGCCACGACCTCTGGATCGACGTCGGGCCGGATGTCGCCCTCGTCCTGGCCCTTGCGGATGACCGCGGCCACCATGTCCATCCAGGTGGTGAGTTGGGTCCGGAGCTGTGGGCGCAGCTCCGGGTGCTCGTCGCCCAGCTCAATGCAGAGCCGGTTGATGGCCCGGCACGCGCGGTCCTGCTCGTGCAGGTCACAGAGGGCCTCGACCATGGCGTCGAGCTGCTCGACGGCCCGCGGGCGGCGCAGCACGGACGCCATCACCGCCCCGGCCCACTGCTCCTGCTTGTGGCGGAGGGTGGCCAGGGCCAGGGCCTCCTTGGACGGGAAGTGGAAGTAGAAGCCGCCCTTGGTGACCCCGCTCGCCTTGATCAGGTCGTTCAGCGAGGTTCCGACATACCCACGGTCGGCGAAGGCCTCGGCCGCGACCTCGAGGAGGCGGCGGCGGGTCTCGATGCCCCGGTCGGTTGCCGTCGGCGACATGGATGTCCTTCGAGCAGGGTTTCAGGCAGTCCGGACCTTAAAACCGACCGGTCGGTCTGTCAAGCCCCTTGCTGGGCCGGCTCGACCTCGACCGGGTCGGAGCTCGCCCGCTCCCGCTTGGCCAGGACCGTGAACGGCACCGCCAGCAGCTGCACCGCCGCCCCGACCAGGTAGGAGGTGGAGTAGCTCCAGACGTCGGCCGCCTTGCCCAGGGCCGGCTGGATCACCACCCCGCCGCTGGAGCCGAGCAGGTTGTCGAAGGACAGGACGGTCGCCCGCTGCTCGGAGGGGATGAG